>NZ_HG422173.1:309117-322717 GCF_000341545.2 Nitrospina gracilis 3/211
CCGCCTGGCCGCCGTGGTTGTCTGCGTAAAAAAAGTATTCGACAAAGTACGGCGCGAAAACGATCACCTCGTCACCCGGATCGAGCAGGGTTTTGAGGGCGATGTTGAGCCCGCCGGCGGCGCCGCAGATCATGACGATGTCGTCCGGACCCAGTGTCACCTTGCATTCCGCCGACAGGGCGTTCGCGATGGCGGCGCGCACATCGGGAAACCCGGCGTTCGGCATGTAGCGGTGCCTGCCCGGTGCAGGGTCCTGCGCGGCTTTGACGATGGCCGCCTTCACCGCTTCCGGCGGTTCCGCCACGGGATTGCCGAGGGACAGATCGAATACGTTTTCCTCGCCGAATTCCTGCTTCAGGCGGATGCCTTCCTCAAACATTTTGCGGATCCACGAAGCCCGCTCCATGAACCCCAACACCTTTTCAGAAATGGCCATGTTTCCGTCCTCGCCGTTTTATTCTTTATCCCCGCCCACGCGGCAGACCAAAAACCGGAATGATACTCCCCCGGGCCCCAAACGCAAACCCGGAATATTTTCCCGTCCGAAGACGCTGGCCCTTTTTCGAAAAACCGATATATTTGAAAATTTCACGGTTCACAGGGACTTTGAGGGTTTCCCCTTCATACAAAATCCGCAATAATTAATGTTCCAAAGCCCGGGTTTCGATAAGGGAGGGACCAGGCGCCAGCATAGAGATTCAAACAAAGCGGTTTCAATTATTTATCACGGCTCCAGGTCAAGCCAAAAGGGTATGAACAGAATTTGAATACCCGAAACAGAAAACTATAATTGAATGCGGTCCCGAACTTCCTGCACCCTCTCTGGGCCTTTCTGAATTTCGCTTGATTGGATCGGCAGGTAACCCCCTTGACATGCTCTATCGATTCCCGAGGCTTCTCTTATTCTTCCTGCTCTTTACCGGGAGCATCTTAACACAGGCCCATTCGGGCTTTGCTGAACCCGGGGAATCGTTTGCGGTGGAAGCGCCGCCGGTTTTTTCGGAGCCGCACGATACCTTGATGGAGGTGCCGCTGGAGGAATTGTTCCAGATCACCGTCACCTCTCCCGCCAAAAAAGAACAACCCGTTTACAAAACCGCATCCGCCATCTATGTGCTCACTGGAGAAGACCTGCGCCGCACCGGGGCCACCAGCGTGCAGGAAGCTCTGAGGCTGGTGCCGGGCATGATGGTGGCGCAGATCGATTCCGCCAGCTGGGCCATTTCCGCACGCGGTTTCAACAACCGGTTCGCCAACAAGCTTCAGGTGATGATCGACGGCCGGTCGATTTACACGCCGGTGTTCTCCGGAGTGTTCTGGGACGAGGTCGACCTGATCCTGGAAGACATCGAACGCATCGAGGTGATCCGCGGACCGGGGGCCTCACTGTGGGGGGTCAACGCGGTCAATGGCGTGATCAACATCATCACCAAGTCCGCACAGCACACGCAGGGGGGCCTGGTGAGCGCGGGGGCCGGCACCATGGTCCACACCATCGATTCCTTCCGTTACGGAGGACAGGCCAGTCCGGAAACCGCCTACCGCGTCTGGGGAAAATATGTGCAACGCGCCCCGCTCGACACCATGCAGGGCATGGAAGGAGTGGACGACTACCGTGTGGGACGCGGCGGGTTTCGCGTGGACTGGAACCACTCCTCATCCAACACCTTCACCTTTTCCGGAAATTATTATGACGGAGAGCTGGAGCGCAGGAACCGGAACGGATTCGTCTCGTTCGCTCCGCCCCAGGCCGGCGTTCAGCAAAGCAACTGGAAGATCGACGGCGGCATGTTCCTCGCAAAATGGGACCGAAAGTTGAGCGAGGACTCCGACTTCTCCCTGCAGTTTTATTACAACCGCCAGCACCGGCGCACCTTCCAGATCGCGGACCTGACCATCGACACTTACGACCTGGATTTCCAGCACCGGTTCCAGATGGGACCGCGCCATGAAATCATCTGGGGATTCGGCCACCGGTTCTACGACGACTCCTTTGAAAACACCCTGGGCTTCCAGTTCGACCCCGACCGCCGGTTGAGTTACATCACCAGCGGCTTTGTGCAGGACCAGATCGTGCTGTCGCCGAACCTGTGGACCCTGACCGTCGGCACCAAGCTTTCGGTCAACAACTACACCGGTTTCGAGTACCAGCCGAGCGCGCGTCTATTGTGGACACCCGACCCCAAACACACCGTATGGACGGCGGTGTCCCGCGCGGTGCGCATTCCGTCCCGCGGCGACGATTCCCTGCGCATCAACCAGCCGGGTCCGGCCGGGCCGGCCATCACCGCGCTCATTGGCAAAGAGGACTTTGAGTCGGAAGACGTACTCGCACTGGAGTTGGGATACCGGGTTCAGCCGAGAAAAGACCTGCTGGTGGACATCGCCACGTTCATGAATTTTTACGAAAACCTGAGGACGCTTGAACAGGGGGCCGTGTTTGTAGAAGCCACTCCCGCCCCGGCCCACCCGGTGGTGCCGCTCACCTTCCAGAACCGCAAGTCCGGGTACAGCTACGGCGTGGAGGCCGCAGTCAACTGGAACCCGCTGGACTGGTGGCAACTGAAAACGGCATTCACCTGGTTCGATTTGAACCTGGAGTTGGAACCGGGAAGCCAGGACACCACCATCGGCCAGGAAGAACAGGTGGACCCGATGTACCAGTTCAACGTGCGCTCCCACATCGACCTGCCGCGCCAGTTCGAATTCGACCAGATTCTTTACTACGTGGACTCCATTCTGGCCGGCACCACCCGGATCAAATCCTACACGCGGCTGGACCTGCGTCTCGGCTGGCGTCCCAGTCCCTCCTGGGAGTTCAGCGTGGTGGGACGCAACCTGCTCGACCCGCATCATCTTGAACTCGCGACCGGCACCGCCCAGACCACAGACCTTTCGCTCATTGAACGCTCCGTCTTCGGACAAGTGGTCTGGAGATATTGAAATGGTCCGGTTTCAGGGAAAACACCCAATGCAAAGGAAGTGGGGGGCGATGCTGTTGCTCGGGATGGCATGGCTCTTTATTTCCGGTTTCCACCTCCCTTCCCAGATGATCGTAGGCCAGGTTCCGGAAAAATTTGACCAGGCCAAAGCCACGGCACTCAAGGTGGCTTACCTGCGCTACATCGCCGAATACACGACGTGGCCTTCATCGAAGCTGGGAGCATCCGACAGTCCGATCAATTTCTGCGTACTGGGTCATGATGTCGAGGGCATGGCCCGGACCATTGACCGGCTCATCATTGAATCCGGTTTTTCCATACAGGGCCGGCCGGTGCATCTGGAAATCCTGTCTCGGGGCATCCTGCCTTTTCTCTCCGTTAACACGGAACTTGCCGAATCGATCCGATCATGCCACCTCCTTTATGTATTGCCCTCCGAAAAAATCCGTTGGGATGACCTCAGGGAACTCATCTCCAGCCGGTCCATCGTGACAGTGAGCGAGATGGAAGGATTCACGAAAAAAGACGGCATGATCCAGTTCGTACTGACGTCCGCAGACAACGGGTCCATGCGCTACACCCTGCACATCAACCTGAAACACTGCCGGAAGACGGGACTGCGCCTGAGCGCCAAATTCCTCAACCTCAAAGAGGCGGTGCGAATCGTCGAATTTCCTGACTGATTAAAATAAGGGTAAGTGTGCGGGAAAGGGGTCAGAACCGACGGCCAATCCAGATGACCGGGCCGATGATGGCATAACGCGGGATGTCTTCTTCGGACAGAATGAACTGCTCGTATTTGGGGTTGTCGGACTTGACGGCCAGCCCCTCACCCGGCAGTCTTTGGAGGCGTTTTAACAGCACCTCCTCTCTTGGCGTTCGCAGGCAGTATATGCCGTCGTCGCGAATGTAATTCACCGAACCGTCGATCAACAACAGGTCACCCGGGGACAAGGTCGGTTCCATGCTGTCGCTGATGGCCTCGATCAGCACCAGCCCGTCTTCTTGAACCTGAAGGGTTTCCTGCAACCATTTTTTCTTGAAAGCCAGGTGATCCACCATCTCCCGGTGGTCCAGCGAGGCTTTGAAGTTGGGGGATGCATTCCGATACACATCGCTGAGGCGCAGAAATTCCTCCTCCGCAGCTGAGACCCTACCCTCGTTTTTCTGAACCGAATCTTTTACTTTGGGTCCCTCGCCGGAAACCAGCCATTCCAGGCTCACCGTCGGCTCCTGCAATCGACAGATATTCAGCAACAGTTCCGGCGAAGGATTCACCGTCTCGCCGCGTTCGAGCCGACTGATGTCCACCTGGTGCACATTCAGTTTGCGGGCAAACGCCAGCTGGCTCAATGACCCGCGCAAACTGCGGATGCGCTGCCCCACTTCCTTCAAATCGATTTTTTTATACTGGGCGGCCAATTTATTAGTTTTTGTTTGACAGAATACGGGTGAACGGATATAGTTTAGGTGCTCCGAAGTGGAGCCTTTTTTGGCAAACCCTTCCGCGCTTTCCTGAAGAATGTGCCCGCCCAAATACGGACGTCCCTGAGTGGATTGTTTGGATGTCTGGCTGATTTTGAGGAGGGGTGAAATACAAAATCCGGGCGCTCGTCAGCCGCAAAAGCGCCACATCGGCTTTCGGACAAAGTTCCCCTCCCCGGTCCAAAAGCGATTTATGCACTGGTTTTTAAACCCTCAGGAAGGGCCTGAACAACCAGCTTTCCAGCCAATAAAATGTGTACTTGCTACGCAAGAAATGATCCTGCGAACGCGAAGTATATAACATTTTCCCGAAAATTCTACAGTTTTGTCAGGTTATATTGATTTTTTTGGTTAAAATTTCGCAACTCCTTTGTTTCCAAGTGGTTTCGAGTAGAAACATTTTTCGGATTATTGAGGAAAAAGGAATGAACGCCCAAAATGAGCAAAGATGTGTCTAACTACAGAGATTGGAAAACCGCCTTGAACTGCGCCCCGTCCATCGGTTCCTCCCGGCACACCGCCAGGTTTTCCTCGATGTGGTTCAGGCGCTTCATGCCCACCAGCGCGGTGGCGATGCCCGGCGTACTGCGCGTGAACTGCAACGCCCTTTGCAGGTCGTTGAAGGGGGCGTCGCCGAACAGGTGCCGCTGTTCTTCGGAGAGCGGTTCCAGCTTGCCCTGCGCGATGGAGCCGCTGACCACCGGGATCAATCCCAACTCCCGCGCGGCGACGACAGCGGAGGTGTTCTTGCCATTGAGCGGTTGCGTCGGCCGCCCCACCGCCTCGCGCATCATCAGGTTGAACGGCAACTGCACGTACTGAAAATGGTCCGCCCCGCTTTCCGTCACCGACCGGGCGATCTTCTTGGCACGTTCCAATGACAGGTGCTTGGCCTGCCCCGGCGGCAGGCGCAACGCGTTCCACGTTGCCAGCCCGTAGGCGCGGATCTTGCCCTCGGTCACCGCCTGCTCCAGAAACGCAAACGCCTTTTCCAGCCGCTCCCAGAACACCTCCTGCGGCACGTTGCCCAACTGCGTCTCCGGATTGTGCACGTAGTAGATGTCGATGGTTTCGAGACCGAGGTTCCGGCGGCTCCGCTCCAACTGGTCCTGCAAATAAAGCGGGTGCATGCAATGGCAGTCCGCCACCAGGTCGTCCAAGCTGATGGCCGGCTCCTCGCCCGTGCCGTACTGTTCCTGGAACCACTCGACGCCCAGCGACTGCGGCAGGAATCCTCCTTTGGAACAGACGATCACCTCGTTGCGATGCACCGCTTGCTGCCCGATCAACTCCTCAAGCGCGCGCCCGACGCACCGCTCGCCGCGCTCGCCGCGGTAATTGATGGCGGAGTCGATGACATTGATGCCCGCGTTCACGCAATTGACGATGGACTGGTACACCAGGTCGTCGGTGTCGTCGTCCGCATTACCCAGGTAGGTGCCGAGGCCCACCGAAGACCAGTACAGCGGCCCCGCTTTTTGAAAATGCTCCTCACCGCATTGAAGTTCGAACCGGTCCCGGTACTGCTTCGTGCCTTCCGGCGTGGCGTAGCCTGCAATCATAAACTCCCCGTGATTGAATGAAATGTCGTGTCGTGACCCATTGGTTCCGTGCGCCTTCACCTTACCATTTTATCCCATCACCCCAAAAAGCAAATCCACCCAGCCTCGCTTGAAGAGAACGGTTTGCATTTGGAACGCGGCCGGTTCCCTTTTAACTTTCCCTAATTCAACTGCAATCCCTCACGCAAGCGCCAAACGGCCTGCGGCCTCAGGCCGACTGCCCCGGAGGCAGTCCGCTGATAAAGGTTTTCAAAATCAGTTCGCGAAAGGATTTTCCTGGAAAAGCTTGCATCGGGACCTCTTCGATTTCATCTAAACAGTACAAAGGGATATTGCGATCCGGGCCGCACCCGGACTACTCTAAAGGTAGTTTTTATTATTGTCCCGTAACCTGTTTGAAAGGCAAATGGAGGGGCATCACACATGACGACCAAACAAACGATTTATCAGGAAACCATGGCCGAAGGACCCAAAATGGCCAAGGACATGGTGAAGGGCGCCGAGAACACCCGCGTGTTTCTGACGGACCTCGCCGACGCGCTCAAGTTCCTCGTGCAGAAAGGCTTCTGGAAAAGCTGGGAGCGCATGAAAGAGGAGATCAAATTTCTTTACGGCAAGTTCACCGCCTTCGACTACGTCTGCGGCGGCATCAGTTTCGCCCTGTGGGGCTTTGGCATGCTGATCGGCGCGATCGGCACCGGCCTCCTGCTGTACCAGGTGTTCCTGTGGTTGCAGGCGGGCGACTGGCAGTTCATGCCGCTGATGATGATCTGGACGTTCCTGTTCGAGGGCACGGCCCTGCACGGCTGGATGACCAGCCCCGAATCGTGGCTGGGCCTGCACACGATCCTCGAATGGATGCTGACCAACATCCCGATTTCCGTTGTGATGATTCTCGGCGGAGCGGCGTTGAGCGGCTTCATGGTGGCGGTGATCGTCGCCGCGCTCACCATCCGGCGCTTCCAATTCGTGCAACAGGAAAAAAGTTAGGCAGGACAGGTGCGGTTCTGAAACGTGACGGACCGCGTATCGCGTGATTGCGTTTCATTGAAGGAGGACCTCCGGGTCCTCCTTTTTTTGTTCAGGTATTCCGCGAAGGATCGTGTTCCGGGTATTTGCGGTAGAGCTTGTTGAGCAGGCGTTGCGCGGTGGCTTGTTTGGAGGGGTCGTTCTTCTGCAGAAACAGATCGCGCGCCTTTTCGGCATGGTGCACCGCCTTCTGCCCCTGCCCGATCTGGTCCGCCACCAGCCCCAGGTTGAAGTGGGTCGCCGGGTGGTTGGGGTCGTAGCTCAATGACTTTTCGAACTCGGCGACCGCCTCTTCCAGTTTTTTCGCACGGCGGCACTGCCACGCCTTTCGAAAATGAATCTCGGCGGGATCCGTCGGGACGTTGCCCGGTTCCGGGTTGTCCGGTGTGAAATCGGTCATGACCAATTCCCTGTCGGTGTCGGGGGCGTTAATGGATGATGTCTTCCGGCCGCATCTTGAATTCTTTCAGCATCACTTCCTTGGCCTGCCGGGCCTGCGCCATCCAGTTGGTGTCGCCCTGCGCCTCGTACAGGTCCTCCGCCAACTGGATGTGGCGGATGGCGGGACCGGAATCCTTCTGCTTGTAGTAGGCACGGGACAGGTTGTAATGCGCTTCCGGGGAATCGGGATCGATCTCCAGAGCGGCCTGCCCGGTCAGGATCGCCTTGTCCAGCTGCTCCATTTTCAGGTACGTCGAGCTTAACAGGTTCCACGCCTTGACGGAACGGGGATTGTTGCGGGCGCCGCGTTTGATGACCAGAACGGCTTTTTCATTACGGTCCTGCCGGACAAGGATTTCTCCCAGGGTCAGGTAAGGCAGGGACAGTCTGGGGTTCAGCCGAACCGCCTCCTTGGAATGCTCGATGGCCTGGTCCACATGTCCGCCCGCCAGGTAACAAGCCCCGGCCAGGGCGTGTTCCCTTGCACGGCTGGGGTCCTTCTCCAGCGCCCTCTCTGCCAGTTCCAATGCCCGCGCGTAGCGGTCAAACCGGTAACTCAACCACGCCCCCAGCGCCAGGTGATCGGGGGGAGCGTTTTTTTTCTGAAGCAGGGGTGCGAGCGTGCTCAATGATTCCTCAAAGCGGCCTTCCTTGAATTTATCCAGCGCACTGCTGTAACGCATGGAGGCCAGCAGGCCGGTTTTTTTCATTTCCTCGACGAAGGCCAACTGCAAAGGGTTGCCGGTGAAATGCACGTAATAAAAAAATCCGCCGATCAGCAACAGGACCAGCGAAACAGCCTGCCAGATTTTTCGTTTGGTACTGGATTCCACAACAAGCTCCGCCACAGGGGTGGCAGTGGGGGCGTCAGAAATGATGACAAGTACGTGGATGCGGCTCATGCCATCGTATCGGCCGCGGGTTCGACTTTAATTAGTGTAAAGGATTGGAGGAAACGGTCAAGCCGTATCGGTAATCCCTGTAATTTTTGAAATCATTCTCCCATCAGGTGCAAAACGACCTTCCGGCGATGGGGCTCGGTACGGTGTTCGAACAGGTACACGTCCTGCCAGGTGCCGAGGGTGAGGCGTCCCTTTACCAGCGGAATGGCGATCTGCGATTGCGTGAGGGCGGCGCGGATATGTGCCGGCATGTCGTCGGGACCTTCAGCATCGTGCCGGTACCGGGGATCGCCGTCGGGCACCAGCCGCGTGAGGTACGCGTCCAGATCGTGCAGGACGTCAGGGTCGGCGTTTTCCTGGATCACCAGCGACGCCGAGGTATGCCGCAGGAACACGTTCAACAGTCCTGTGGTCAACCCCTGCTGTCCCACCCAGTCCACCAGCGTGGCGTTGATGTTGTGCAGTCCTCGTCCCCGCGTGGAGACGGTGAATTCATGGGTGCGCTGTTGCATGACCTTTTCCGGATTATTTCCCAGCTTAAAAAAAGCATATTAACACGGCCCCTACCTGGCTCCATTTCTTCCGAAGAGTGGAATGAAGGCAATTGATAAATTTCCCAATTCGGGCATTTTTTACTGTAAAGCCGGGCTTGGGGGTTTTACATTGTTAAATGCGATGTAACCGCAGAGGAGCCCGACCCCGTATGACGAAAGTGACCACCCAGGAAAAAAGTTTTCGCGAAAACGTCAACCTGTCTTTCGATCTCGCCGCCGCGACGCTCGATATTCCGGAAGGCCTGTCCTATTTCATCAAAGGCGCGGTCAACGTGTACCAGGTGCGGTTCCCGGTACGCATCCACGGCCGGTTCGAAAGTTTCATCGGCTGGCGGGCGGTGCACAGCAACCACAAACTTCCGGTGAAAGGAGGCATCCGTTTTTCACCGATGGTCACGCAGGACGAAGTCGAGGCGCTGGCGGCGTTGATGTCTTACAAATGCGCGCTGGTCAACGTGCCCTTTGGCGGCTCCAAAGGCGGGCTGGTGGTCGATCCCAAACTGTACGAAACGGACATCATGGAGCGCATCACCCGCCGCTTCGCGTACGAGCTGATCAAGAAGGACCTCATCAACCCGGCATTGAACGTCCCTGCTCCGGATATGGGGACGGGCCAGCGCGAGATGGCGTGGATCGCCGACACCTACATCCAGCATCGGCCGACGGACATCAACCACCTCGCCTGCGTCACCGGCAAACCCGTGTCGGCAGGCGGCATCCGCGGCCGTGTGGAGGCCACCGGACGCGGTGCGGTGTTCGGCCTGCGCGAGTTCTTCCGCCACGCGGAAGACAAAAAACAGGCGCGGCTTGAAGGCACGCTGGAAGGCAAACGCATCATCGTTCAGGGCCTCGGCAATGTCGGCTACCACGCCGCCAAAATCCTTCAGGACGAAGACGGTGCCAAGATCATCGGTATCATCGAATGGGATGGCGGCCTGTACGACTCTGCCGGACTCAACGTCGATGAGGTCGCGGAATTCAAAAAGGTGCACGGCGGCGTCAAGGGTTTCCGCTGTGAACAGTTTTACGACGAGGGGCGCGCGCTCCTCGAAGAAGAATGCGACATCCTCATTCCCGCCGCTATGGAGGCGGTCATAACGCTGGAAAACGCGCCGCGCATCCAGGCGAAACTGATCGCCGAAGCGGCAAACGGTCCGGTCACTTTCGACGCGGAAACCGTTCTGCGCAAGCGCGGCGTGTGTATGATCCCGGACATCTACCTGAACGCAGGCGGCGTCATCGTTTCCTATTTCGAGTGGATCAAGAACCTGTCGCACATCCGTTTCGGACGCATGACGCGGCGCTGGGAGGAAACGCAGAACGAACTGCTCATCCAGGCGCTGGAAAGCAACGGCCATAAGATCGAGGGCACCCTTGCCGCCAAACTGATGGTGGGGCCGGGCGAGGGCGAACTGGTGCTCTCCGGACTCGACGACTCCATGCGCGAAGCGTTTCAGCACATGCGCGAATATTTCTGGCGGCATGAGAACGTGGAGTCGTACCGCATCGCCGCCATGGCCATCGCCATCGAAAAAATCGCCAACAGCTACCTCGAAATGGGCGTGTATCCGTAACGTACCTCTTCAACCATTTTTAATGCCCGAAAACTCTTCCTCTTCCAAACCCGCCTCCCCTTCTGTGAACGATACCCGGCTTCCCCGCTGGGTGTGGGTCGTGTTCGCGTTGCTGATCGCGGCGATGGTGCCGGTGTGGCCGATCGAAGGTTATTGGCTCGGTTTTCCGGCCTGGGCCGTGTTGGCGCTGGGGGTCAGCGTCGCCGCCAGCGGTTTCATCGCGTGGGTGACGCTCAGCGCGTGGCGGGAACCGGAAGACGAGGACCCCGCCGCATGACGGAACTTCCCTTCGGGCCGGGCGCACTGCTCGTCGTCGCCATTTACATCCTCTCCCTGCTGGGCATCGGCTGGTACGCCTATTCGCGGCGGAAAGAAAACAGCCTCAACGATTTTTTTCTCGGTGGGCGGGAGATGGGGTTCCTCGTGCTGGTGCTCACGCTCTACGCAACGCAGTACAGCGGCAACACGCTGTTCGGGTTCAGCGGTGCGGCCTACCGGGAAGGCCTGCGGTTCCTGGTGTGCGTGCACTTCATGACGGCCATCGTCATCGCCTACCTCATTTTCGCGCCGCGCCTGCACCGGTTGAGCCGGGACCACCAATTCATCACGCCGGGGGATTACGTCTATCACCGCTTCGGCAGTCACGCCCTTCGCATTGCGGTGACGCTCATCATGGTGTACGTGCTGTGCAATTTCACGCTGGCACAGATGAAAACGCTGGGCACGGCGTTCGCCGGCATCTCGCAGGGCCGCATTCCGATGTGGGTGGGTGTGGTCGGCCTCGCCCTCATCATGCTGGTGTACGAATCGCTGGGCGGCATGCGCAGTGTGGCGTGGACCGACGTCATCCAGGGCGGCATCCTGATGACCGGGTTTGTCATCCTCCTGTTCCTCGCATTCGGTCAGCTGGGAAGCCTGACCGAGGCCTTGAACACGCTCGCGGCCCATCCCGAAACACGGTTTAAAGTGGAACCGCCCACCGCCGAGGGCGCGCGCACGTGGTTGAGTTTCATATTGATGGTCGGCCTCGGCGCGGCCATTTACCCTCAGGCCCTGCAACGCATCTACGCCGCAAAAAATTCCGGCGCGCTCAAGCGGTCGCTCGCCGCCATGGGATTCATGCCGCTCCTCACCACGGTGATCGCGGTGAGCGTCGGCATCCTGATGGCGGCGCATTACCCGGATATCGACCGCCTGTTTCTCGCTGAGACGGGAGAGGCGGTGGTGCCGTCGGAGACCGTGCTGGCGCTGTTGTGCCGGGAGGTGATGCTGGCCTCGGCTTTGGGTTACTGGCTGGTGGTGTTCATTTTTGCAGCGATCCTCGCGGCGGTGATGTCCACCGCCGACTCGGCGCTCCTCAGCATCAGTTCCATGATCACACAGGATCTCTACGGCCAGTACGTGCGTCCGGATGCAACGCAGGAGCACCTGACGCGCATCGGCAAAATATTGACCTGGGTGCTCATGGTGCCGATCACCGGGCTGGCGCTGGGTTACGAAGGCACGCTCATCCAACTGCTCAAGGTCAAGTTCGATCTGCTACTGCAATGCGTGCCCGCGTTTTACATGGGCGTGCACACGACGCGCCTCGGGGCGCGGGCGGTGATGACGGGCCTGCTGGCAGGGTCGGCTTTAGCCATGGGACTGAACTTCGCCGGCGACCTGGGCCTCGCCGACGCAAACCACCCGAAGGTGTGGGGCATCCATTCCGGCGTATTGGGAATGACTCTCAACCTCGTCATCTGTTTTGGCGCACACGCGGTTTCCAAAAAGATTCAACCGTCCGGGCAATAATGATATAGTTAAAAAAACTCCATCAACCCTGCGACCTGCCATGCCGAACAACAACCCGACCCCTTCAAAATACGAAGAAAGCGGCGTCAGCCAGACCGGCGCTGAAACCGCGCTCGACCACATACTCAAACACATCCTGCCGACCCGGCAGTTCAACACCGAATTTCCGGTCAAAGCCGACATCGGTTATTTCGCCAATGTCATCGACCTGGGCAACGGAACCGGTGTGGCACTCTGTACCGACGGTGTCGGCACCAAGATGCGCGTGGCCGAAATGATGCACCAGTACGACACCATCGGCATCGACTGCGTGGCGATGAACGTCAACGACCTCATCTGCATCGGGGCGAAACCCGTCAGCATGGTGGACTACATCGCCTGCTCGCACCTGGAGCCGCAGGTCTTCGATCAACTGGGCCAGGGCCTGGCGGAGGGAGCGCGGCAGGCGGGCATCAGCATTTCCGGCGGCGAGATCTCCCAGATCCGCGAGATCATCTGCGGCATCGACCTCATTGGCGCGGCGCTGGGGCACATTCAGCTCGACCGCATCAACACCGGGCAGAACATTGCCGAAGGCAACCTGATCCTGGGAATAGCGTCCAGCGGGGTGCACAGCAACGGGCTCACCCTGGCCCGACGCGTGCTGCTGGGCGAAACAGAAGACGAGCAGAAGGAAAACGTTCACAAATACGAGGAGTCTCTGGAGCGCACGCTGGGCGCGGAACTTCTGGAACCGACATATATTTACGTTCCCGCGGTGCTGGAGATGTTCGACACGGGCCTCGACCTGCGCGCGCTGGTGCACATCACCGGCGGCGGTCTGCTCAACCTGCTCCGCGTGCAGAAAAAAGGCATCCGCTTCGTCATCGATCCCCTGCCGGACATTCCCCCTGTTTTTTCACTCATTCAACAACGGGGGGAGATCAGCGATGCGGAGATGTACGAGGTGTTCAACATGGGCGTGGGGTTCTGCGTGATCGTCGAGCACGCCAACGACGCCGAGGCGGTGCAGAAAATCTGCAAACGCCACGGCATCTCCTGCCACGGTATCGGTTACGTGGAAACAACGGGGGACGACGGCAAAGAAGTGGTCATTCCCTCCAAAAAATTGAAAAGCGAAGGCGGCCACTTCACTCCCATGTAACCGGTCAACTCCCTTCGATCTAGGGCTGTCGCCGGGTCGCAGCCTGCGAGGTGTCTTTTTCCCGCCACTGCGGTTTCAGGTTGCCAGCGAGCGAGTTGTCGATGTCTTTCATCGTCGCGTCCACGCAGCCGCCCCACACTCAGCCACGTGTCCTTCTACCACTGCCTTCACCT
>NZ_HG422173.1:322817-323737 GCF_000341545.2 Nitrospina gracilis 3/211
CGTGTCCTTCACCACTGCCTTCACCTTGTCACCAAAGTCGAAGCGGCAGGCGTCCGGTCCGTTCGCCAGATACTTCATGGTACCCGGGTAAAAGAACAGGACCTCGACAATATTGGACGGGTCGTAGGGCGGGTCGCATTGGGTACCGGACTCGGCGGCATACGCCGGCCCCGATACCAGCAGGGAAAACGCGAGCATGCCAAGGATTCGTTTCATGACCACCTCCGGTTCGAATAACTCTTATTATTTCCAGTGTATCAAAGGGGGCATCCCCGGATATGAAAAAAAACGGGCTTGTTTGAAAAGGCGTGGCGGGCCAGCTTGCGGTCAGGAGGCAGATGCATGACAAACGAACCCCCTTCTCCAAAAGGCTCATTTGTTTTGCGGATTTACACAGTCCTCAATGTGTCGGGCGTGGTCGTGCTGTTGCTCGCCGTCATGGAGCATGGCTTTGAAAACCATCACCCGCTGTTCGATGTCGGCGCCCCCCTGGGACTGGTGATCCTGTTCTTCCTGATTCCCCTGGGTTGGCTCGGTGTCTGGCTGGCGAAGCGGAAAAGTGCGGCTTCGGTTCCGCTTCCTCAACGCTACCTGCTGATTTCCAATCTGTTCCTGGGAGCAATGTGGATGTTGTCGTGCGTCGTCGTGGGATTGTACGCATTCATCTATATTTCCTTTCTTCCGCAACCCTGGCTGGCTTCCGATCAGGGCCCGGACACTCCGGCGGCACAACTGGAGTTTGAAAAATATTTCGGTGTCGAACCCGGAGGCGGGGTGCGCAATCTGTATCACCTGCATTCGCCGGAAATGGCCTTGTTCCGTTTCGATCTGGAAGACGACACTCCGGTCCTGACCGCCGTGAAGGAGGCGAAGAAAATGGTTCCGCAAACGGGCCCCTGTCCGATGAACCTGGCCAATCC
>NZ_HG422173.1:323837-400694 GCF_000341545.2 Nitrospina gracilis 3/211
AAACCTCTTATTCAGGAGAATGCTTCGGAACCTGGGCCGGGAAAGACCGGGCCAACCCCATAATGCGGGTACACCCCGATTCCGGACGGGTGTTCTTCATGGATTTCCGGCCCTAACCCGGCGGTAATGGAATGGCCCTGCAGGAATGAAGAAGGAGGAAGGAAAGAATCTTAAGCTGCTTCGACGTGGGCGACTTCCACTTTTGGCAGGCGGATGAGAAAACGCGTACCGCGCCCGACTTCGCTTTCGACTTTCAGTTCGCCCTTGTGGCGGTCCACCACCTGGCGGCAGATGGCCAGACCGATGCCCGACCCCTCCACCTTGTCCCTCGAATGCAGACGTTCGAACGGCAGAAAAATCATGTCGATGTTTTCTTTGGGAATACCAATGCCATTGTCCTCGACATAGAACTGGTATTCGTCCTCGTTTTCGTACAAAACACCGATGGAAATTTTCGGCGGCAGGTTCATCCGGCGATACTTGAGTGAGTTCGAAATGAGATTGCGGAACAGCAACTGCATCTGAAACGGGTCGGCATGAAGCACCGGCAGACGGTTGACCTGAATTTCCGCCTGCGTCTCCACGACGCGAACTTCCAGATCCTGCACCACTTCCCGAAGGACGCGGTTGAGGTCGGTTTCCTCCAGCATCTGGCTGCTCTGGGACACCCGGCAAAGCTTCATGAGACCGTCGATCAGGTCCTCCATGCGGGCGACCGCCTTGCGCATGCGCTGCAGGAACGAGTCGATTTCCTGCGCGATCTCCGGTTCCTGTTGCTCGATCATTTCGCTGTAAGCCAAGATCTTGCGCAGGGGTTCTTTCAGGTCATGGGACGCGATCGCGGCGAAGTTTTGCAGGTCCTTGTTGTTCTGTTCCAGTTCGCGGGTGCGATCGGCCACCTTGTCTTCAAGGTGTTGCGTGTATTCGTTCAGGCGCGCGTTGGTGATGTTGAGGAGAATGCGGTCCCTCTGCATGTCTTCACGCAGACGATTGCTTTCCTTCAATTCCTTGCGCAGGTTTTCCGTGAGGGTGCCGATCAGCCACGCCGCCAGGATGAGGAACGACGCCCAGACCGTCATGTTCATGTTGAAGTCGAAACGGCTTTCGATGGTGATGGGCTGGTCCTGGTTGGCGAGAAGGAAATACCAGACCAGCAGGATGGCGAGAAACGCGCCCAGCACCGCAAAGCGCCGGCCGATGTAATACCCGGCCAGCACCGCAAGCAGGTAGAACATGTCGAGGAAAGCGATCTTCGAGTAGATGAAATAATTGATCACCACCACCCCGAGCAGGATGGCCAGGATGATCACCTCGCTGATGTTTTCCTTGATGTAGGCTTTAAGTTTTTGCACCGGAACTCCTCAATCCTGTTTTCCTTTGTTCAGGAAGATCTGGATGAAATGTGCGGTTCCCGAAACCCATTCTGAATTATGGAAGCGTTCCCTTTCCGGTGTGTGCCGGTTGCACCAGCCAACCCGTAAGCCATTCTAATACTTGATTTTGTTTTCTAATAATGCAACCGGTTTCAATTCAAAAAATTTTCCCACGTTTGATGTCAAAACAAAAGCCTTTTCCAGCCCCGTCCACCGCCCCGTGGTTTGCAAGGTTGGGGCGCCACCTTCCGGGCAAGACCCGGCTCCGTTTACATCTTTTTCAATTTTAAGGCGAAATACCACTTTGTCAAAACAAACAGGCGGACAAAATCGGCGCGGGAAACGGTTGCGGAAAATTCAGCTTGAATTACCGCAGTTTTCAGTCAGCAGGAAGGAAATGCGTGATGAAGACAATGGCCACGGCCACGGGACTGACGTACTTCAGAACGAACTCCCAGTAGCGCGCCCAGTGGAAGGTGGTTTCATGCCGTTCGATCTCCCTGTGTGCTTCCTTCGTGCCCCACACCCAACCGACAAAGGCGGCGGTCAGCATGCCCCCCAGCGGCAGCAGGTAATTGGAAGACAGGTTGTCCACCACGTCAAAAAAGGTCATGCCGAAAAAAGTCACGTCCTGCATCACGCCGAAGGACAAGCCGGAGGGGATGCCGAACAGGTAAATGACCACGCCGGTCACGATCACCGCCTTCTGCCGCGGCCAGCCGCGCTGGTCAATAAAGTAGGCGGACACCGATTCCAACAACGAGATGGCGGAGGTGATGGCGGCGATGGTCAACAGCGCAAAGAAAACGATCGACACCAGCGTGCCGAACGGCATGCTCGAAAACACGGCGGGAAGGACGTTGAAAACCAGGCTCGGTCCGCTTTCGGGCTCCAGTCCCATGGCGAACACGGCGGGAAAGATCACCATCCCCACCAGCAGTGCGATCATGGTGTCGAACAGAACGACGTAAAACGTGCAGGAAGTCAGGTTTTCTTTCGGCGACAGGTAACTGCCGTAGGTGATGAGGCAGCCCATGCCGAGGCTGAGCGAAAAGAACGCCTGGCCCATCGCCAGTAAAACCGTCTGCCCTGTAATTTTACTGAAGTCGGGATAAAGATAAAACTTCACCCCCTCTTCCGCGCCGGGCAGGGTGAGAGCGCGGATCATCAGGAGGAACAGCATGATGACGAGCGTCGGCATCAGGATGTCGCAGGCACGCTCGATGCCGCCGTGCACGCCCCGGTACACGATGGCCATGCACAGTGCCATGAACAGTGTGTGGTACACCATGATCTCGCCCGTATTGGCGATGAACTGGCCGAAGAACGCACCCGCCTCCGCCGACGACGCAAAGTGATCCACGACGTGCGTCACGGATTTCACCACGTAGGCCAGCGTCCAGCCGCCGACCACGCCGTAAAAGGAAAGGATCAGGAATCCGGCGAGCACGCCCATGTACCCGACCAGCACCCACGGCGTGCCGGGTTTCAGCATGTTGAAGGCCCCGACCGGATTCAGGTTGGTGCGCCTGCCGATGGTGAACTCGCACAGCATGATGGGAAGGCCGACGATCAGGATGCAGACGAGGTAAATCATCACGAACGCGCCGCCGCCGTTTTCGCCGGTGATGTAGGGAAACTTCCAGATGTTGCCCAGCCCGACGGCCGAACCGGAGGCGGCGAGGATGAATCCCAGACGCGACCCCCAGAATCCGCGCTGTTTGCCTTGTGTCTGCATGGCGTTCAATTATAAAGGTTTAACCGGGTTCCGCAACAAGCCCCCAAGTATATCAGCGTTCCAGAAGCCTTTTTAAAAAAATTCGGGCGCGGTCCGTTGCCGGGGCGGAGAAGAATTGCGCCGGTTCGCCCGCTTCCACCACCTCGCCGCGGTCGAGCATCACCACCCGGTCGGCCACACTGCGTGCGAAATCCATTTCGTGCGTGACGATGAGCATTGTCATCCCCTCGTCGGCGAGTTCGCGCAGAACACGCAACACTTCCCCCACCATTTCCGGATCGAGCGCCGAGGTCGGTTCGTCGATCAACACACAGTTGGGATTCATCGCCAGCGTGCGGGCGATGGCGACGCGCTGCTGTTCGCCGCCGGAGAGGTCGCCGGGATAGCGGTGCGACAGGTTGTGCAGGTGCACCTTGCCGAGCAGAGCACGGGCTTTTTCCTCAGCGGCCGCACGCGGAAGGCCCAGCACCTGCACCGGCGCTTCGATGAGGTTCTGCAGCACCGTCATGTGCGGAAACAGGTTGAACTGCTGGAACACCATGCCGACGCGGATGCGCAGGGCGCGAACGCGTTTCGGATCCGGCGCACGGTGTCCGTCGGTTTCGGTTCCCGCGATTTCCAGATCATCGACGCGAACGCGGCCTTCCTCAAACGGCTCCAGTGCGGCGATGCAACGCAGTAGGCAACTCTTGCCCGCGCCGGAAGGACCGATCACCACGTGCACGCCGCCGGTCGGAACGTCCAGATCGATGCCGCGCAAAATCGTGTGGTCGCCAATGCACTTGGTCAGGCCCTCGACGTGGATCATGCCGTCTGCAACCTCCGCTCAAGACGCGTGGACAGCAACGACAGCGGGTAAGCCATCATCAGATACAGCAGGCCGGTGAGTAAGCCCAGTTCCAGAAAGCGCATGGAGGAAACGGCGAGCATGTTGTAGCTTTTCGTCAGCTCGACGATGGCGATGATGGACACCAGCGACGTGTCCTTGAACAGCGAGATGAAATCGTTGGTGACCGGCGGCAGAACCACGCGCACCGCCTGCGGCAGAAGGATGCGCCGGTAGATCAGGAACGGCGTCATGCCGAGCGACAACGCCGCCTCCCACTGCCCCTTCGCCACGGCCTTCAATCCGCCGCGGTACACCTCGGCTTCATACGCGGCGTAGTTCATGCCCAGCCCGACGACAGCGGCGGTGAACGCGTCGAGGCGGATGCCGATGTTGGGCAGGCCGTAATAGATGATGTAAAGCTGAAGTAACAGCGGCGTGCCGCGCACGATCTCGATATACGCCGCGGCAAAGCCGCGCAACAAGGGGCCGCCCAGTTGCCGCATGCCGGTCAGCACCAGCCCCAGCACCACCGCCAGTGCCATGGCGAGCACGGAAATGACCACCGTCATGCCCGCGCCTTTCATCAGTATCAACAAATATTCCTGCATGGCTTGATCCTCGTCAAAGTCGAACACCCGCCTGGCCGTGTGATCTTCCTCCACCAGCGCGCGCTGGGTGTCGTTCCACAGATTCCATTTCTGGTAAATCGATTGCAGGGTGCCGTCGTCGTACAGTTTGCCGATGGCGGCGTTGACCGCGTTCAAGAACGCGTCGTCTCCCTTTTGCACGGCGATGACGTACAGCCCCTCCCTCACCGGCGGTCCGGCGAAACGGAGTGCCGGGTCCGGCGCGGCGTAATGCAACGCGATCGGCAGGTCCAATAGCACCGCGTCACTGCGGCCCAGTTTCAGATCGCGGTACGGTTCCACCTGCCCTTCGTACACGCGCACGGTGACGCCTTCCATTTTTTTGAGGATGGAGTGGGCGACCGAGTTCACCAGCGTGCCGACGGTCATGCCGTCAAGATCGCTCAGCTTGTCGATGCGCGTGTCGTCCGCGCGCACCACGAGTTGCTGTTCGTAGATGTAGTACGGGCGCGAGAGGTTCACGGCGCGCACGCGCTCTTCGGTCCATTCAAGGCCGTTCATCGCCATGTGGAAGTCGCCACGCTGGAGAGCCGGGATCAGCGAGCTCCAGTCGTTCTGCACCATGCGCGCGGTGACGCCGAGCTCGTGCGCGATGGCCTGGGCGAGATCGACTTCAAACCCGATGAGGCGGGAGGGGTTTTCGGGATCGGGAAAAACGTACGGCGCACCGCCTTCGGCATCGGCGCCCCACAACAGGACGCCCTGTTCGCGCACCGTATCGAGCGTGCCGGTGGCGTGGACCGGGACGCCCCACAGCAGGGCCCAGAGAAGAACAATCCCCCACGTCTTTGAAGGGTTCATGGCGCATCCGCAGGCGGGGGACTGGCGGCAGGTGAAACGCGTGCTATATAATTGAAGAGAGAACGGGACGCACACAACAGCGCGGTCCGAAGCGTTTTTAAAGGAAGGTCGCCTTGCCCCCGAGTGATTCCATAAAAGACATTCTGAAAACCATCCCGAAAGTTCCCGGCATATATATCATGAAAGACAAGGCCGGAGAAATCCTTTATATCGGGAAGGCCAAGTCGCTCTACCCCCGCGTGCGGTCGTACTTCACCGAGTCGCGCGACCACGCGCCGCGCACGCGCATCTTCGTGCGCAAGGTGGCGGACATCAAGTTCCTCACCACCAAGACCGAGCAGGAAGCGCTGATCCTCGAAAGCAACTTCGTCAAAAAGCATCAGCCGCGCTACAACGTGATGCTGAAGGACGACAAGCATTACCCCTACCTGCGGCTGACCACACAGGAGACGTATCCGCGCCTGGAAGTGGTGCGGCGGGTGAAGAAAGACGGCGCAACGTACTTCGGTCCCTACACCATGGTGCGCGAGGTGCGGGAGACCATCCGCCTCATCTACAAGATTTTTCCGCTGAGGCAGAGCAGTGACGAACTCGACGGTACGCCCAAGCGGCGGCCCTGCCTCAACTACCACATGAAACGCTGTCTCGCGCCGTGCGCGTCGCTCGTTTCACCGGAAGACTACGCCAAGGTGGTCAACGACGTCATCCTGTTCCTCAAGGGCAGAAACACGGAACTCATCGACAGCCTGAAAGAAAAAATGAACGCCGCGTCGGAAGGACAACGCTACGAGGAAGCGGCGGTGTTCCGCGACAAGATCGAGGCCGTCAACACGGTGCTCGACAAGCAGCGCATCATCTCCACCGGCATGGAGAACCAGGACGTCCTCGCCTGCTACACGGAATCGAAAGCCACCATGGTGCAGGTGCTGATCGTACGGAACGGCAAGCTCCTCGCAGAAAAACTGTTCAAGATGAACAACCCGAACGAGGAAGACGACGCGGAAACCCTTGCATCCTTCATCAAGCAGTACTACGCCGACGAAACCATCCTGCCCTCGGAGATCCTGGTGTCGCAGGAGATCGAGGACCGCGAACTCTTGGAGGACTGGCTGAGCGAAAAGCGGCAGGCGCGGGTGAAGATCGAAATCCCGCAGCGCGGCAAGAAGCGGTCGCTGGTGCAGATGGCGGAAGAGAACGCGCGTTTCGCCATGCGCGCCGAGATGGATAAGGGCGACGTCGCCACGCGCAGTCTGGAGGAGTTGCGCGAGACGCTCGGCCTCAAAAACTTTCCGAAGACGATCGAGGGTTTCGACATCTCCAACATCGGCGGCACGCACGCGGTGGGATCGATGGTCTATTTCCACAACGCGAAAGCAGAGAAAAGCAAGTACCGGCGGTTCAAGATCAAGACGGTGGAGGGCATCGACGACTACGCCATGCTGACCGAAGTGATGACAAGACGGTACGCGAGGTTGCTCGACGAAGACAAACCGCTCCCCGACCTCATCCTGGTCGACGGCGGCAAGGGTCACCTCAACACCGGTTATAAAGTGCTGGAGAGCCTGGAGCTGGAGGGGCGCATCGATCTCGCCTGCATCGCCAAGGGCAAGTTCCGCACCAACCTCGACACGGACGAAGTGTTCCTGGTGGGGAAAAAGGAGCCGGTGTGGTTCAAGGAAAATTCGCCGTCCAGGTTTTTACTGCAACGCGTGCGCGACGAGGCGCACCGCTTCGCCATCGACTACCACCGCAGTCTGCGCGGCAAGAACGCGCTCAAGTCGCCATTGCAGAACATTCCCGGCATCGGCAAGAAGCGGCATCTCCTCCTGCTCAAAACCTTCGGCAGTCTGGAGAACATCAAGCACGCCTCGCTGGAAGACCTGCAAAAACTCCCCGGCGTCACCGAACCGTTAGCGAAAAAGATCAAGGAAGCGGTGAACGCGTGACCTTGTCACAAATTTCGAAATTCTTCAGAGGTAATATTTGCCTGGCGAAGCAGTTTCTTCAGGAGGCCGATTCCGATTTCTTTGTGCTGGGGAATGGAGAGTGTGTATTCATAATCCGGCTTGACCATCATGACATGCGAGCCTTTTTGACGTTCCACCTTCCAACCCGCCCGTTCTAATTTTTTGACGACATCAGCACCGGAAAAACGCGGCAAGGAAGGACTCACTAAATAAGAACCTCGATCATTTGGGTGGGATCGATCTTGCGCTTGGACTCCATCACTTCCATCCAGCCTTCGATGGCTTCCTTGATGTTGGCGACGGCTTCTTCCTGCGTCGCGCCCTGGGACAGGCATCCCGGCAATGCAGGCACCTCCGCCACATACATGCCGTCTTCATCCTGTTCAATCAGTACATGGAGTTTCATGATCCGCGTCTCCTTAATTGAGGATAGGATTATCTTAACCCGTCCTTGTAGGTTTGCCAATGGAAGGAATCACGCCTCCTCGTTCGCCCACCGGGCATTACCCAGCTTCCTCCGGGTGTGACCCGGTCACTTCTTCTTCGCGATGACGAGGTAGCGGGTGGACCAGCAGGTTTCGTCGGAGGGGTCGAGGGGATGGAGCGTCGCGGCGTCGTACACTTCCACCTGCCCTTGAAAGGCTTCTTCAAACCAGCGGCGCACGCGCGTCACCGACGGCAGGCAACGCAAGTGGCGTCCTTCATCGGTGATCTGCAACGTGCCGTGCAAACGGCTCACGTTCAAGATCGCACTCCGTTGGAAGATGTGGCCTTCCTGCTCGATCAATTCCGGCTGGCGGAGCGAGATGACGTTGCCGCAGTTCGAGCGGATGACGTGCGGATAGACGCGAATGTGGTCCGGAGTGATGAAGTCGCCGACGAAATACCCGCCGGGCCGGGTGATGCGCGCGGCCACGCGAATGGCCTGTTCCATTTCTTTCGGCCGGAGGTACTGGAACACGTTGAGGCCGTTGTAGGTGACGTCCCACGCGTTTTCTTCGTCGATCTCCAGCAGGTCGCCTTCCCACGCATTGATGCGTTCCTTCGCCACCTTCACCATCGCCGGCGACTTGTCGATGCCGTGCATGCGGTCTTTCGGCACGCGACCGCGCCGCACCAGGTGGTTCTCCACCATGCCCGTGCCGCATCCCAGTGACAAAAACCGCCCGCCCTTGTTGAGAAGACGGTACTTGCGGAAAGCAAACTCCAGGTAGCTTTCCATGAAGCTGTCGAGGCACGGCTCGCCCACCACCGCGTCGTACAACTCCGCGTAGGTGTCGAAGGGATCGCCGTTGTCGGCTTCCTCACGCAGTTTTTCCTGAAGTTCGGCGACGGTCTGCACCTCCTGCCGCAGTCTCTGCCAGTAGCCAAGGTCGGTCATGCACCCGGTGCCGGTGTCCACATGAAGAAACAGGTCGTGCTCGAACGCGTCCCAGTGCCTCGCGTCAAACAGGTCGTCCGTAACGCGCTGGTCGCGCGTGTCCAGGAGAGGCGGCAGGGATTGCGTGTCCGACGCGGCGCGCATGCGATCGAGGCGGTGCTTCAATTCAACCTGGTGGCGGAAGTGCGTCATGAAATCCGGCATGGGTCCGGCAATGCGCGCGCTGATGGCGGACTCGGGAAGCGCGAAGAACACGCCGTTGTTGGTGAGGTGTACCTGGTTGGCGTCGAGATCGAACACGCGCGCGTTGGCGGTGATGCCGCCGCGCCGCCCGACGCATCCGTACAGATGAAACGTGAGGAACTGGATTCCCGACGTGTTGCCCATCTGATGCACCCACTCGTGGCCGACGTGCAGAACGTCGCCGGGCTTCAGGCGCGTGCGCGACTGCGTGTGGAGCTCGCCGTTGATCAGCCAGAACGAGGCGTGCTCCGCCGGACCGAACACCTTCACCGCGCCCCACTGCGCGTAACCGTGGTCGTGCAGGGCGGAGACGTCGCCGGGGTTCCACGACATCACCATCATCTCGTAATGCCCGCCGTCGTGCACCAGCTTGCGTCCGTAGCTGTCCTTCGCCGGGTGATCGAAAAACGCCCAGGGCATGAGTTCCTGCTGGGTGATGTCCGCTTCGCGCAAAATCTGGGCGGCGCGCTGGGGGCTCCAGTGCGTTTCCTTTTCGACGGCTCCAATCAGGGCTTTTAAGGATTCAGGAAAGGGCGGGGATTTCGCGTCCATCGGCGCGTCCTTATGCAATAGGATCTTTCAGGGTTCGCAGGAGTTCTTTCAGCGCTTCCGCGTCGCAGGCACCAAACAGCTTTTCCACCTGGCGGGTAAGCTCTTCTTCAGTAGAAAACTTCAATTCGATTTTTACAAGATCCTGCTCGAAATTTTCCGGCAGTTTCAGTTTCGTTTTCGGGTCCAACTGCAACCGCTCTGCGGCTTTCCGCACCCGGCTTTGGAGATCCGACAGGTGTGGATACCGTCTCGCGTGCAGGCGGGAAAAAATCGCGTCGTACTTCTCGTTGGAGGGAAGCGAGGCGTCCTCAAGCGTTTTCAAGATTGCCGCGTGTACCAACACATCAGCGGGCGCAATGGCATCGCGCGTGGCGATCTCATCCACCATTTCCAGCACGGAGCGCCACTTATTGTGTCCCGGCCGCAGTTGGGAGAACAGGTGTTCGGCGGCGGCGCGGTCGGCGTCCCCCCACTTCGTCATCACCACAAACACGCGCAGAGGGATGTTCAGTTCGTGCATGAGGCGTTGGAAGGATTCCGCAAACACATGCACGCTCAAAAGATCGACCGCCCGCCTTCTGGTTTTCGGCTCACCCAAGATCGGCAGGACCTCGGTCACCAGCGCCGTCTCCTCGATACCCGCGGAGCGCAGGCGGTGCAGGATGCGGCCTTTTTCGATGTCGGTGTAACGGCGGTGGGCGCGGTTCTCCTGCAGGTTGCACATCAGGCGGTCGGCTTCGGGCATCGGTTCCACCAGGTGGGCCGGCACCGTGTCCAGTCCCAATAACTCCGCCGCTTCGAGGCGGCGGTGGCCGCACACCACGCAAAATCCGTCCTCATACGGAATCAGCACCAGCGGGTGAGTGATGCCGAGGGCGCGGATCGATTCCACCAACTCGCCGGGAACCGGGCCCATGCCGAATGCCGTGAGCGCGTCTTTCTGGATCGCTTCCCGCGGCACCCGGTCGCTTTGCGTGGTCTGTGATTCTGTCATGGCAGGCTGTCCCCTCCCGCGTTCCTTCATGCGTTCCCTTAAAGGATATAGTAAACTGGTAAGAGATGCCACCTTCCCGCCAAACACGCGAGGCAACCATGAACCTCTGCCGCCAGCACAAACCGGAACCGGTCGGAAAACTCTGGCTGTGCATACTGGTGTTGTGGTCATTCGCCGCCTGCACGCCGCCCGCGCCGGAAGGCATGGTGCTGATCCCCGAGGGCTACTTCAGCATGGGGACGGACGAAGTCGATGAGAAAGGCCATGCGCTTTCGCTTGGACTCAACAAACCGTGGTACGCAGACGAGTCGCCGCAACATCGCGTACACCTGCCCGCATACTACATCGACAAATACGAAGTCACCAACCTTCAGTACTACATCTTCACGCAGGCCACCGACCACCGCACGCCGCCCGACTGGGACGGCCCGAAGTACCCTGAAGGCCGCGACCATTATCCCGTGACGCAGGTGAATTTTTACGACGCCGCGGCTTATGCCAAGTGGGCCGGCAAACGCCTGCCGACGGAGATGGAATGGGAAAAGGCAGCGCGCGGACCGAACGTCATCGACTACCCCTGGGGGAACCAGTTCGATTTCTCCAAGGCCAATGTCAGCAAGTCCGCTCGGAGGAAACGCGGACACGGGCTGGAACCCATCGGCCAGCACCCGGACGGCGCAAGCCCCTACGGGGTTGAGGACATGATAGGCAACGTGTGGGAATGGATCTGGGATTACTACCTGCCCTATTCCGGCAACACCGCCACCAACCTGAAATTCCCGAAGGATGTCGTGGTGGTGCGCGGATTGTCCTACATGGGCGTCGGGCATTTCCCGGAGAAGGAATACAAAAAGGTGGTGGCGCTCAAGTCGCGCGTGTCCTACCGCGAAAACCTGCACCCCATCCTGCGCAAGCCGGACGTCGGCTTCCGTTGCGTGAAGGAAGTGCCCTCCACGATTGAAATGCTGTTCGGCGACTGGTCCGGCGAGCCCGTTTCCGCCAACACGAAAAACAAACCGTGATTTCCTTCGGGTTCATTTCCCGGTGATGCGGTACACCACACCCAGGTAATCGTCGGAGACCAGCAGTTCGCCTTTGGGTGAAACGATCGAGTCCACCGGCCGTCCGGCCTTGGAGCCGTCCTTCTGCAACCAGCCTTCGATGAACACCTCGTCGGACTGAATGTTGCCCTCGGCGTCCAGCTGCAGTCGCCGAACCTGGTAGCCGGCGGGCACCGACCGGTTCCACGATCCGTGAAACGAGACGAACAGGCTGTGGTTGTACCGCGCAGGCAGGGCTCCTTCTTTATAGAACTCGAGGCCCAGCGGGGCCATGTGGGCGGTGAAGGTGTGCGCCGGGGGTTCGGTCAACCTGCAGTCGTACCGGTCGCCGAAATCCGGATCGGACACGCGGTCCTCATAACAGTACGGCCAGCCGTAATGTTTCCCCAGGCGGATGATATTGAGCTCCTCCCGCGGGTGGTCGTCGCCCAGCCAGTCACGGCCGTTGTTGACGCCCCACAACTCGCCGGTGTAGGGCGAAAACTCGATACCGACGGAATTCCTCAGGCCGCGCGCGAACACTTCTCCGTTTTTGCCATCCACGTCGAAACGGATGATGGCCGAACGCCAGGGGTGCTCCTCGATGCACACGTTGCAGGACGAGCCGACCGACAGGTACAGCTTGCCATCCTGGAACTTGATGGTGCGGGTGGAGTGCCCGCCGGTGGGGATTCCGGTGACAATCACCTCCGGCTCGCCGAAGGTGAAGGGTTTGGCGGTGCGTTTCAACCGCACCACCCGGTTCTCTTCCGCAATATAGAGGTAATAACCCGAATCCAATTGCAGAAAGGCCAGGCCGTGGGGTCCGTTCCCGCCCTTCATGATGGGGACCGCCCGGTCCGCCTTGCCGTTCCCATCCGCATCCGGCAGGGCCACCACCTTGCCGGCCTTGGTCTGCGACAGAAACAGCACTCCCTGGTCATCGTAGGCCATGTGGCGCGCCTTCGGAACCTCGGCGAAGATGGTGATTTGCAGGTCCTTCGGGTATTTCAGTTGATTTTCAAGGAGATTGCTGTAGTCCCGGTCCTTGGCCCAGCCACATCCCTCAAGCAAAAGCCAGAGCAGGCCCAGACAGACAATCCCGAAAGTTTTGGGTCGCGTAACGGGTTTTGACATAAGCAGTTAGCCCCTTCTGAAAAAGAGTTGGACCATGTCCGCACCTTGTTCCCTTCCAGCGTATCATATATAGTATGGACTTCACCGATTACATCGACACACCACGCAAAATATTGCAAACTCATTGATTACGGGAGCTTATGAAGTTTGAAGACGCTTTGAAAGACCACGTTCTGGTTCTCGACGGCGCCATGGGCACCATGGTGCAGAACCTGGACGTCACCGACGAGACCTTTGGCGGGTCGCTGTTCCGCATGCTGACCGACCTGTTGACCTTTTCCCGGCCGGAGTGGCTGGAAGACATACACTTCAAATACCTCGATGCAGGCGCGAACCTGATCGAGACCAACACCTTCGGCGCGTCGCCCCTGCGTCTGAAAGAGTTCGACTGGGCGAAGATCAAGCAGGACGTCATGCAGGCCGCCCCCGCCGGGCTGGATTTGAAGCAGGGCGACCTGGAAGCCATCGCCTACCACCTGAACGTGGAGGGATGCAAAATCGCCCGGCAGGCCATCGAGCGCTACAAAGCCTCGGAAGGCTACGACGGGCGGCCGCTGTTCGTGGCCGGGTCCATCGGCCCGTCCAACTACGTCGTCTCCAGCACCGACGCCAACCTGGCCAAGGCCACCTTCGACATGATCGTGGACAACAACCGCATCCAGGTGGAAGGCATGATCGATGGCGGCGCCGACGTCATCCTGTTCGAGACCCAGCAGGACATCCTGGAGACCAAGGCGTCGGTCATCGGCGCGCAACGCGCCTTCCAGAACAAGGGCAAGACCCTGCCCATCATCGCCCAGGTCACGGTGGACGGGTTTTCCAAGATGCAGATCTTCAACACCGACATCCACGCCGCCTACACCGCACTGGCGGGCATGGGCGTCACCGTGTTCGGCATGAACTGCAACGTCGGACCGGAAGACCTGGTGGACACGGTCAAGCGCATCACGCATCTGAGCGCCCTGCCGGTGTCCGTCGTTCCCAACGCGGGCCAGCCGTTCTCCGAGGACGGCGTCACCGTGTACAAGCTGGAGCCGGAGGCCATGGCCGAGATCATGAAACCCTTCGTCTATGAATACGGCGTGAACATCATCGGCGGCTGTTGCGGCACCAACCCGGAACACATCCGCGCCCTGCGCAAAATGGTGGACAACGCCAAACCAGTGGAACGCGAGATCGACCGCCGGACCTACATCTCCGGCCCGCAGGAAGCGGTTCTGCTGGACGGCACCGAAAGCCTGGTGCGCTTCGGCGAACGCCTCAACGCGCGCGGCAGTAAAAAAGTGCGCGAAGCCGTGGAGAACGACGAGGGCGTGCGCATGGAAGAGCTGGAAGACGTGGTGCGCGAGCAATTGGACGACCTCGGCATCGACATCATCGACGTGTGCATGGACTCCAACATCGTCGAGACCGAAACCGTTCTGCCCGAGGTCATTCACAAACTCACCACCGACTTCAAAGGCGCGATGGTGATCGACTCGTTCTCCGTCGAGGCGCTGGAAGCGGGACTGAAGACCTATCCCGGCAGGCCCATCATCAACTCCATTTCGCTGGAAGAATACGCGCCGGGCGTGTCAAAGCTCGACGCGGTGCTGAAAGTGACGGCGGAGCATCATCCGATCTACATCGCGCTGGTGAACGGCGAGTCGGGCCCGGCCATCACCGCCGACGAAAAGTACGATCTGGCGGCGGAGATCGTCAAGCAGTGCGGCGAGAAATACGGCGTCACGCCGGACCAGATCCTGATCGACATCAACGCCTACCCCATCGGCAGTGAATCGCAGGAAGGCATGAACTTTTCGCTGGAAGCGCTGGACAGCCTGCCGCGCATCAAGGCCATCCATCCCGATCTCCGCACCTCCATCGGTGTCGGCAACCTGACGGCAGGTTTGGCGAAGAAACCGTACATGCGCAAGGTGCTGACCAGCGTGTTCCTCGATGAGGGACGGAAACGCGGACTCGACTGCGCCATCCTCAATCCCAACCACTACGTGCCGGTGGAAAGCCTGCCGCCGGAAGACGCGGAACTGGGACGCAAAGTGGTATTGGAACGCGACATGGAAGCGTTCGAGAAACTCGAGGAGATCGCCGAGCAGAAAAAATCGGGCAAAGTCAAAAAGAAATCCAACTACGAAGACCTGTCGCTTGAGGAAAGCATCTGCCAGAAAATCTTCGACGGCTACAAGGACAAGGAAAAAGGCACGGTCGAGGTGCAGGGATTCAAGCACGAGTACACCGACCGCATCGTGCTGGAAGCGGTGCAGACCATTGGCAAGCACGAACCGCTGGTTTTCATCAGCGACTACCTGATGAAGACCATGCGCGAGCTCGGTGACGGATTCGGCCGGGGCGAGATCAGCCTGCCGCACCTGCTCAAAAGCGCCGACGTCATGCGCAGTGTCATGGGGTTTCTCGAAGCCTGGATGCGCCACACGAGCGGCGTCGAGCCGGGGGACGCCATTAACTACAAGGGCACCGTCGTTCTGGGCACCGTCTATCAGGACGTACACAGCATCGGCAAGGACCTAGCCAAGACCCTGCTCGAAAACTACGGCTACCGCGCCATCGACCTGGGCGTGCAGGTGCCGCTGGAGAACTTTGTCGAGACGGCGCGCAAGGAGAAAGCCGACGCCATCGGCATGAGCGCGCTGTTGGTGCAGACGTCGAACCACATGATCACCGTCGCCAAAATGCTGAAGGAGCAGAATTACGAGATACCCATCCTCATCGGCGGCGCACCGGTCAACGACCGGCACGCGGGGTACGTCGCCATGCACGGGCAGGAGGAGCTGGATGACATCCTGTCCTCGGTGTTCTATTGCGAAAGCGGCATGGACGGCGTCAACACCATGAACAAGCTGGTGGAGAAGGAAAAGGATCTGCTGAAAACCTTCATGGAAGAGAACCGCGAAAAACTCATCCGCCAGTACAAGAAGGCCAAGGGCATGGAAGAAGACCGGGCGAACCTGCTGAAGTCACTCGACCGCAGGAAGGTCGATTTCAAAAAGTACCAGCCGGTGAAAGACGGCTACGGCATCCAGAAGGTCGAGTTCAAACTCAAGAAGCTGTCGGACGTCATCGATTCCAAGAGCCTGTTCTCACTCAACTGGAAATACGGCAAGCAGTCGTCGTGGTCAAAGAAGGGCGTGACGATGGAAGACCTCAAGCGCCTGCAGCAGGAATGGATCGACAAGGCCGACGCCAACCAGTGGATCATCCCACGCGCGCGGTTCGCGTTGTTGCCCGCGCAGGGCGACGGCGACGAGCTGATCATCTACGATCCGGAAGACCTCAAAAGCGAACTGGGGCGCATCACCTGGACCGTCAACATCGGCAAGGCCAGAAACGGCAAGCGCGACAAATTTTCTGTCGCGCAGTACTTTCATTCCAAAGATTCCGGTGTTATGGACGTAGTGGGCCTGCAGATCACCACCGCCGGTTCGACCCTGGAGAAGGCGATCAATACCTTCAAGGCCGAAAACGACTCCGAGTCGGCGTTGTATCTGCAGGGCCTGGGCGACCGCATCGCCGAGGACTTCGCCGAGTACGTGCACGGATTGCTCCGCCAGCGCACCGGCACCAAGGACAAGGCGGGCGAGCGTTACAGCCCCGGCTACCCGGCACTGGAGGATTTGATCAATAACAAGCGCATTTACGAGATTCTCGGTTGCGAGGACCTCGGCATCAAGCTGACCGATGCCAACGAGTTCGATCCGCCCAGCACCACCGCCGCTGTGGTGTGCTTTCACCCCGATGCGGGTTACTTTTAACCCACCCCGGAGGTCTCCGCAGGGCGGCGTGCGGGACGGCGCATCCATAAAATTTAGCCCTTTCCGGCATCTTTAAATAGGGCCGGAATGGATCGCGCCCAAATCGCCACATTTACGGAAAAATCTTATAATTGCCCGTAATAAAAGAAGTTGGCGGAACATGCGCGGGGAAAATAATCCTTGTATTATGGCGTTGGTTTGCTAAAATGCTTAATAGAATTACCAGCAGAACCTCACAACTCCTTTTGGATCGAAGGTTTCTGGGTGATTTCACCGCAGACCCGTTTTTCATTCTCTTTTGGAAAGAACCATCATGTTTAAGCGATTCACAGAAAGAGCCAGACGAGTCATCATCTTAGCGCGCGAAGAAGCTGAGTTGTACCGACATGAATATTTGGGTACGGAGCACATTCTTCAGGGCGTGATCAAGGACGGAGGCGGCATTGCTGTGGCGCTTCTTCAGAAATCCGGCGTCGATCTCAGCCAGATCAAGCAGGAGTTGGAGAAGAACCTTCCTCGCAGTTCCAATTCCCTTGTCATCGGCGACATCCCGTTCACATCGCGGGCCAAGAAAGTCCTGGAGTTCGCCGTCGAGGAAGCCCGTTCCCTGAACCACAATTACATTGGTACCGAGCACCTGTTGCTGGGTTTGTTGAAAGAAAAAGAAGGCGTGGCCTGCCGCGTGCTGAACAGTTTCGGCATGTACTTCGACGACGTGAAGGAAAAACTGGTGGAGATGTTCAAAGAACCCGCCGAATCCTCGCGCGAAGCCGGCAAGACGCCGACATTGGATGAATTCAGCCGCGATCTCACGCAGATGGCGCTGGCTGGCAAGCTGGATCCCATTATCGGCCGCTCCAAGGAAATCGAGCGGGTGATCCAGATTCTCAGCCGCCGCACCAAGAACAACCCCGTTCTCATCGGCGAGCCGGGCGTCGGCAAGACGGCCATCGTCGAAGGGCTGGCGCAGTTGATCGTGGAACGCGAAGTTCCCGATTCGTTGTTCGACAAGCGCGTGGTGTCTCTCGACCTGGGTTCGCTGATCGCCGGCACCAAGTACCGCGGTCAGTTCGAAGCCCGGCTGAAGGGCATCATGAAAGAGATCACGCAGAACGACAACATCATCCTGTTCATCGACGAGTTGCACACCCTGGTGGGTGCCGGCGCCGCGGAAGGTTCCGTGGACGCGTCCAACATGCTGAAACCGGCGCTTTCCCGCGGCGAGATTCAGTGCGTGGGTGCCACCACTCTCGAGGAATACAGGAAGTACATCGAAAAGAACGGTGCGTTGGAGCGCCGCTTCCAGCCGATCATCGTCAACCCGCCGTCGGTGGAGGAAACCATCGAGATCATCCGCGGCCTCAAGGTGCCTTACGAAGTGCACCACAAGGCCAAGATCACCGACGACGCCATCGTCACCGCCGTTCGGTTCTCGGACCGGTACATCAACGACCGGTTCCTGCCCGACAAGGCGATCGACGTGATCGACGAGGCCGGTTCGCGCGTGCGCCTGCGCAAGGCCACGCAGTCTCCGGAAATGCGGCAGATCCAGCGCGAGATCGACACCCTGGTGCGCGAGAAGAAAGTGCGCATCGAAAACCAGGAGTTCGAGAAAGCCGTGGACCTGCGCGACAAGGAAGAAGAACTGCGCACCAAGCTGGAACAGGCCCGCAACAGCTGGGAACAGGAAAACCAGCTTCAGGAGCCGAGCATCACGGAGGAAGACATCGCCGCGGTGGTTTCCAGCATGACGGGCATTCCGCTCAACCGCATCGAGGAAAAAGAGTCCACCCGCCTGCTCAACATGGCGGAGGAACTGGGCAACAAGATCGTCGGCCAGAAGGAAGCCGTCGAGGCCATCACCAAGGCCATCCGCCGTTCGCGGTCCGGCCTCAAGGACATGCGCCGCCCGATCGGCACCTTCCTGTTCCTCGGTCCGACGGGTGTCGGCAAGACGGAACTGGCGGGCGCTCTGGCTGAGTTCCTGTTCGGCCAGCGCGACGCACTCATCCGCCTCGACATGTCCGAGTACATGGAGAAGTTCAACGTCTCCCGCCTCACCGGGGCGCCTCCCGGCTACGTGGGTTACGAAGAAGGCGGCCAGCTGACCGAAAAGGTCCGCCGCAAGCCTTACTCCGTGGTGTTGTTCGACGAAATCGAAAAGGCCAATCCGGATGTCTTCCACCTGCTGTTGCAGATCATGGACGACGGCCGGCTGACCGACAGCTATGGACGCAACGTCGATTTCAAGAACACCGTGATCATCCTCACCTCCAATATCAGCTCCAAGATGCTGGACAAGGGATCTCTCGGGTTCCACAAGGATGACGTGGACATGAGCTTCGACAAGATGGAGAAGGACCTGAAACAGGACCTGCGCAAAACGTTCAACCCGGAATTCATCAACCGCCTGAACGACGTCATCGTGTTCCGGCCGTTGACCCTGGAGGACGTCACGCAGATCCTCGACATTCAGATTGGACAGTTGAACGAACAATTGATCCAGCAGGGACTCACCATCGACATGACCGAGGACGCCAAGAAATGGCTGGCCGAAAAAGGCTACGACCGCAACTTCGGCGCCCGGCCGTTGAAGCGCGCCATCCAGAAATACCTGGAAGACGTGCTGTCCGACGAAATGCTTAAAGGCCGCTTCAAATCGGGCGGCGTGGTGGAAATCACTCTCGGAGACGACGAACTCGTCTTCACCGAAAAAACCGGGGCGCTCAACACCGTTTAACGGTGTTGGGTGCCGTTACCCGGCACCCGGATTTCCCAACCCTTGTTTTTGATAGACAAAGTATTAAGCTTTATGGTTATTTATGCCGTAAAGCTTAATACTTTTTTTTGCCCGAAAAACCCACTTCCTGCAAGACATTGGACGGATGCCGAATTGAACACACCCGGTCAGGTCCACCGGCACGGATTTGCCGGATTGCGCTCGTTTATCTCTGCTTGCTGCTGACCACCCTTTTTGCCGCCCCCCTTCACGCCCAGTTCGAGGACTCACCTACCGTCAGCGGCCTGGAAATCCGGGGCAACCAACGCGTGGATTCCTCCACCATTCTTTACTACATTAAAACCGAAGTCGGCAAACCGCTGTCCCGGCCCCTCGTCGGACGCGACATCGAACAGATCTACAGCCTCGGCCAGTTTTCCGATATCCGCGTGGAAACCGAACCGATGGGGGACGGTGTGAAGGTCATCTACATCGTCGAGGAGATTCCCTCCATCGGCGACGTCACGTTCCGTGGCAACTCCAACATCAAAACCGAGGACCTGCGACCGCTCATCGCTCTCAAGCGCGGAGCCACCTTCCGCGACCACCTCATCCAGGACAGCATCACCAAACTCACTCAGCACTATAAGGAGAAAGCTTATTTCCTTGCCAAAATCGACATCCAGCACAAGGTGAACGAGTTCGGTCTCGTTGATGTGGTCATACAAATCCAGGAAGGCGAGAAGGTAAAAATCGAGGAGATCCGTTTCCACGGCAACAAGGCGTTCGACGGCGACGACCTGGAAGACCATATGGAAACCAAATCCGAAACCTGGCTGTCCTGGTTCGACGAATCCGGAATTTATAAAAAAGACACCCTGCGTATCGACGTATTGCGGCTGGAATCGTTTTACCATGACCACGGTTATCTGAAAGTCCGCATCGAAGACCCCACCATCGAGATCAACCGGGAAGAAAAAGAAATCTACGTGGACATCCGCATCCAGGAGGGAGAGCAGTACCGGCTGGGAGGCATCTCCGTGGAAGGGGACGAAACGTACACCCGTGAGGAGTTGCTGAAAGTCGTGGAGTCGAAAAAGGGTGAAATCTACAACGCCACGAAAATGAGGGAGGACGCGCTGCGCGTTTCGGAACTGTATTCGGAAAAAGGCTACGCCTACGCCGACGCCCTGCCCCGAACCAGGCTGGACGACGAAAACAAAACCGTCGATGTCGAAATCGGAGTCACGCCCGGCCGCAAGGTCTATGTGGGTAAAGTGGAAGTTTACGGCAACACACGGACGCAAGACAACGTCATCCGCCGCGAGTTCCGCCTGAAAGAGGGCGAGCTGTTCAACAGCAAGAAACTCAAACGCAGCAAGCAGCGCATCAACAACCTCGGCTTTTTTGAAAACGTGAAGATCGACACCCACCGTGGCGACAGCCCGGAACTGGTGGACCTCACCACCACCGTCACTGAACGCCCCACGGGAGCCGTGACCTTCGGCGCCGGGTTCAGTTCGGTCGAAAAGGTCGTGTTCAACGCCTCCATCTCCCAGAACAACCTGTTCGGCACCGGTCGCAGCCTGAACCTGTCAACCGATCTTTCGGCACGCCGCACCAATTTCAATTTCAACTTCACGGATCCGCGGGTGTTCGACAGCGACATCTCTTTCGGGGTCGACCTGTTCAACCGCCGGTCCAATTTCTTCAGCTTCGATTCCCGTTCCACGGGTGGCGGCCTGCGCCTGGGTAAAAACCTTTCGGAAACCGACTGGCTGGGCATTGGCTACCGTTTTGAGAAAGTGAAGGTTTCGGACGTGGAACCCGCGAACCAGACTGTGTTCCTGAGAAACGGAACACGCACCACCAGCCGCATCGGTCCCACCTTCATCCGCGACACCCGGGATGACTTTTTAAACCCTACACAGGGCACGAGGCATGTGGTACGATTTGAATTCGCCGGCAGCTTTCTGGGCGGCGCGGACTTCTACAAGACCAGCTACGAAGGATCCTACTACACCCCGCTGATCGGCCAACTGGTATTAGCCCTGCACGGTGAAGTCCAGTTCGCCGAGGATTACGGCGGTGAGGGCCTGCCGATTTTCGAACACTATTTCATGGGTGGGTCCAATTCCCTGCGCGGGTTCACAATCCGGCAGGTCGGTCCCAAGGACCGCAACGGCGATCCGCTGGGGGGCGATCAGTCTCTGCTGATCAACGTCGAGTTGCAGTACCCGATCACCAGGGAGTTTCGAATATTCGGTTTTTACGACAGGGGCAACGTGTACGGAACCGGCTTCGATGTCTCGACCACATCGCGAACCATGGATCCGTTCGACATGCGGCAAAGTGTCGGTGGTGGCGTTCGGTTTCTCAGTCCCTTCGGTCCCATATCCCTGGCTTACGGCATAAAACTCGATGCCGTGCCGGGCGACAGCAACGCCGAATTCCACTTCTCCGCGGGAAATGCATTTTAACGTTAACGACGTTTCACAAGAGAGGTTTTCATGAACAGGTCTGGAGACAGATTGGCAATCGTATGGAAATGCGTCCTGGTGCTGGGACTCGCCTGGGCATCACTCCCCCTGTCCGGCACCCATGCCCTTGCGGCGGACGTCAAAATCGGTTTCATCAACATGCAGGAAGCCGTTTCCCGAACGAAGGAATTCAAAAACGCGCTTAACAAATTCAAAGCCGACTTTGAGGAAGAAAAAAAGCGCATTGCCCTCAAGGAAAAACGGGTACAGAAACTGCTTGAAGAAATCAACAAGCAGAGCTTTGTCCTCGACCCCAACCTGAAAAAGAAAAAAGAGGAACGCTTCATCCAGGAGAAAAAGGATCTGGAGCGATACGTTCAGGACAGGAATGACGAGTTCGCCCGCAAGGAACAGGAAATCACCAACCGTATCCTGAAAAAAATGCTGGACGTCATCAAAAAGATCGGGAAGCAGAAGAAACTGACCATGATCCTGGAACAGAAAACGGTGTTTTACAGCGATGACTCGGCAGACCTGACCCAACTCGCCACCGACACCTACAACCGCATGAATAAATAAGGTGCGAGGGCACGCGGACGTCTGTCGCGACCCCGCCCCACCCGTTTCAAACTGAGGAGACCATGCTCGACATCAATGACATCAAGAAAATCATTCCCCACCGTTACCCCTTTCTGCTGGTGGACAAGGTGATTGAATGTGATGACGACAGCCACATTGTCGGCATCAAGAACGTCACGCACAACGAACCGTTTTTCCCCGGCCATTTCCCGGAGTTCCCGGTGATGCCCGGTGTGTTGATCGTCGAAGCCATGGCACAGGTCGCGTGTATCCTGGCACTTCGCGTCCTGAACAAGGAAGGGCACGCATCCGTTCTGTTTACGGGGATCGATGGTGTCAAGTTTCGCAAACCCGTGGTTCCCGGCGACACCCTGCGCATGGAACTGACCAAGATCAAGCAGCGCGGCGAATTATTCCGCTTCCAGGGCAGGGCCACGGTGGGTGACGCCCTCGCCTGTGAGGGACAGTTGCAGGCGGTTCTGGGAAAAGATTGAAAACGTTTTCCACCCGGGTTTAAAATTTATCGGTACCTTGTCTTGTTCCCGGTCAGCCCGAACCCAATCCCGCCGGCCGGTCGACCTCGTTCATAATCCTTCTTTATGGAACCGCTACAGTGAGCATCGCGAATACCGCCATCATCGACCCCAAAGCCCAACTCGGCCCCGGCGTATCGATCGGACACTACAGCATCATCGGGCCCAACGTGGTCATCGGCGAGGGCACCGAGATCGGTCCGCATGTGCTGATCGAGGCCGGCAGCACCATCGGTAAGCACAGCCGCATTTTTCAGGGAGCGCAGATCGGCGGGGAGCCGCAGATCACCGGTTTCAAGAGCGACATGGTGTCGTTCGCCCGCATCGGCGATCACACCACCATTCGCGAATACGTTACCGTTCACCGTTCCGGGTACGAAAACGGCACCACCAGTGTCGGCAACAATTGCATGTTGATGGGTTACGCTCATCTGGCGCACGACTGCCAGGTCGGCAACAACGTGGTTGTAGTCAACTACGCTGGATTGGCGGGGCATATCGTGGTGGAAGATTTCGCCTTCATTTCCGGGCAGGTTGGGATCCACCAGCACGTGCGTGTCGGCACCGGCTCCATGGTGGGCGGCATGTCCGGCGTCAACCAGGACGTCCTGCCCTACACCACGGTGGCGGGAAACCCCGCGAGGCTCGTCGGCCTGAACGCGGTGGGTCTGCGCCGCAGGGAGGTGAAACCGGATGTGCGTTCCGCCATCAAAACCGCCATCAAACTGATCCGCAGTCCGGAGTGGAACACGACACAGGTCATTGAAAAGATTGAGGCGGAAATTGAAATGCACCTCGAAATCCGATATCTTATTGATTTTATGAAGAACTCCAAACGAGGATTTATCGATTGATGGAAGCACTGCGAGCCGGCGTGGCCGGCATTGGAAAAATGGGGCAGTACCATGTCGGCGTCCTGTCTGAAATGCGCGATATCAAACTGACACATATCGCCGACGTCAACGAGGACCGGTGCCGGGAGATCAGCAACCGTTACGGCCTGACTGCCGTCTCCGATTACAAGGAAATGTTCGGCAAGGTGGATGTCGCCGTGGTGGCCGTGCCCACCGCCCTGCACTATCCCGTCACCAAGGACTTCCTGCAGGCGGGCGTCCACGTCCTTCTGGAAAAACCCTGCGCCACCAACCTCGAACATGCCCGCGAGTTGTTTGACCTCGCAGAGAAAAACAAACTCATCCTGCACATCGGCCACGTCGAGCGCTTCAACGGCGCCGTGCAGGAACTGCACAAACTGGTGCACGAACCCATCTTTGTGGAATGCAAACGCATGGGCCCGTTCAACCAGCGTATCAAGGACGACGGCGTGGTTCTGGACATCATGATCCATGATATCGACATCCTTCTCAACCTCATGCAATCCAAAGTGGTCGGCATCAACGTCATGGGCACTTCCGTGTTCACCAACCGGGATGACCTGGTGAACGTACAGATGGAATTTGAAAACGGGTGCATGGCCAACATCATCGCCAGCCGCGCCTCGCAGAATAAGATCCGCACCCTTTCCGTGACACAAAAAGAGTCTTACATCCTGCTCGATTACACCGACCAGGAAATCTATGTCCATCGCCAGACTTCTTCCGAACACCAGTTGACCAAGGACGCTCTGCGTTACAAGCAGGAATCGCTGATCGAACGCATTTTCGTGCACAAGGACAACCCACTCAAGCTGGAGCTCCAGCACTTCCTGGACTGTGTGCAGAACGGCACACCGCGCAACGTGGCCGTGGACAACGAATTGTACTCGCTGGAAATTGCACTCGACATTGTGGGCGCGTTCAAAAAGCAGAGAAACGGGAAGTGAACGGTCTTGCCCGCAACGCTTCCCCCGCGAAATCAACCTTTCAAGAGTCGCGGTCCGGTGAAGGAAACCAACCCTCATGAACCACGACAGGGAACATCCCATCGGCTTGATCGCCGGAGCCGGAGACATCCCGGTGTACTTCGCCCGCAAGGCAAAGGAACGCGGCATTCCACTGATCTCCGTGTCGTTCACCGAAGCCATCGGTGAAACCCTTCAACCCTACGTCGAACAGAATTTCTGCATCAGCCCCGTCAAGGCTGGAAAGATATTCAGCACCCTGGAAGCCACCCATGTCCGCGAGGTGCTCATCCTGGGCAAGGTGGAAAAGGAAATGATTTTCCGCCCGCAGATGTTTGACATGTTTTCCCTGAAGTTCATGATGTCGCTCACCACAAGTCAGGACAAGGACATCCTGACCCGCATCATTGAAGAAGTTGAAAAACGCGGTTACACGGTTCTCGATCAAATGGATTTCATGATGGAACTTTACCCTCCCGCCGGAGTCCTGACTCGCGCCAAACCGTCGAAGAAATCCCTGGCTGACATTGAAGCGGGATTCGCCATCGCCAAGTACATGGCCGACCAGGAAATCGGCCAGACCCTTGTGATGAAAGACGGTACCGTCATCGCTGTCGAGGCGGTGGAAGGCACCGACCGCACACTGGCCCGCGGGTGTGAATTGTCCCAGGGAGAATGCACCGCCATCAAGGTCAGCCGCACCGACCAGGACTACCGGTTCGACAGCCCCGGCATCGGACCCAAAACCGTCGAAACCCTGATCGCAGGCAACGCCGCCGCGCTGGCCATCGAAGCCGGCCGCGTCATGGTGATTGAACGCGAAAAGGTGGTCGACATGGCGGACGCAGCAGGACTCGCCATCGTCTCGGTACAGCCCCCCGTGCCGCCTTCCCATTCCACACCCACTCTGGATGCGGCATGAACGGATCGAGCCAACGCATCCTGATCGTGGCCGGGGAAGCCTCGGGCGACCTACACGGCGGAAACCTGGTGCGCGCCATGCAGGAACGCCATCCCAAAATAGAATTTGAAGGTGTCGGCGGCCACCACATGCAGAACGCCGGTGTGCGCACCCTGTTCGACATCCAGCGCATGGGCGGCATGGGTCTTTTTGAGTTTTTCAGCAACCTGTGGCATCACATCTCCGTCTTCCGCAAACTTTCACGTGAAATCGCCAAAGGACAGTACGCCGGCGCCATCCTCATCAACTACCCGTTCTTCAACCTGCGCCTTGCCCGCGTGTGCAAAAAATACCATTGCCCCGTTTACTATTACATAAGCCCACAGGTCTGGGCCTCGCGCAAGGGACGCATCCACACCATCGCGCAGACCGGCAAGAAGATGTACGTCATTCTCCCCTTCGAAAAGGACATCTACCGCGAAGTGGATGTGGATGTGGAATACCTCGGGCATCCGTTCGTGGACATCGCCAAACCGCATCTGTCGAAGGAAGACGCGTTCCGCGAATTCGGACTCGATCCCAGCAAAACCACCGTCGGCCTCATGCCCGGAAGCCGGATGAGCGAGATCAATTACCTGCTCGACGACATCCTCGGCGCGGCGCGCATTCTGAAAGACAAGCTCGGTGACGTGCAGTTTCTTCTGCCGGTGGCGGACTCCATCGACACCGACCTCCTGCGGGAACGCCTCGGCAACAATCCGCTCGATATCCGTCTGGTCACCGGGCGCAATTACGAAGTCATGGCGGGGAGCGATTTCCTCATCATGGCATCGGGTTCCGCGACCCTGGAGGCGGGACTGCTCGAATGCCCCATGGTCATCATTTACAAAGTGCATCCCCTGACGTATTTCATCGCGCGCTTTTTCACTGACATCCGCCTGTTCGGGCTGGTCAATATCGTTGCCGAAGAACAGGTGGCCACTGAACTTTTGAACGAACAGGTGACCCCGGAAGCCATCGCCGACGAAGCGCTCAAAGTGTTGAACGATCCCAAACGCGCCGCCGAGTTCCGTCAGCGCCTCAAAGACGTGCGCCGCTCGCTGGGCGAACCGGGCGTGGTGGACCGCATCGCGAAGAACATTCTCGACTCGTTGAACCTGCCCTCCAGCACAGCCGATGAAAAAGTTTCTCTTTAACCAAATCCTGCCTCCCCTCATTTTCTTCCTAGTGCACCTGTGGTTCAAAACCCTGCGCATCGAAATTATGAATCCGGAGATCGAGCGGGAAGTATTCCGGCAGGGCCGCCCGCACGTTTTGACCTGCTGGCACCAGCACCTGGGTATGTTCTTTTATCATTTCCGCGGTTGGAAGGAACTGACCATCCTCATCAGCCCCAGTACCGACGGCGACCTGGCGGCGCGCATGTGCAAATGGATGGGCTATCACGTGGTGCGCGGCTCGTCGTACAAGCAACCCACCGCCAGCACCCGCACCCTGATCCGGGCCCTCAAAAAAAATTTGACCGTCGGCATCATGGCCGACGGATCGCGCGGCCCCCGGCACGTTGCGCAGATGGGCACCCTATATCTGAGTCGTCTGACCGGTACACCCTATTCCGCCTGTTCATGGGATGCCCGCTGGAAAATCCAGTTCAAAAGCTGGGACCGGTTCATGTTGCCCCTGCCCTTCAGCCGGTGCCGCATCGCCTACAGCCCGTTCCGGGACCTCCCCCGGAAAGCGGACAACGCCCTCCTGGAAACCCACCGGGGTGAACTGGAAGCCGAACTGAAGCGGCTGGCGCAGGAAGTGAGCTTCCGCTGATTGCCCGAATTTCCATCACCATTTTTGAGTTTGACGCATTAAAAGGCAACCTTGTGGCGAATCACAGGACCCGCCACCGGATGCTTCCGGCTTTGGCACCACAACTCTTTGTTCTGTAACGAGTAACAGACTTTAAGTTTTACACCCAAAATTGGGAAGTTGGCACGAAAATTGGATGTTAAGGGAACCATCTATGGTCCGGGAGGACGGCGGTTTACCAAAATTTGCTAGCTCGGTTGGTGATTTTGGTTTAAGGTTCGAATCCATCGACCCATCCAAACCAGCTTGACCCCAACAGATCCGAACGATCCTCTGGTTTTGGCCTTCGGGCGAAAAACCGCGGAGCGTTCCTTTCGACGCGAGGATATGTTTATGAAAAAAGTGGAGGCAGTGATCAAGCCGTTCAAACTCGACGAGGTCAAGGAAAAGCTCAACGAGATCGGCATCAAAGGCATTACCGTCAGCGAGGTGAAAGGGTTCGGCCGGCAGAAGGGGCATACTGAGCTCTATCGCGGCGCGGAATACGTCGTGGATTTCCTTCCCAAGATCAAACTGGAAATCATCATTCCCGACAACCAGTTGGACGACGTTGTCGACGCTATCATGAAAAGCGCCCAGACGGGCCGGATCGGCGACGGTAAAATTTTCGTCACCGACCTGGTAGACACCATTCGAATTCGCACAGGGGAACGAGGCGAAGAAGCTATCTGACCCATTGCCGGTCCTCCCCGCGATGTCGCCGGGTTTCCACGAGCGTGCACCTGTTCTGAATTGTTTTATCCATACCCAAGCTTGAGGAGAGCATAATGACCCCCAAAGAGGTAATTGATTTTGCAAAAAACAAAAACGCCGAGATGGTGGACCTGAAGTTCATGGACCTTCTTGGCACGTGGCAGCACTTCAGTGTTCCCATGAGCGAATTGGAAGAGCATTTGTTTGAAGAGGGGCTGGGTTTCGACGGATCCAGCATCCGCGGCTGGCAGGCCATCAACGCCAGTGACATGCTGGTCATGCCGGACAGCTCTTCGGCGGTGATGGATCCCTTCATGCAGGTCCCGACCATCAGCATGATCTGCAACATCGTCGATCCCATCACCAAGGAAAAATACACGCGCGACCCGCGCAACATCGCGCAGAAAGCGGAAGCGTACCTGAAATCGACGGGCATCGGCGACACAGCGTTCTTCGGACCGGAGCCGGAGTTTTTCATCTTCGACGACGTGCGGTACGAAGTGGACATCAACCGCTCCGCCTATTACGTGGACTCGCGCGAGGGCAACTGGAACACCGGCCGCGATGAAGGTCCCAACCTGGGTTACAAACCGCGCCACAAGGAAGGATATTTCCCCGTCGGGCCGAGCGACAGCCTGCAGGACATCCGCACCGAGATGCTCCTCATCATGGAGAAGGTCGGCATCGCCATGGAGTGTCACCACCACGAAGTGGCCTCCGGCGGCCAGTGTGAAATCGACATGCGCTTCGCCGATATGGTGAAATGCGCGGACAACCTGATGTGGTTCAAATACATCGTGAAGAACGTCGCCCGCCGCCACAACAAAACCGCGACGTTCATGCCGAAACCGATTTATGGAGACAATGGCTCCGGCATGCACGTGCACCAGAGCATCTGGAAGGACGGCAAACCTCTGTTCGCGGGCAACAGCTACGCGGGCATGAGCGAGATGGGCATGCACTACATCGGCGGCGTGCTGAAGCATGCACGCGCCTTGGCCGCATTCGTTGCACCGACCAACAATTCCTACAAACGGCTGGTACCGGGCTTCGAAGCACCGGTCAACCTGGCGTATTCCAGCCGGAACCGCAGCGCATCCATCCGCATCCCGATGTATTCGCCGAGCCCGAAGGCCAAGCGCATGGAGTGCCGCTTCCCGGACCCGACCGCCAACGGCTATCTGGCGTTCTCGGCGATGCTGATGGCCGGCCTCGACGGCATCGAAAACAAAATCGATCCGGGCGAACCGCTGGACAAGGACATCTACGCCCTCGGCCCGGAAGACCTGGCGAACATCCCCAGCCTGCCGACGTCTCTCGAAGAAGCGTTGGAATGTCTGGAGGAAGATCATGAATTCCTGCTCAAAGGCGACGTCTTCACGCAGGACATCATCGACCGGTGGATCTCCTACAAGCGGGAAAACGAGGTCGCTCCCATCCGCCTGCGCCCGCACCCGTACGAGTTCTACCTTTACTACGACGCGTAATCCGGTCGGAAAAGAGGCAAAGCTTCTACCATTGCAGGTTGCCATTGCAAAACCCCTCCGGATAATTCCGGAGGGGTTTTTATATATGGTAGAGTAATGAACATATTCTTTCTTTCCCAAATGCCGTCATGAATGTTGTCACCCATTTGAGCTCGCTTGTACTGGAAGGCGAAACCTGGTCGGACTCGTGGACCCAACCGCTTTCGGGGGTCGGTTTCGACGACCCCAAAAAAGCCTGGCATAATTTGATGATGCTCAAGGAGCAGGCCAATTTTCACGAGCTTTATCCCGCATTTTTCCCAAGCCTGCTCGAATGCCTGGAACAATGCTACGATCCGGATCTCGCACTCAACAACTTCGAGAGGCTTTCCTCGAAGTTGCCTGACAAGGAGCACTTGTATTCGTTCCTCACGCGCACGCCGGATTTTCTCAATGCGCTCATGATCCTTTTTTCCGGAAGTCAGGTCCTCACGGATTCGTTGCTGCGCCATCCGGAATTTTTCGACTGGCTGGTGGACCCGGAAACGCTGAATACTTCCCGCACCAAAGACCAGTTGTACCGGGATTATTACACGATGATGGACCGGGCTGCGTCCGGCGTCACCACGACCTCCCTGCTCCGCAAATTCAAAAAGCGGGAATACATACGCATTGGCTTGCGGGACCTCATGGGTCGAGCCGACACGCTGGAGACTTTGGAAGACCTGTCGAACCTGGCCGACGTCTGCCTGCAGGTCGCCTATGAATATGCCCAAAGGGAACTGGTAAACAAACACGGTTCGCCCATGTTCCGCGACCACGACGGCAGGGAAAAGGAATCGGAGTTCACCATTCTTGCCATGGGCAAGCTGGGTGGACGCGAATTGAACTACAGCTCAGACATCGACCTCATCTACATTTACACCAGCGCTGAAGGCGAAACAAAGGCGCACAGCCTGGTCAGCCCCACTTCCGGAACAATCACCTGTTATGAATTCCATACCAAGCTGGGACAACGCATCACCCGTCTCATCAACGAAATCACAAGCGACGGAAACGTGTTCCGGGTGGACCTCAACCTGAGGCCGGAAGGACAGAATGGAGAGATCGCACACTCTCTGTCTTTCTGTGAAACGTATTACGAATCGGTGGGGCGCACCTGGGAACGGCAGGCGCTCATCAAGGCGCGGGTTTCCGCAGGCAGTGAAAAACTCGGGCAACAGTTCTTTTCCATGATCCGCCCCTTCGTTTACCGGAAAACTCTGGACTTCAACGCCATCGAGGAAGTCAAAGCGCTGAAGCGCAAGGTCGACGCCAACCTCAAGCAGAAAAAGCAGGAAAAGGGCAACATCAAACTCGGCTTCGGAGGTATCCGGGAAATCGAATTCATCATCCAGTCTTACCAACTGCTGTTTGGAGGACGCGACTCCAGTCTGCGCGACACGAGCACCCTCTCCACGCTGTCCAAACTCAAGGAACGGGAATTTGTCAGCACCGACGAATACAACAAACTTTTCGACGCCTATATTTTTCTCCGCAATCTCGAGAACCGGGTGCAGTTGACCTTTGGCCTGCAAACCTACAGCATCCCCAGGGAAACACGAAGCCAGGCGGTGCTGGCACGCAAGATGGGGTACCAGGCCGAAAACATTTCAAGCCTTGCGGACAACCTGCAAAAGGAATTCGAACGCCATACCAGTTTTGTCGGCGCCATGTTCGACCAGTTGTTTGCGGAGGACAAGGATCAGAAGGCCGCACACGACACATCGCAGAAATGGGATGCCAGGCAGGACATCGAGAGCCGCTTTTCCGAAGAGTATCTCTCTTCGTATCCATTCAACGATTCCAAGCGGGCATTTCAGTTTCTGTGTTCCCTGCGCGACGGGCCTTCCTCCAAACCCGCAACGGAACGGGGCATTCAAATCTTCTACAAGGTACTTCCCCAAATTTTGAATTTGTGCCGCAAGGTACCCAACGCCAACTTCGCCGTGGAAAACCTGTTGAAGTTTGTCGAGGCCAGCAAGGCTCGCGAAACGTACCTGGACCTGTTCCATGACAACGAAAAGTTCCTGGAACTCCTGCTGATCCTTTTCGGCTCCAGTGAAACGCTTTCCACGTTCCTGATCAAGCAACCCAATTTCATTGACGTTCTTTCCAACGTGGAATCGCTGTACCGGTTCAAAACCCCGGAAAAAATGAAACGCGGGCTGGACGATTTCCTGTCCACCTGTGAAACGCCGGAACAGCGCAACCTTTCCCTGCGCTGGTTCAAGCAGGCGGAGGAGTTGCGTATCGGCATCCGTTACCTCATTCATGAAGCGGACTTGCCCGGCACCCTGCTGGACCTGTCCAACCTGGCGGACCTGTACCTGCGATCGGTCCTGGAGTTGGCATGGAACCGCATTCAGGAAGGGCCCTCTTCGGTCCCGCGCGAAGGATTCGCCATCATTGGTTTGGGCAAACTGGGTGGACGCGAATTGAATTTCGGCTCCGACCTCGACATTGTTTTTGTCTACGAAAATAAAGAAGAAGATCCGGAAAGCGACCTCACCGCCATGACGCTTTATTCTCAACTCGCGCAGGGGATTATTCAATTGTCGTCGGAGAGTTCCGCCGTGGGCCCGGCCTACAAGATCGATACCGACCTGCGTCCGGAAGGAAGCCGCGGAGCGCTGGTGCTGTCGCTCAAAGGCTATAAGGACTACTTCGAATCGCGAGGCCGGATATGGGAACAACAGGCGATGACGCGCGCACGTTTCATTGCGGGGGACAGGGAACTGGGGGACCGGTTTCTCGACATCACGCACAAGTTCACCTACCGGTCCAAACTGGAGTACGGGTCGTTGATCGAAATTGCGCGTCTGCGGGAACGCATGGAAAAAGAACTGGCTGAGGAAAGCAAAAAAGGCAAAAACGTGAAGCTCGGTCACGGCGGACTGGCGGACATCGAGTTCACCGTCCAGATTCTCCAACTCATGCACGGACGGCGCAACCCCAAACTGCGCGCCACCAACACGCTGGAAGTCATCAACACCCTTTCAGCCTACGGCATCCTGCAATACGAACAGGCGGAGGCCTTGCAGAAACATTATGAATTCCTGCGCAACGTTGAGTGCAGCCTCCGGCTCATCAACCCGCAGTTCAGCAACCACCTCCCGAAAGATCCGGCGGTCCTGCAAACGCTGGCGCGCATTCTTGGATACAAAGGGGAAAACGGGGGAGCGGCGGAAGAGTTGATGGCAAACTACGAGGAAACCACCCAAAGCGTCCGCACGTTTTACACCAACAACGTGGACACGTTTTACGCACGGCGCTGTGACGCCGGTCAAATTTTCAGGTGAAACCGGGAGCCCCGGCGCTCCAGCTTGGGCTGGGGTTTGGACTCGGCTTTCTCCTTGGCGTGGCGGGGGGCCACGCCCAGCTTGTAGATGATGGCATCGATCAGGGCCTGCCAGCTGGCTTCAATGATGTCTTCGGACACACCGACGGTGCCCCACTTCGCATTCTGGTCTCCGGACTCCAGAAGCACCCGGATTTTCGCGCTCGTCCCCTTGCTTTCATCGAGGATGCGCACCTTGTAGTCGTACAGGCTCATCTCCTCCAGTTCCGGGTAGAAACGCGTGAGCGCTTTTCGCAACGCCTTGTCCAGCGCGTTCACCGGACCGTCGCCTTCCGCCGCGGTGACTTCCTGCACCCCGTTGACCATCACCTTGACCGTCGCTTCGGCGATGGGCGCCTCGTCCTCTTTGCGTTTTTCGACGATCACACGGAAACCGACGAACTCAAAATGTTCCTCGCGCTGGCCCAACGCCTCGCGCATGATGAGCTCGAACGATCCTTCCGCGCCTTCATATTGAAAGCCAAGCCGCTCGGCCCGCTTGAGTTCTTCAAGAAGTTCCTGCACCTTCGGATCCGCGGAATCGATATCCAGTCCGAACTCCTGCGCCTTGTAAACGATATTGCTCTTGCCGGAAAGATCTGAAACCAGAATCCGTGTCTGGTTTCCCACCAGTTCGGGTTCGATGTGCTCGTACGTTTCCCTGTTTTTGCGGATCGCGGAGACGTGCACGCCCCCCTTGTGAGCGAAGGCGCTCTTGCCCACGTAGGGCTGATGGTTCCAGTGAGAGCGGTTGGCCAGTTCATCCACAAACGCCGACAGTTCCTTCAGCTTCTTCATCTGTTTGGCATCGAGACAATCCATCCCCATCTTCAATTTCAGATTGGGAACCACGGAGATGAGGTTGCAGTTGCCACACCGCTCGCCGATACCATTGACTGTGCCCTGCACCTGACGTGCGCCCGCCTTCACCGCGGCCAGTGCGTTGGCAACCCCCAGCTCCGAGTCGTTGTGCGTGTGGATGCCGAGCTTGACCTTCAACTCTCCCGCCACGGTTTCAAAAATCGAGTGCACTTCCCATGGCATGGAACCCCCGTTGGTGTCGCAAAGCACGATCCAGTCGGCTCCGGCGTTCTCCGCCGCTTTCAACACCTTGAGCGCATATTCGGGGTTGTGCTTGTAGCCGTCGAAAAAATGTTCCGCGTCGAACATCACTTCCTCGGTATTCTTTTTGAGGTACTGGATGCTTTCCGCAACCATGCGCAGGTTTTCATCGAGGTCGGTTTCCAACGCCTGCTGGACGTGCATGTCCCAGCTTTTGCCGAAGATGGTGATCACTTCCGTACCCGCTTTCAGCAACTGGTTCAGGTTCGGGTCCTGATCCGCCCGCTTGCGTGGCGACCGCGTGCTGCCGAAAGCGACGATTTGGGCCTGCTCGAACTTGAGGTGCTTCACCTTTTCGAAGAAATCCACGTCTTTGGGATTGGACCCCGGCCACCCGCCTTCAATGTAATTGAAACCGTTTTCGTCGAGCTTGTGGGCGATGCGGATTTTGTCTTCGACGGTGAAGGTGATGTCTTCCGCCTGGGAGCCGTCGCGCAATGTGGTGTCGTAGATTTTGATTACGGGCATGGCCGGTTATTCCGGTTCACCGGGTTCGACGGAGGAAGCAGGTTCCGGCTCGGTGACGCGTTCGGGTTCGTGTTCCAGATCAAAGGCGTCGTGCAGGGCACGCACCGCCAGTTCCGTGTATTTTCTTTCAATGACGCAGGAGACACGAATCTCCGACGTGCTGATCATGATGACGTTGATGCCCTCGTCGGACAATGCCTGGAAGATGCGTGCCGCCACGCCGAAATGGCTGCGCATGCCCGCACCGACGACGGAGATTTTCGAAATAAGCGAATCCGATTCCACACTTTTGGCGTGAATGGCGTCGGCCACCTGCTGGACAATGGGCTCGGCTTCCTTGAGATGCGCGGTGGGCAGGGTGAACGAAATGTCCGTGTGCCCTTCGGCGCTGACGTTCTGGATGATCATGTCCACGGAAAGCGACTCCGCCGCCAGCGCGCTGAACAGTTTCGCCGCGACGCCCGGCTGGTCCGGAACCCCTTTCACCGTGATCTTCGATTGATCCTTGTCATACATGACACCCGAGACGACGGGATCTTCCATATCCGGACTCTCCTTGCAGATATACGTGCCTTCATCCTCCTCGTCGAAGGTGGACCTCACGACCAGGGGAATGTTGAAATTCTTGGCGAACTCGACACAGCGCAGTTGCAGGACCTTCGCGCCGAGGCTGGCCATCTCCAGCATTTCATCAAAGGATACCACATGCAGTTTGCGCGCGTTGGGCACGACCCGCGGGTCGGCCGTATAAACGCCTTTGACGTCGGTATAAATCTCGCACCGGTCGGCCTTCACCGCCACCGCCAGCGCCACCGCCGAGGTATCCGATCCGCCCCTTCCGAGGGTGGTGACGTCGCCCAGTTCGTTGATGCCCTGGAACCCGGCGCACACCACCACGTGATTGCGCGCCAGCACCTCCTGCGCGCGGTCCGCCGAAATCTGCTTGATCCGCGCCCGGGTGTGCGAGTTGTCGGTGAGCAGGCCCATCTGCCGGCCCGTGAGCGCCACCGCCGGGCAACCGATGTTGTGGAGCGCGATCGAAAGCAATGCGCTCGACACCCGCTCGCCGGACGACAGCAGGAGATCGATCTCCCGCCTCTCCGGGCGTTCCGATAATTCATGCGCCATGCCGAGCAGCTTGTCGGTCTCCCCGGCCATGGCCGAAACCACGACGAGGATGTTCTGCCCCGCTTCCCATGCGGCTTTCACCCGGCGCGCCACACCGCGTATCCGGTCCAGCGACCCCACCGAGGTGCCGCCGTATTTCTGTACGATCAATGGACGGCTCACAGGGCTCCTTTCAACAGGGCCTCGATCAACGCCGGGCCATCTTTGAAATGCTCGGAGCCGTTCTGCACGAGGTCTTCGTCAAACCGTTGAATGGAATCCCCGCCCTTGCCGGAGGAATACACGGCAAAGGGAACCGGCGCTTCGTCGTAACGCATGCGGTCCACACTGCTCATGTGGTTTTCCGTGACCAGCAGGGTGACGTCCTTGTGCGTCTCCAGGTAATCGAGGACCGGTCCCAGCACCTGCTGATCCATGTCCTCCATGGCGGCGATCTTGTCGTCGATGTTGCCCTGCAGGGACACGATCTCCGCCCCGGTCATGTGAAGGTACACCACATCGTGCGATTCAAGCGCAGTGATGGCCGCTTCGACTTTTCCTTTATAGTTGGTATCGGCGAAACCCGTTGCGCCCTCAACCTCGACCACCGTCATTCCCACCTGCCGCGCCACACCCTGCAGAAGGAGAGAGGCGGTGATCACCGCCCCCTTCTTTTCAAACCGGCTGAAAAACGCAGGCATGGTTTCTTTGCCGCGGCCGTTGGTATTGCCCCAAAACCACACACTGTTGACAGCATCCGTGCCATCCGCCATGCGCTTTCTGTTGAACGGATGGTTGTGCAGGATGATCTGCGCCTGGTTCATGATGTTAACCAGATCGCGGTAAGGCGCGTCCTGCGGGATATGCTGGCGGATGCCCTCGCCGATCAACCCGTTCGGCGGCATGAGCCGGTTCGGCAACGGATCGCTCTCCATCACCATCAGGTTGTGGTACCCGCGCCCGGCATGGAACGTCACTGCTGTGTCCGCCATCACCTGCTGCTGCAACGCCTCGATCAACGTGCGCGCGTCGGCATCGGCCAGTTGCCCGGCGGTGAAATCCTTCACGATCATGTCGTTGTGGCTGGTCTGCAGGATGATGAAGTCACAGCACAACGGCACCTCGTTGGCCTTCACCTCCACGCCCAAAGCCTGCGCCACGTAATGGCCCGCCCCGGCGCCGTGTTTCTGCGGATCGTAACCGAGGAGCGACAGTGCCGTCACCTCGCCACCGGCAGGCAGGCCCTCCGGCACCGTGCGCACGGAGCCCGTGCGGCCTTCGGCGGCGATGCGGTCGAGATTCGGCATGTCCGCCAGGGTCAGCGGCGTTTTATTGTCACGTTCGGCAATGGGGTGATCGCTCAGCCCATTGGCGAGAACTATTAAATATTTCATTAACTTACGCGTTATTCGGGGTTTTCGATAGAAAATTATAGCTTGGAATTAGGATGAAATCCACGCCCAAAGGCTTTGAAATCATACAATTCTACAGGATTTTTCCGGATAATGCCCGAGACGCCGCAGGGGACCCCATTGCCATCACATCATCGAGAGAGGAGAGGGTACGCGCATGAAAGGATTATGGATCGTGTTCACCACTGTTTTTTTGGCCGAATTGGGCGACAAGACCCAGCTGGCGACGCTGCTGTTCGCCACCGACGACAAGCTGGACCGCGTCGGCGTGTTCCTCACCGCGTCGCTGGCGCTGGTGCTGGCGTGCCTGATCGGCGTCATCGTCGGCTCGCAACTGCCGAAACTAATCCACCCGGCCACGCTGAAAGTCGTCGCCGGCATCGGCTTCATCCTCGTCGGCGCCTGGACCATTTATGATGGCGGGTTCAATGGAAATTAACCGGACTGCACCCGGCGGCAGATGGGTAGTGCATGGAGGGCGAACGATGGCCGGTGGGGCCGGGTGACACTTGGTGGTAGATGGGACCACAAATCGCTTCCTCCTCTTTTCAAGAGGCACCCACAGGGTGACGGATTGAGGAGGGGTTACCAATGCCCCTACTTTCTTCCTCTGCTTTACTATGAGAGGGAAAAAGGAAGAGCCATGAATCCCCCTCATCCTGACCTTCTCCCACCAAGGGGAGAAGGAACCTTTAATACCCCCTCTCCCTGGATGGGAGAGGGCTAGGGTGAGGGTGCTCCAATAACCTTACCGCCTTTCACCTACGAATGTGCCATTCAGGCCAAATTTCGATATAATCCCTCTATCGGCATACCTGAGGATGGTTTTTTATGAACGATGAAACTCCAGAAGATCAAACCACCGATTTTGCTCAATCAGAGCAAGAATACAAGAGCATCACACAGGAAGAGTTTGATCGCCTGTATGAAAAACACCATAACTGGCTTGAAGCGAGTAAGCAAATTAAAGACACACAACTTGAAAGTGCAAATAATGTTTTAAAACCCGACTTTAGTTATCATGATTTAAGGGATATCGACCTCAAAGATAAAAATCTCCAAAAAGCCAACCTGAAAAATTGCAATTTCGAAGGCTCAACTTTAAAGGAAACAAACTTAAGCGAGGCTCTCCTTCATAATTCCAATTTCACTAACACTAAGTTCCAAAACACAGATTTATTTCAAGCCCAATTTCATGATGCTATTTTAACCAACGCAGATTTTAGCGGGGAAACTATTCCAAACGCTCTTTTTTTTCGAGCAAACCTTAAACATTCTAACTTCACAAATTCTTATTTGGAAGATTGTCAATTTGATGATGCGGACTTAACTAATGCAGTATTAACCAATGCGATTCTCACAAGAACTATCGAGAATTTATCTTCCCCTGGCAAAGCAAAATTTGAAAATGCAAATTTTAAAAACTCAAACCTCAACAACGCCACCCTTTCCAGTTCCGACTTAACCAACGCAAACTTTCAAAACTCAACAATGGTTAGGGTAAAACTGGAAAATACAAACACCGCTGGCACTCACTTTGGTGGCGCTGATATTACCAACGCCCTCTTTCCAAGAGCTGATTATTTTGATGATCGGCTCAAAACACTGGAAGAGGCTTCAAAAAATGCTCGAACAATCTTCATTACACTTCTAACGGTGATCGCCTACTCCGGCTTGGCAGTTCTATCCACAAAAGATTTTGACCTATTAATCGAGTCTTCCAACTTTAAACTACCTCTTATTCCAAGCTCGATTTCCGTAGACTTATTTTACTTTTTGGCTCCCACATTAATTTTTGGTTTATTTTTTATTTGTTTATATACCTCCTGCATATTTTTCGCTTATCTTCGCAAGTACCAGCAATTTTTGAAGACGGCATGCCATTTGGAGAAAAGGTATACCCATGGATGCTAACCGTTTACCTTGAAACTTTTTTGAAAAACTAAAATCCAAGTATGATGAGAATCCTTTATTTTTTAAAATTCGCAATGGATTTTTAATACTAATTGGATGGTGCTTTGCTCCCCTCATCCTTCTCCTTTTTTGGGTCCGCTATTTAAGTAACCACGACCCATATCTCTCTGGTTACCATATCTTACTAATCTTGGTAGCTATTCTTGGCTCAAGGTACTTATATTTCTCAATGAAAAAGGTTATGTCCTTCGAGCCTCTACCAAGGTTTTTGCCTTTGAATTGGCTTTCAAATTTTAAATTTCTGATAGCATTCATACCTATTTTATTTTTTGTTGTTGTCTGCACTGGGCTGGCAATTTGGGGCAATGCAACGCATATTCCCGGGTATCGAAATTTTTTAACGCTAAATTTAAACAAACAAGAATCCCCAGAGAAACCAAGCAACTGGAATTCCTATAATAAAGAACAAAAATAAACTTTTTGAAGGACATAAAAGGGCTCGACCTAAAAGAAAGAAATTTACGATCAACATATGCATTTGAATCATATTTCCCAAATGGTGAATTCCACGAGGCAAACCTTCAATATGCGAACCTTTCTAATTCTGATTTTCAAGGAGCAGATTTCATTGAAACCGACCTTCGTGAGGCAAACTTTTCGAACACCAATCTAATGTGGGCAAATTTTTCTTCTGCAAATCTTTACAAGTCCGACTTTTCTCAAGCTAATTTAAAAGGCGCGGTTTTTTGGGGGGCTAATCTCAATGGAGCTATGTTTGGCTCAAAACCCTCCACCAATCAGAAACTTAACTTTCCATCCAGTCTAAAAAAGTCACCTGATATAAAAAAATTTCCAAATGGTTTTTATGAAGAAACACAAAAGTTTGGGATTGGGTGGACTAGTCTCAATAAAGCTACGTTACTATTGGCAGATTTTAGGAATGCAAAAGGGCTAAGTAAGGAACAAATTCAGCAGGGAATCGGTTGGGAAAATGCCCTCTACGATAATGCTTTTAGAAAACAATTAGGGATTTCAGACAACCATATTAAAAAGGTCATTTTAAATTTTGTAACTTTTCATTTCCTTGGCTCTCCAAAAGAAAAACAGCAAGAGGAGATCAATAGGTTGATGGACTATTACGGATTGAACAATCGAGAAAACCCCTCCCCAACCCTCTCCTTGAAAAGGGGAGGGGAATAGTTTCCCTCCCGGCGGGGCCGGGCTAGAGGTACGCGCGGTAGTCGACGAAGGGGAAGGCGTTGTCGCGGAGTTCCAGGTCCTCCAGCCATGCGGCGTCGATGTGGTGGCGGTTGATGTCTTCGTACAGCCTGTTGAAGCGCACGAGGTGATCCTTGGTGCGTTTCACCGCGTACTCGACCATCGTTCCGGCGAACATGATGAACGCCCAGTCGCTCGACTGCGCCAGCAGCAACTCCCGCGCCGCCTGGTTGAGCGCGCGCTCCATGGTGCCGTGGGCGTTCGGGTGTTTCTCCGCCAGTTCCACCATGCGCTCGGCGGCCTTGTGCAGGTGGCGGTAAATCCAGTCGTTCTCGCCGCTCATCCAGTGTTCGTGGTAGCCCTTGTAGCCCCAGCTCGACATGCACGGTTGCACCACCTGGTTTTTGGGAAACTGACCGAGGTGCCGGCCCGGCGTAGTGAGTTCGACAATCTCGCTGTCGTGAACGACCTTGCGGATGAGGTAGTTTAAAAAGTCCGGCCCTTCGAACCACCAGTGACCGAACAACTCCGCATCGTACGGCGCGACGACGATCGGCGGCTGGCCCATGAGTCCGTTCAGGTGCTCCACCTGCCGCTCGCGGTTGAACATGAAGTTGCCCGCGTGCTCCGCCGCCTTGTCCATGGCGCGGAACGGATGGTACGGCTCTTTGTGGTCGGTCTTGCCGGTGATGCGGTAATACTTGATGCCCGTCATTTTGCGGTCGCCGGTGGAGGCGATGTACGGCTTGATGTAGTCGTAGTCGAGATCGAACCCCACGTCGCGGTAGAAGTCGCGGTAATCAAAATCGCCGGGGTACCCCTCCTTCGAACTCCACACCTGTTTCGACGATTCCACATCGCGGGCGAAGGCGGCGACGCCGTTGGGGCAGAACACCGGCGCATAGACGCCGTACTTCGGTTTCGGGTCGGCGTACAGGATGCCGTGCGTGTCCACGAAGAAATAGCCGATGCCCTCGGACTTCAGAATCTCTTCGACCCCCGGCGTGTAGGCGCATTCCGGTAACCAGATGCCCGGCGGCTTGCGTCCGAGGTACACCTCGTGCGTGCGCACGGCGGTGCGGACCTGCGCCCGGATGGCGTTCATGTTGCCGTTCATGAGCGGAAAATAACCGTGGGTCGCGCCGCAGGTGATGAGTTCCAGGTGGCCCCGGTCCTGGAATTCGACGAACGCGTTGACCAGGTTTTCCAGGTACTGGTCGCAGAACAGGTCGCGCGTCTCCTCCAGCCGTTCCTTGTACATGAGGGCAACGGTGTAGAAATCCGGTTCGTGGCGCGTGCGGTCCAATTCTTTATTCGCCAACTCCAGCGTGCGGTCGAGGTAGCGTACGTAACGGGTTTGCAGGAGCGGATCGCTCAGCATGGAGATCAACGTCGGCGTGAGCGACATGGTGAGGTGGAACGGCACCTTGTCGTGCACCAGCCCGCGGAACATGCGGATGAGCGGAATGTAGGTTTCCGTGATGGCCTGGTACAGCCAGTCTTCTTCCAGAAACTCGTCGTATTCCGGGTGACGGACGAACGGCAGGTGGGCGTGCAAAACAAGCGCGAGGTATCCTTTGGCCATGGGCGGTCCTTTGGCGAAAAATTATTTGTTGGAAGAAGACGGCGGCCGGTACTCGCTGGCTCCCCCCGGCTGAACGGGTCGGCCGGACTGCCCCTCATCAAACACGGAACCTTTGCCCGTGGGCTTCATGCCTTCGGCGTGAGGGAAATCCATGCCCGCGTAGTGATGGTGCAGTTCCTCGTCGCTCAACATCCACTGTTCGTCCATGTTGCTCGACGGACGGTCCATGGGCAGGGTCACGCTGTTGGACCGCGCCACGGCGGCGTAACGTCCGTCGCTGTCACGGATCCCGATCTCGGCGGTGAACGTCGCGCCCGGCGGAGCGAGGTGGATGTACCAGCTGCGCGCGCGGGTGTCGATTTCCGTATCGAAATGATCGGTCCCGGCCTGCCCGCCCTGCGAGTGGATGCGGATGACCCAGCGCACCTCGTGCGCCTGGCGGCCCAGCCGCGAAAGCGCCTCTTCGATGTATTGCGGTTGCAGCTCCCAGTAACAGTAAACCCAGTAGGGGTCGCGCACCATCATCACCAGCCGGTGATCGCCGTATCCCGCGGGGAGGTCCATGCGCGCTTCCTGCCCGGACTCGTCCTGCATGGTGGCGGAACCGAGAACGAATTTCGCCGTCAACTCCTCGTCCACCTCGCGCGGCGGCCGAATACGTACGGAAGAAGCCGGTCGCTTTTTGGCCTTACCGGGGGTCGGTGTTCTGCGTGCCGGGGTTTTGACCGCGGGCTTTTTGGCTTTTGCTTTCACCCCTTTGGCGGTCGGCTTCGTTTGGACTTTGGCCCGCGCCTTGGCCTTACTGGTTGTTGTCGCGGTTTTTTCTTATTGACGGTAGGTTTGGCAGCGGTTTGCTTTTTGGCTTTGACCTTCGTGCCGGCTTTGGGCTTCCCCGTTGCGGCCTTCTTCGCGGTGGCCCGAGCCCCGGACGACTTGGAGCTTGCCGCCTTCTTTTTAGCTTTTGTGGCGCCGGGATAACGCGAGCCACCTGCTTTTTTCGCAGCCGGTTTTACGGCGGCCGCCTTTTTGGTGGCGGTTTTTTGGTGGCGGTTTTTCTGGAACCGGTCTTCTTTTTGCTGAGGTTTTTCCGGCCGGTCCCTTTCCTCCTGCAGCCTTCTGTTTTTCCTGCTTGCGCAGTTCGCGCCCGATCTTAGACACCATCTCATTTTTCAACAGGTTGGAGGAGACGGATATCTTTTTTCGACGGGCCAGGTTCTGCAGTTGCTGACGGGTCATTTTAGACAGGTCGGATGGCTTCATGGCCTCTCAATGCCTCCCCAATAGAACCAAAATATATAGCAGATCCTAAATCTGGAATAAGATTTGCATATTAATCGACAAGATGAAGGCGCCGCCCCGGTTGTAAGCTAACGAAACCTTGACGGAACCTTTTGATTTTTATTGATTTTGGCCTGATTGCAATATCCGAAAAGCGTCAAGAAATTGATTTAAATTTTCTCTGTATAATATTACAATAAACGGGATCTTGTCAGAATAATCACGGATTCCATACAGATTATCTAAAAACCGGACCTTCTGCCATGTATAAATTAACCGATACTTTTGACCAGAAAAACCCATTGCCTCTGACCACAGACGGTGAACTGCGCATTGTTTTCGTGGGAGTGGGTTCGGCATTCGCAAAAAGAAATCGACAATCCAATATTCTGATTATTCAGGGCGATCATCATTTGCTGATGGACTGCGGCACCCAGGGTCCGCTGGCGCTCAATGACGTGGGGCTGGACGTGAAAAAGGTACGCACCTACCTGCCCACCCACAGTCACGCCGACCACATCGGCGGCTTCGAAGAGATCATGCTGACCAACCGCTACTTCGGCAAACCCACCCCGCCCGAACTGATCATCCTGCGGGATTACCAGGAAATTCTATGGACCAAAAGCCTCTCCGGCGGCGCGGAGTACTGCGAGGCCAACCAGGGGCGCCCCCTGCAACTGAACGACTTTTTCGAAATTCTACGCCCCAAGGCGACGCAGGTCCTCGGCCGCAAATGCTGGGTGTACCAGCATGGTCCCATCGAAGTGGTGCTGGTGCGCACGCGGCACTTTCCGGACTCGGCCGACAGCGTGGACGAATCGCAGTGGTGTTGCGGCCTCTACATCAACCGCCGCGTCTGGATTTCCGGCGACACCATGTTCGATCGGGAGTACCCGGAGCGATTCGCGCAGGAAGCGGAATTGATGTTCCACGACTGCCAGTTGTTCACCGGGGGCGTGCACGCCTCTTATGAAGAACTGATGACCCTGAGCCCGGAAATCCGCGCCAAATGCTATCTCTACCACTTCGGCGACAACTGGGATCAGCCGGAGACCTGGGTGCGGGAATCGGACAAGTTCACCGGGGTACCGGAGGAAGACGGCTTTCTCGGCTGGGCCGAACCCCGGGTCGCTTATGATTTCTTATAACCTTCCCGAACGGGTTTTCATATCTTCAAGGCATCCATTTCCCTTGTGGCAAAGGGGGGCTGGTTTTCTGCTGACCTGCTTGCTGGCCCTCACCAGCACGTCCTGCGGCAAGGACGAAAAACAGGTTGCGCTCGATGACCTGAAAGCCGGCATGGCCGTCGTCGAGTACCTGACCCGCCACGACATCCTGATGATCTCCAATTTCCCCCACCGGTACCCGCGCCAGCGCGCAAAAGATTTTGTAAAATGGGTGTTTTCGCCGAGAGCACAACGGGTCTGGCCCGTCACCGAGGCCATGATTGAAGCCAATCCCGATCTCGAAGGCTGGCGGAACCTGCCCGGCCATCCCCTGCTTCCCAAAACCGTTCAACTGGTGCCCAACGAACCCGATCCGCAGTATGAACGGCAGGTGGTGGTGAAAGCCGGGGAGGGGCCGGACAGCATCATCGCCGAAGCCTATTTGAGTCCCGACACCCCGCCCGTGTTCCAGAGGGAATTTTCCCTGCCCGAACTGCAGATCTGATCCCCTCCCCCCGGGTCCGCGATGCACGCAATACCAGTCTCCCGTCTCTTTTTGTTTATTTTTACTTTGCTTTTCCCGGCGAATCGTTGATACTAGTAAGATCAAACATTCCAACCATTTAACAAATAAAACCAACCCGTGAGGAAACCCATGAGCCATTACATTTTATTGAACGGTTGGATGGGCGCCGACCAGGATGAAGCCACCGATAAAATGGCCCGCGTATTTCGCCTGAGCAACGAAGAGGCCGGTCCCATTGTGGATCTTTTGGCAAACGGCAACCCGTGGCAGTTCGAATATCAGGTATCCGATCAACAAACGGAAGTCGCAAAGAATTTTCTGACCGATCTGGGATTTGAAGTCGAAACCATTCCCGCCATCGTCAAGGGAGGGGCTCCGGAACCCATGCCGCAGGAAATGGCGGCTCCGGCCAAAAAGGCCAAAGGCGGAATGCTGGGTGGACTCATGGCAAAACTTTCAGGCCTGTTCTCGCGCAAAAAGAAAAAAGCCGAACCGGAAATGGAAGCCGCGGCCATGGATCATTCCATGGATATGGATGCTGAAATGAATCAGGACATGGAAGCCGGCATGGATGAGGATTTCGGTTTCGAAGAACAACCCAAACGGGACGACTGAGCTGCATTCTTCTTAAAAGGGTGAGGGGAACCATGAATCATTACATCAGCCTCAATGCCTGGAGTGGAACCGACGTCAACCAGGCCGCCTTTCGTCTGGCCACGATGTTTGCCCTGACGCAGAAAGAAGCGGGACAGGTTGTCAAGCAGGTCAAAAAAGGCATTCCGTGGAGGTTTGCCAATCCGCTCGACAACAAGAACGCCCAGAACGTGAACCACTATCTGTCCAACCAGGGTTTTTCCGTGGAATTGATCCCGATCGACGGTCAGGAATCGAATTCCATGGTCGAAACGGCAAACTCCGTTTATGGTGACGACCATCCGGCGGACGACACCGGCATGGGTGCGACCGGCTCCGGCAACGACCTCGACGATGAGTTCGACGGTGTGCCTCCCACCGACACCGCGGTGGACCAGGCCATGGTGGCGGAAGGTCCGCACAAAACGTACAAAGTCGAATTCCACGGCGTCGGCGGAGAGTTGTTCCGCATCATGTTCGTCAACAGCATCCTCACCATCCTCACACTCGGCATATATTCCTTCTGGGCCAAAACCAAAGTCCGCAAGTACACGCTGGACCACACTTCCTTCAATAAAGACTATTTTACCTATCACGGCACCGGGGCGGAACTGTTCCGCGGGGCTGCATTTTTTTCCCTCATCCTGATTCTTGTCGGTGTCGGGAGTGCGGGTTTGCAGATGTACCTCGGCCCCGGTTCGAGGGAAATCGTCGAACCTGTCGTGGGTCTGGTGGTCCTGCTGTTGATTCCGGCGCTCATGGTCGGGGCGTACCGTTACCGCCTGACCCGCACCTCACTCCGAAACATCCGTTTCTCGTTTCGCGGCAAACGCGGACAGGCCATGCTGAACTACTTTGTCGGCTACCTTCTGACCCTGTTCACCGTCGGGCTGTATTACCCGTTTTTCCTCGCCAAGATCAAAAAGTTCTGGGTTGAAAATTCCAACTTCGGCAACCAGGCGTTTCATTACACCGGGCAGGGCAAGGACCTCTTCGGCAAATTCCTGTTGTTTGTCCTGTTGTTTCCGCTGACAGCGGGACTCAACATTCCATGGTGGCAGGCGTATCTGTCCCGTTACAACTGGAGCCACACGCACTTCGGGAGCGGTTCGTTCAAATTCACCGCAAGCGGCTGGGAGATGTTCAAGCTTCAGTTCGGCAACCTGTTGATCCTGATCTTCACACTGGGCATCGGCTTTGCCTGGGTGGTCTGCCGACGCCAGCAGTTCCTGGCCAAACACCTCTCCTTCGAAGGAGCCATCGACATGAACCGGGTGATTCAGGACATGCAGAAAAGCGGCGCGTTCAGCGAAGGCGGTCTCGACGCACTGGACATTCCGCTCGATTTCGGTTGATTCCCGCACCTCGATAAACAGGAGCGCAGCATGGCGGCCAACCTGGGGGTTTTCCGCGCCTGGTACTTTGACGGCCGGACGGCCAACAAACACCCCGTGCTCATCTGCGCCACCGCACAGTCGCTGACTCTGCGGTTAAAAAGCGGCGAGGCAATCGAGTGGCCCTACCCGCAGATCCGCCTTTCTCCTTCCGGCAAGGGCAAAAGTGGCGTCCACCTGGAACGCACCACCGGAGACCCGGTCCAATCGGTCACCGAACAATTGCTGGTGGAAGACCCCACCTTCCTCGATCGGGTGGAAGCCATCGCTCCGGACGCGCTGGGCAGTTTCTGGTCGCGGCCCAAACACGCCTCCAGCCGCCGCATCCTGTTGTGGCTGGCGGTGGTGGCCATCCCCTTTTTGCTATATGGCGTGTGGACGCTGTTCATTCCCGCCATGGCGGACCGGGTGGCCGAGAACGTGCCGGTGGAATGGGAGGTGAAGCTGGGCGACACGGTCCACGAGTCCCTTTTCCGTGGATCCCCGCCGACCGCCGTGGGCGTACAGAAAAAGATGCTGGACGCCATCACCCAGCGTTTGCTGGCCACGGTTCCGGACCAGCCTTACGATTTCCGCGTATCGATCCATCCCTCCAACCAGATCAACGCGCTGGCCCTGCCCGGCGGCATCGTGGTCGTGTTCCAGGGACTGGTCAACCAGACGGAATCGCCGGAAGAACTGGCCGGCGTTCTGGCGCACGAGTTCCAACACGTGTTGCGCCGCCACTCGACACGCGGTATCATCCGCCAACTGGCTTCCGGCATGTTTCTTTCCATGATGGTGGGCGACGCCAACGGCGTCATGAGCGGCGTCCTGCAGACGGCGGGCGAGCTCGACAGCCTGCGCTTCAGCCGCAGCATGGAAACGGAAGCGGACCGTGAAGGAATGAAAATGATGGTCGCCGCGCGCATCGACCCCCAGGGCATGGTGCGCGTGTTCGAGAAACTGGAAAAGGAAGAAAAGAAACTGCTTGCCGTGGTTCAGAGCGAGGAAGGTGAGGTTCCCGAGTGGATGCAGTACCTCTCCACCCATCCCGCCGCGGGCAACCGGGTGAAGATGCTGGAAAAAATGTCCGGCAACGCCGACGTCTCTCCGGAACCGATCCGGCTTGAGGCGGACTGGAACACCCTGCACAAAAAATCAACAACCACCCCTCAACGGGAAACCAGAAACTCAAAACCATGATCATAGTCACAGGAGGAGCGGGATTCATCGGCAGTGCGATCGTGCACAGCCTCAACCAGCGCGGGCACGACGACATCTGGATTGTCGATGTGGACGATCATCAGGAAAAAAGAAAAATCTGGAAGGCCTGACCCACACCCGCTTTCTCGACCGCGACGAATTCATCAATGCGGTGCGCGGGGGAGACGTGCCGAAGGTGGAGGCCATCTTCCACATGGGTGCGTGTTCCTCCACCACGGAAACCGACGAAGACTTCCTGCGCATCAACAACCTCGAATACACGCAGACCCTGGCGCGCTTCGCCCTCGACCGGGACGCGCGATACATCTATGCCTCCAGTGCGGCCTCCTACGGCAACGGGGAACAGGGTTACAGCGACGACGAAAGTCGGCTGGACGAACTGAAGCCGTTGAACCCGTACGGCCACAGCAAGCACCGCTTCGACTTGTGGGCGCGCGATGAAGGATTGCTGAAACACATCGTGGGATTGAAATACTTCAACGTGTTCGGTCCCAATGAATACCACAAAGAAGACATGAGGAGCATGGTGCTGAAAGGCCACGAACAGGTGCGCGACACGGGACGCATCCGCCTTTTCAAATCCTACCGCCCCGAATACGCCGACGGCGGACAGGAGCGAGACTTCGTCTACATTAAAGACGCCGTGGCCATGACGCTTTTTTTCTTCGATCACCCGGAGGTGAACGGCATCTTCAATATCGGCTCCGGGAGCGCGCGCAACTGGAACGATCTCGCACGCGCTATCTTCAACGCCATGGGTGAAAAGCCGTTTATCGAATACATCGAAATGCCCGCCTCCATCCGGGACCAGTACCAGTACCACACCTGCGCCGACATACGGAAAATCCGGGAGGCCGGGTTCAACAGGAGTTTGTCTTCATTGGAGGAAGGCGTTCGCGACTACATTTGCGAATACCTCATCCCCGGCAGGCGGCTCGGCAGCAACCCCTGAGACGCCGCAGGGACCCCTGCCTCGTTCGCTTTGGTTTTTCAATTCCCACCTCCTTTTGGGTTTTTTCCCAGACCATTTCGGTCTATGATTGGGTTTCAACACCCTAATTCAATCATTCATCAGTTCACCATATATAAAAGCAAAGGCAATTCAATGAGACATCTTTCAGAAGAAGAACTGCTCCAGTTGTGGGAGCAATACCGAGAAGGCAAGGACGCCTCCGAGGTCGAAAAGAAAGGTGAAATTCTGAATGCCCTGTGGAAAAACCGCCTGAGCATTCCCACCCTGGCCAACCTGCACATGCCCAAAGTGGACCTGTGCGGCATGGACCTCACCTATGCCGACCTGTGCGGAACCAATTTGCAGAACGCTGTTCTCATCGGTACCATTTTCGTTTCCGCGGACATGATTGGTGTGGATTGCCGGGAGGCCAACCTGGGGGGATCCAACTTTTTCGACGCTGAGATCAACGAGGGCAATTTCACCAAAGCCAACCTCGCGAAAGTGGATTTCACCGAGGCGCGCGCGGTCGGAGCGGTATTTGCCGGGGCGGACATGGGGCACGGCTCCATCCTCATGGATTCAGATCTTACCAAAGCCGATCTGACCGGCGCCAGCCTGCAGGGAGCCAAGTTTCGCGGCACCAACCTGTCCGGCGCCATCCTCAAAGGAGCGGACCTGCGCGGCGCGGAGGAGTTGACCGCGGAACAGCTGCATTCGGCCATCATCGACCGCGAAACCAAACTCCCCATGTACATGAAGGTCAACTGGATCTCCGACAGCGAATACGAATGCCGCGTAGAATACATGGAGTGACCCCTCCTGCCCCGGCTTCCAGAAAACGGTGGTGCCCCCGCCCGGGTCACCCTATAATTTAGGGGATTTCACCATTCAGGGGCAACGGGATGAAGGCCTTCCGCAGTAACCGGATTCAGCACAGCCTGGGGCTCAACCTGCTGACCGCGCTGTTATATTTTCTTTGCGGGTTCGGCATGGTGCACCTGGCCAATGTGTACGGCTATTCCATTCCCCTGTTCGCTCCCGCCGGATTTGCACTGGGAGCCTACCTGCGCTGGGGAGCGCGGATCCTGCCCGGGATCTGGCTCGGGTCCCTGACCTTCACCGTGTTCCTGTGGAGTTCCATGGCCTCGGTGCGGGAATTCACCCTCCTCGAGTTCTTTCCTGTCGCCACCTTCATCGCGCTGGGGGCCGTCATCCAGACCGCCACAGGGGCCCTTCTTCTCAAGTACGGCGTCGGTTCGATCAATCCCCTGACCCGCATCAGGGATGTCCTGATTTTCATCTTCGGCGTCGGCGCCCTGAACTCAACCATCCATTCCACTCTCGCTCAAACCAGCCTCCTGCTGGGTGGATTTCTGGAACGGGATCAATTCGCCTCGGCGTGGATCACCTGGTGGCTTGGCGACACAATGGGGGTGTTGACCGTGGCGCCGTTGTTCATGGTTTACCTTTCATCCGGTGCCTTGAGACTGAGGCGCAGTCAGGCTCTGGAGGCGACCGCGCTCGCCTTTTTCTTTTATTTCACGACGCAGATGGCGTTCGGCGACTGGCTGATCTACTGGCACTACCCGCTGGTGTATCTCCTGTTCCCGGTACTCGTGTGGTCGGCGTTCCGCTTCCGGCAGGCAGGCGCGGTGATCGCCATCCTGTTCGTTTCACTGGCAGCCATCTGGGGTACGGCGCAGGGGCGCGGTCCCATGGCACTCCAGACCATCGAAAGTTCGCTTCGCCTCCTTCAGTTTTACCTGCTGGTGCTCACCATCATGACCCTCATCCTCACCGCGGCCATCAGCGAAACCGAAGCGGCGGAACAGCGCACCTCCTCGCTCGGTCGAATCCTTGAAAATTCATCCAACGAAATTTTCGTGTTTGACGCGCAAAGCCTGAAGTTTCTCCAGGTGAACCTGGGCGCGCGGCAGAACCTGGGTTATTCCATGCGGGAACTTGAGGAATTGACGCCCCTCCACCTGAAACCGCATTTCACCCTGGAAAAGTTCACCAAAATGCTGGAACCCCTTCAGGGAGAACTGCAGCAGATCGTGTTCGAAACCAAACACCGCAGAAAAGACGGGTCGACCTACCCCGTCGAAATGCGTATCCAATATTCGGAGATGGCTCTGCGCCCGGTCTACTTTGCCATTGTGCAGGACATCACCGAAAAGAAAAAAGCGGAAGAAGAGTTATTCAAGTACCGGCATAAACTGGAGGAACTGGTGGAACAGCGCACCGCCGATCTGGAAAGTGCGCACCGCCAGTTGATGCACGCGGAAAAACTCTCGGCCACCGGCAAACTCGCCGCCTCCATGGCTCATGAGTTCAACAACCCCATTTTCGGCATTCGCAGTGTTCTGGAAAAGATATTCCGCCGTGGCAACCTCCAGGAAAAAGATCGTGATTTCGTCTCACTCGCCATCAAGGAATGCGACCGCATCTCCAACCTCATTAAAAAACTTCTCAATTTTCACAGCCCGTCGTCGGACAAAAAAGAAGTATTCAACTTTCATGAGGCGGTGGAGGACATGGTGCTTCTGACCAAAAAGAAACTGAAGGAAAAAACATCGACCTCATACGCAACTATTCACCTGAAGTCAAAAACATCGAGGCCGTACCCGACCAGATACGCCAGGTCATTTTGAATATGCTGCAAAACGCCGAAGAAGCCATCACGGAGCCGCAGGGCAATATCTCCATACGCACCGACCTCGAAAAGAACAACATCCATCTTGAAATCAGGGACACCGGGCAGGGCATTCCTCCGGATAGCATGAAAAATATCTTTGATCCTTTTTTCACCACCAAACCCTCGGTCAAGGGCACCGGGCTCGGACTTTCCGTAAGCTACGGAATCGTCAAGATGCACGGCGGCGACATCCGGGTAGAAAGCCAGTCGGGCGAAGGCACGCGGTTCACCATCATCCTTCCGGTCAAGGCCCGAAACCTCCATACCGACGTTTTGCAGGATCCGGCGCTTCAGTCATTCAATCAGAATCCGCCGGACTCCGACCCGCCGCACATCTGATTGCAGGAATTGGCCATTTGTGGAAACTGCTTTATAATGGGTTTTTTGTGTCTGCCGTGATGGAAATGCCGTTTGCGGGCAGCACGGACCCCCCAATTCACGAATTCGAAGATGTCCATTTTAAACATACGCAATTGTCTCGACCCGGTGCTTCGCAAAAAATGCGAGCCGGTGAAGAATATCGACGGAAACCTGGTGGCGCTTTCCAATGACATGATCGAAACCATGTTCGATTCGGTGGGCGTCGGCCTCGCCGCAAACCAGGTGGGCATTCCGCAACGCCTGATCGTGGTCGATTTCGGTTTCGATGCCGAAAAAAAGGAAGACCACAACCCCATCATCATCGTCAACCCGGTCATCACTGCCGCGGAAGAAGAGCAGGACGGACAGGAAGGCTGCCTCAGTATCCCGGAGATCGTCGCAGACGTGCCCCGCTTCAAGCGAGTCGAAGTGAAGGGAGTCGATCTCGATGGCAATGACGTGCGTTACGAAGTGGAAGATTATCTCGCCCGCGCGTTCCAGCACGAGCTCGATCACCTGGAAGGCAAGCTGTTCTGGGACATGCTGGGCCGCACCAAACGCGATATTCTGAAGCGGAAGTTCAAGAAACTGCTCAAAGAGCAAGGGGCAGAATGAACCTCGTCTTTCTCGGCACACCGGATTTCGCTGTTCCCACATTGAAGGCCCTGCACGCATCGCGCCACACCGTGCAGGCGGTGGTCACCCAGCCCGACCGGCCGAAAGGACGCGGACGTGCCGCCCAACCGCCGCCCGTGAAGGAATTCGCGCTGGCCCACGGACTCGATGTCCTGCAACCCACAAAAGCCAGCGCACCGGATTTCGTCGAACAGTTACGGCCGATGAAACCCGACCTCATCGTCGTCATCGCTTACGGCCAACTACTGAAACCCAATTTTCTGGAACTGCCGAAACACTTCTGCATGAACATCCACGCGTCCATTCTGCCGAAGTACCGCGGCGCCGCCCCCATCAACTGGGCCATCATCAACGGAGAAACGGAAACCGGGGTGACCACGATGAAAATCGACCCCGGGCTCGACAGCGGCGACATGCTGCTCATCCGCAAGGTGCCCATCGGGCCCGACGACACCGCACAGGACCTGCACGATGCGCTGGCCGACGCCGGCGCGAAGCTGGCTCTGGAGAGCATCGATCAACTCGAGGCGGGAACGCTTCCCATCGCACCGCAGGATCATGACGAAGCCACCTTCGCCCGCAAACTGAAAAAAGAAGACGGCTTCATTTGCTGGACTCAGTCCGCGCAACGCCTGCACGACCTGGTGCGCGGCCTCAACCCGTGGCCCGGTGCGTACACGTTCCTGAACGGCCACCGCCTCAAACTGTATAAAACGGAAACCGCACCGAGGCAGCAAAAAGACGAAGCGGGCAGGGTGATGCGCGTCACCAAGCACGGCATCGAAGTCGCCACCTCCGACGACCGGCTGATCCTCACCGAACTGCAACCCGAGGGCAAAAAGAAAATGAACGCGCAGGATTTCCTCGCCGGACATGACGTGCAGATCGGTGACCGGTTCGAATCCGCGCCGCAACCCATTCAATCCGACTAGAGGAATTCCATGCCAACCACCCTGGTGACCGGCGGCGCCGGATTTGTAGGATCGCACTTCTGCGACCTTCTTCTGGAAAAGGGACACGATGTGGTGTGCCTCGACAACTTCATCACCGGCTCGCGCGACAACATCGCGCACATCACCGGCTCCCGGTTCCGGTTCATCGAGCAGGACGTCACCGAACCGTTTTCGTACGACGGGCCGCTCGACTACGTGGCGCACATGGCATCGCCGGCCAGTCCGCCGGACTACTACGCGCACCCCATCGTGACGCTCAAATGCGGCTCCTACGGCACGCACCACACGCTGGAACTCGCGCGGGAGAAGAACGCCGTGTTCCTCACCACCTCCACGTCGGAGGTGTACGGCGATCCGCACGAACACCCGCAACCGGAAACCTACTGGGGCAACGTGAACCCCATCGGTCCGCGCAGTGTGTACGACGAAGCCAAGCGTTACGCCGAGGCGCTGATCACCGCTTACCACCGCACGCATGGCATGGAAGTGCGCATCGTGCGCATCTTCAACACCTACGGTCCCCGCATGCGATTGAATGACGGCCGCGCCATCCCCAATTTCATGCACCAGGCGCTGAACGGATTGGACCTCACCGTGTACGGGGACGGCACCCAGACGCGCAGTTTCTGTTTCGTGTCCGACCTGGTGGACGGCATTTACCGCCTGATGACCTCCAGCGTGAACGAGCCCGTCAACATCGGCAACCCCAAGGAAATGACGCTTTTGGAGATGGCCCAGAAAATTTTGCAAGTCACCGGGAGCCAGAGTAAAATCTTCCACAAACCATTACCGGAGGACGACCCCAAACTGCGGCGGCCCAACATCAACAAGGCCCGCCGGCTCCTGAACTGGGAACCCAGGGTCGATCTGGAAACGGGACTCCGGGCCACCCTGGATTATTTCAAGCAGCAGATGGAACCCCCGAAGTCATGATGGCGCTCCTATGGCAGACAACTCCACGTCCTCGTCCTCAATCAAGCATTGGCCCGAGGATGAACGTCCCCGCGAACGGCTTGTCCGTTACGGCGGTGACAAACTGTCCGATGCGCAACTTCTGGGCATCCTGATCGGGTCGGGAGACCATCGGTCGCAGAAAAACGCGGTGGACATCAGCCGCGACCTCCTGCACGAATTCGGGAATTTCCAAAGCATCGACCGCGCCTCGGTGAACGAATTGTGTTCCGTTCCGGGCATCGGTGTGGCCAAGGCGGCGCAGATCAAGGCCGCCCTGGAAATCGGCAAGCGCCTGGCCGCGCACAGCGTCGGCCAGCGGCAGAAGATGAATTCCTGCCAGTCGTTTGTGGACCTGTACGCACCCTTCCTGAAAAATCTCAGAAAGGAAATCGTCAAAGTCGTCCTGCTCAACCAGAAGCTGAACATCATCCGCGACCTCACCATCTCGGAGGGCAGCGTGGACGCCAGCATCGTCCACCCGCGGGAAGTGATGATCCCGGCAATCAAGGAATCCGCCGCGCGTATCGTGCTCATCCACAACCATCCCAGTGGCGACCCGACACCCAGCCAGGCCGACATCGAGATCACACATCGCATCTCGAAAGCGGGCGAGATCATCGGCATCCAGTTGATCGACCACATCATCATCGGCGACTCGGAGTATTACAGTTTTTCTGAAGAAGGTTTTTTGTAAGCGAGAACTCAAAGGGACCCCATGGACCGGATCAAGGAATTTTTAAACGAAAGCGCGGATCTGAAACGCGAAGTCGCCAACACACTGGCGCCGCAAATCCTGGACGCCATCAACCACGTCCGCACCAGTTTCGAGAACGGCGGCAAGCTGTTGCTCATGGGCAACGGCGGCAGTGCGGCGGACGCCCAGCATTTGGCGGCGGAATTCATCGGCCGCTACAAACGGGAACGCAGCCCCATCCCGGCCATCGCGCTCACCGTCGACTCGTCCATCCTCACCTGCGTCGGCAACGACTACAGTTTCGACGACGTGTTTGTGCGGCAGGTGAAAGGCCTCGCCCGCAAGGAAGACGCAGTGATCGCCATCAGCACCAGTGGAAACTCCGGCAACGTGATCAAGGCGGTGGAAGCGGCGAAACAAATCGGCGCGGTCACCATCGGGTTTCTCGGCAAGGGCGGCGGCAAACTGAAAGACATGGTGGACCTGCCCATCGTCGTGCCGTCCACCGACACCGCGCGCATCCAGGAAGTGCACATCACCATCGGTCACATCCTCTGCGAAATCCTCGACCAGGAGTTCTAGGATGAAAACCAAATTCCAGCATCTGTTTGACGAAAAGAAGCGGGTCAAGATCCTCGTGGTGGGCGACCTCATTCTGGATGAATACATCTGGGGCTCGGTCAGCCGCATCTCGCCGGAGGCGCCGGTGCCCATCCTGGAGAGCAAATCGGAAAACCTGGCGCTCGGCGGCGCGGCGAACGTGGCCAACAACCTCGTGGCGCTGGGTTGCGATGTGTACCTCGTCGGCGGCGTCGGCAAGGACGAAAAAGGCGACAAGCTGCTGGAGCTCATCGGCAACCGCAACATCCACACCGACGGCATCTTCCGTTTCGTGCACCGGCCGACGACTTCCAAAATCCGCGTCATCGCACACAACCAGCAGGTCCTGCGCATCGACAAGGAAGACAACCGTCCCATCCTGCCCGAGACGGAAAAGAAGATCATCAATTACATCAACGAAACCGTGCCGCAGATGGACGGCGTGATCTGCTCAGACTACAACAAGGGCATCCTCACCGAAAAGGTGACGCACACCATCATGCACCGCGCCAAGAATGTGAAGAAGCACGTGGTGGTCGATCCCAAGGGCACCGACTTCAGCAAATACAAGGGATGCACGGTGATCACGCCGAACCAACTGGAAGTGGAGCGCGTCGCGCCGATCAAGATCGCCACGCAGGAAGACCTCGACCGCGCCGCCGAATACCTGATCTCGCTGGCGAAGGCGGAATCGATCCTGGTCACGCGCGGCAAGGAGGGCATGATCCTTTACCGCAAGAAAAAGAAGCCGGTGGACATCCCCACCGTCGCGCGCGAGGTATTCGACGTCACCGGTGCGGGCGACACGGTGATCAGCGTGTTCGGCATGTCGCTGTTCAGCGGCTTCACGTTCGAGGAAGCGGCGCGTCTGTCCAACATGGCGGCGGGAATCGTCGTCGGCAAGATCGGCACCGCCGTCGTCACGTTGAACGAGCTCAACCAGTTCCTGCAGGAAGACATGCTGCGGACGTCGCCGACCATCCTCGAAGTCGAGGAGGCGAAGAAGATCGTCAGCCTTGCCAAGAACATCGGCAAGAAGGTGGTGTTCACCAACGGCTGTTACGACCTCATCCACGGCGGGCACATCGAGTTCCTTCAAAAATCCCGGCGCATGGGCGATATCCTCATACTTGGTCTCAACAGCGACGACTCCGTGCGCGCCATCAAGGGTCCCAACCGCCCCATCAAGAACCAGCAGGAACGCGCAAATATTCTCTCCGCCCTGCAGGACGTGGACTACATCGTCATCTTCAACGAACAGACGCCGGAGAACCTGATCCGCGAACTGCGTCCGGACATCCTTGTGAAAGGCGACGACTACAAGATCGACCAGGTGGTGGGGCGCGAGATCGTGGAAAGCTACGGCGGCAAGGTGGCGCTGGTGCCCATCGTCAAGGGCCTGTCCACCACCAACACCCTCGACCAAATCCTGCAACACCACAAAAGCTGACGCGCAATACGAGAGCACGAAAAAAGGGTCCGGCATTTCCGCCGGACCCTTTTTAATTTGTGCGCAGACGAAGCGGCGCGTCGTCAGATCATCTTGATCAATTCCTTCACCGTCTTTTCGATGCCTTCGGCCACCTCCGAAATGCTCTTGCCCAGCATGTATGCGGGACTGGTGACGATTTTTGCCGCCTGGTCGATGACGATGTCTTCCACCGCGCAGTCCTGGTGCTTGCTTCCCATCGCCACAATCTTGCCGCTCGTGCCCTTGTCGTTACCGATGGTGAGCGTCGGGTGCATGTCGGTGTCCTTGTAAATTCCTGCCATCACCGCCGGGGCGATGCACACCGCGCCCTGCGGTTTCTGCTTGTCCTTGAACTCGCGCACCAGCCGCTGGACTTCCGGGTGCACCTTGCAGTTCTCGCCGTTCACCGCGAAATCGCACAGGTTCTTGGCCGCGCCGAACCCGCCGGGAAAGATGATTGCGTCCAGGTCGTCCGCCTTCACCGTGGCGATGTCCTTGATCTCACCGCGGGCGATGCGCGCCGACTCCACCAGCACGTTGCGGCTCTCGCCCTTCGCCTCTTCGCCGGTGAGGTGGTTGATGACGTGCATCTGGTCCACGTTCGGAGCCATGCACACCGCTTCCGCTCCGTTGCGGTCGATAGCCAGCAGGGTGATGACGGCTTCGTGGATTTCCGATCCGTCGTAAACGCCGCACCCGGCCAGCACCACACCAATTCGCTTTTTCATGATGGACACCTCCCCCTGGAAACCCAGGTTGAATGATTGAAGATGGGTCGATGGTTCGTGTTCTGATTTTTGCGGAAATTCTAGCACAAATGACAAACCCCTTCCAAAATCCGTGTAAGCCCTTCCTCACCGCCAAAAACCCCGCCCTGCTGTAAAAAAACAGGACTTTTTGGTTTTATTTGGGTCTGGAAGCCGGATGTACTAGAATGAGTTCAAATTCTTAAATCAACACGGAACTTATAGGTTACAGAAACAGCGCGTCGGACCTCATGCATTGAATCGCATGCGGCGAACGCGGACCTTCTCGATTTTCATCAACGGATTCATGAAAGACACCCACACCGTAGAAACCAACATAAAGTATTCCATCGAAAAAAACGGGTACCCGGGTAAAACAGTGAAACTGCCGTTCAAACCGGTGTACCAGAGCTGCAAGGACCACGGCACCGCGCTGAAGACCGTTCTGGCCAATTTGCAGAACGAACAGATCACCGGACACATCGAAGGCGACTACATCGTGTTCCCCTCTCCCCATCGCAAAGAGGCGGTGCAAGACCCGGAGGTGGAGCCGGCCGAAAACGCGTACACCCCTCCGGGGGGCGGTGCGGAGTCGTGGCTCGACATGCTGAAACGCATGCCCGGACTCAACAACCTGTCCAACCTCGAAGGCGAAATGCAGAAGGCCATGTCCCAGCTCACGCCGGAACAACTGCGCGAGGTGCAGGAACGGGTGAAAAACATGACTCCGGAAGAAAAACAGGCCATCATGAAATCGCTGGGCGACCTGCTCAAACCCAAACCCGGGCCGCGCTGAAGCGTGTCCATTCCCCTTTTCCTACTAATGCCGAACCCAATCCTGCATCCATGCTGATCTTCGCCAAAGACATTTACGAAAGAAACCCGCGTGTTCAACGCGAGGCCGACAACCCGGAACTGGGAAAGTACATGGAATACCAGCGCCAGTTGTTTCCCTACACCATCGTGCGCGCCGGGCTGGACCTCGCATACAAGGAACTCGACGACATTTTGAACTACGTCGAAAACGATCACCAGAAACCCGAAGGCTCGCAACGCGACTCGTATCCCGCAGACGTGCCCGCGTGGTACCGCGACCGCTTTCCATGGTCGGCGTCGTTCTTGAGCATGGAGGACATGCACAGCCTGATGGTGACCTTGATCCAGTCTCTCGACTCCTTCCGCACCTTCGAGCGTGGCACGACGTACCAGTGGGTGATCCTGTACGACGCCACGCACAACATCGTGCGCGTGTACAACGACCTGTTGAAGACCAACCCCAACGGCGCGCGCGACATCCGCCTGAGCCGCGAGGTGGAGGTGGACTTCGACGACTTCATCAACACCTACTGGCCGCACCTCGAGTTCATGATCCTGTCGAAACCCGATTACCCACATAGACGGCTTATGGAACGCAACCACGAAATCGAGGAAGCGATCAAGGCGCAGCTGGCCGACGGCGCTTCGCCGTTGAAAGCGCTGGAGGACGCGGCCAGGCAGTTCTCTTTCGCGCCAGGCACCCTGCCCCTCCTGCGGCGCGATCCCGTCACGCCGGAGGTCGCTATTCTGGAAAACGTGCCGATCGAGTCCAATCCCTACAACCCGCTTCAGGAACCGACTCCCGCCGATGCTCCCATCCCCAACGTTCCGAAGGTGGAAGCGGAGTACGAACTCACTTTCCAAAGCCGTCCGCGCGTCACAACGGGATAACCTTCTCTCGCGGTCGGTTTGCTACGGCTGCATTCCTTTTGTGTTAGAATTGCGCGGTTTTGAACACCCGCACTCTGACCATGCCCAAGCCATCCACCACAACCCACAACACGTTCCGCATACAAGGCACCGATGGCATTCGCCGCGAGGTGATGCTGTCCTCGCACCCTTCCATGAAGGAACTCACCCCGCAGGAGGCGTTTCTTAAAAAGGGCGTCATCACCGACCTGTTCATGGAACAGTACGCCTACGCCCACGTGCAGACGGTACTGAAAGAACGGTCGTCCCCCACACGCCCGGTATTCGCGGTGGCGTGGGACCCGCGCGACATCGAGGGCAAGTTCAACGAGGCGGTGGTGCGCGGCATTCGGAAGGCCGGGGCCGACGCGCACGTGCTGGGCATCGCACCCACGCCGCTGGCGCCGCTCTACGTCCAATTTGCGAATGCCGACGGCGGCTTCATGGTCACTGCGTCGCACAACCCGAAAGACCAGAACGGAATCAAGATATTCCTCGCGCACCGCGGCATGAAACTCCTGCCGGAAAACGACGTCGCCCTGACGCGCGCCCTGATGGACACCCCCTCGCTCGTAAACAAACCATTGAAGGGAAAACGCATCGACCGGCATGATGCGGCGACCAACCTGTTTCTGCGCTTTTCCCTCGATCCGGAAAACAGCTGGGTGGACGATCCGGCACGTTTTAAAAACATCACGCTGGTGGTCGACCCGGCGTGCGGCGCGTTGACGGGAATCGCCGCCGCCGTGTTTCGCCGCGCCGGATTCGGCAAGGTCATCGAAGTCAACACGCACATGGACGGCCATGTGAACGTGAACAGCGGGGTCGCCGACCTGGAAGGGCACCGCACGATCTCCCCGCAAGCCATTGCAGCGCGAAGTGGTGCGTTCCGCAAGCACAGGGCGGTGGTCAAGCTGTTCCAACTGGGACGCAAACACAGGACGGAAATTCAAAACGGGAAACGGCGCGTGACGGCCGCCGTGTTCGACGCCGACGGCGACCGCTTCTACCGGCTCGACTACGACCCGTTCCACGACCAACTCACCGTGTCGAGCGGCGACGAAACGGCGTATTTGCAGGCGGCGTACCTCCTGGCGAAGCACCCGGACCGTTACCGGAACGCCGCGTACATCCACACTGTCGAAAGCGACCTGAACACCGGAATCGCCGCCGGGAAGCTGGGACTCAAACGCCAGCTCTCCGCCGTCGGCGACAAATGGATCCTGTACCGCATCGCCATGATGGCCGCCCACACCCGCATCCAATCCTTGCCGGCCAAACAAAAAGCGCCGCTCCAAAAGAAACTGAAAGCCCTGCAGGCGGACGGACGTTTCGACGTGGCCCAGTTCGAAGCGCTGGAAAAGGAAATCGATCGGGTGTCGAGCGGCACGCCGTCCGACATTTCCCTGCCCTTCGCGGTGGGGAGCGAGGAGACGGGGCACAACATCACCCTCGGCTGGCTCGACACACAGGTCGGAGGGCGCGTGCCCGTGTTCTGCGGCAACGGACTCAAAAGCGCGCTCAACACCTTCGCCGCCACCGAATCGCTCATGCAAAACAAACCGGCAAAGCGGTATTACTCCGTGCTCGCCAAACCGTTTGCGCCCGGCTTCAAGGCAACGCTCTATTCCTATTATGTGCGGCAGCCGGGATTTCATCACAATTCACCCGTTTGGAAACAGGTGCTGGCGGCGATCCGCAAACAGGCCAAGCAGCTGGGCTTCACCTGCAAGACGGTTCATTTCGAAGAGGACCCCGACATGCTGTACGTGGCGATGACCTCTGCGGACGGACGGGAAGCGGCGGTGTTCGTGCGCAATTCGGGCACGGAGAACAAGATCGGCGTCAACCTGCGCGGCGCGAAGCCAAGTGCGAAAGCGCTGAACACCGTAGGCGAGGCGACCCTGCGCCTGCTCATGCAGTCGCTCAAAGACAGCGTGCATCCGCTGTACGCCGTGGAACAGGACCTCCTGCAACGCATGGTGACAAAACCGTTGGCCGCACCCAAAGCAAACGAAGACAGCGTCCAGCGCGTGCTCCGCGAGATGGGCAAGCAGGGCCTCACCCGCCTCACCCCCAAAGGATTCGTTTTAACGCCACGGGGGAAATGGTATATTGAGGGCTGACTGTTTCAGCACACCCATCCGTAAGGCGGGCCCCCTCCATGCGCGACCTCAATTCATTTTTCGAGCACCTCAATGAATTCGAACACAAGGCGCTGTTCGACGGCATCGACCGCGTGTGGGAACCGCTGACGAGGCTCAAGGCATCGATCCAGAACATCCTCGACCGCCTGCCCGACTCCGTTCATTGCATGCAGGGACTGGAGGGAATGCAGTTACTGCCGGAAAAATCCCTCAGCCGTTTCCCCGAACCGGCCCTGCTGGTGGAGCGCTGGATCGAATTCCAGGAACCCACGTACATCCAGCCGGCTCAAGTGTATTTCGGCGCGGGTACGGTGGTGGAACCGACGGCCATCATCAAGGGCCCGACCATCATCGGCAATCACTGCGAAGTGCGGCAGGGCGCGTACCTGCGCGGCACCCTGCTTGCGGGCGATCACTGCGTGCTGGGCCACAACACGGAGATCAAGAACTCCATCCTCATGAACCACACCGAAGCCGGGCACTTCAATTACATCGGCGACAGCATCGTCGGCAGTTACGTGAACCTCGGCGCGGGATCGAAGCTCGCCAACCTGCGGTTCCGTTCGCCGCAGGACAAAATCGACGTCGCTTTTCCCCCGATGACGCTGGAGTTCGACGGCGAAGTCATCGAACCCGGCATGTCCAAGCTGGGCGGAATCATCGGCGACCACGTAGAGATCGGGTGCAACGCGGTGCTGTGTCCGGGGGTCCTGCTGGGCAAGCAGACCTGGGTGTATCCCAACATGACCGTGTCGCAAGGGTACTACCCGCCGGACAGCCTGCTGGCCTCGCGTGAGAACAAAGGCAAAACCCGCAAGTCCACCTGATCCCCCACACCCTCTGCCTGCCCGTTGCGGCACCAATGTATATGAAAGGCTTTCCTTCACAGGTTGACTGCCTATACACTGATTCTGTCTGAACCAACTTGCACGAAGGCCCATGAACCTCTCTCCCATGGAAGAAGCGCGGCAATTGCTGGAAGCCGCGATCATTCACCACAAGGGCCGTCCCGTGGGCACCGCCGCGGCACGCGATCCCAACCTCGCCTCGCCCAATTACGCCGACTGCTTCATCCGCGATTTTTTCCGGCGGCGCTGGTGTTTTTGAACGAAGACAAACCGGACATCGTCAAAAACTTTCTGGAGACGGTGCTGGAGCTTCGCAACCAGCAGAAACAGGTGAGCGGTCACCAGATTCATCCCGGCGTCATGCCCGCCAGCTTCCATATTGAGCAAACCGACGACGGGGCGGAAGTGCTGGCCGCGGACTTTGGCGACCGTGCCATCGGCCGCGTCGCGCCGGTGGACTCCATGATGTGGTGGGTGCTGTTGCTGGGCGCCTACGTGAAGAAGACCGGTGACCACGAACTGGCTCACACGGACCGCTTTCAGAACGGCATGCGGTTGTCGCTGGAACTGTTTCTGCGCGACACATTTGAAGTGTTCCCGACGCTCCTTGTCCCCGACGGCAGTTTCATGATCGACCGCCGGATGGGGGTGTACGGTCACCCGCTGGAAGTGCAGGCGTTGTTTTTCGGGCTGCTCCAGACCGTCCTCGACCTGCTTCCCGACAACGACGACACCTGCCGCAAACTACGTGGCATGGCGGAGGAACGCATCAAGGTCCTGCGGACCTACGTGCGCATTTTTTACTGGCTGGACATCGAACGGCTGAGCGAAATCCACCGCTTCAAGACCGAGGAGTTCGGCACCGGCAGTGTCAACATGCTGAACATCTACCCGGAATCCATTCCCGACTGGCTGAGCAACTGGATTCCGCAAAAAGGCGGCTACCTGGTGGGCAACCTGGGACCGGGCCGCATGGATTTCCGTTTTTTCGCGCAGGGGAACCTGCTGGCCATCCTGTTCGGCCTGGCCACGCCGGAGCAGTCGCAGAGCATCCTGAACCTGTACACCGAGCACTGGGACGACCTCATCGGCGCCATGCCCATCAAAATCTGCTTTCCGGCGCTGGAGGGCGTGCGCTGGCAGATGCTGACCGGAAGCGACGCCAAAAACGCCGCGTGGTCGTACCACAACGGCGGCAACTGGCCGGTGCTCCTGTGGCCTTTCGTGGCGGCGGCGTTGAAATCCGGTCGCGACGACCTCGCGGAAACGGCCTTCGAGCAGGCCTGCAACCGACTGCCGAAGGACCGCTGGCCGGAGTATTACGACGGCCATATGGGGCGGCTCATCGGCCGGCGCGCCAACCTGTACCAGACCTGGTCCGCCACCGGCCTGCTCCTCGCCAACCAGCTTCTGGAGGAGAAAAAAGGGCTGGAACTGTTCCCCGCCAGCCCGGAATCCGGCACCGGAGAAGACTGATCGGAGGCCCCGCCCCCTTCGTTGACAGTCTCCGGAAAAGGTGGTCTAATTTTCCTTTTGAATTTTGCGAGGGTGGCGGAACTGGTAGACGCGCTGGATTTAGGATCCAGTGGGCAACCGTGGGGGTTCGACTCCCCCCTCTCGCATGCCCGGAACCTTTATCCATTCACCCGGAAACGAACCGAATCATGAAATGTGAAGTTGAAGAGATCGACAAGTGCAACCGGAAGCTCAAAATCGAGATTCCGCTCGGCGACTACCAGTCCCAGGTCAGTGCCTACTACAAGAAACTGAGCCACCAGGTCAAAATGCCCGGCTTCCGCCCCGGCAAAATCCCGCAGTCCATCATGGAAAAGCGCTTCGGCCCGGAGGTCAAACAGGAAGTGCTGACATTGATGGTCTCCGAGAGCATCAACCAGGGCATCCAGGACAACCACCTGCACGCCATCGGCGAGCCCAGCATCGTGGAAATCCACGCCGAGGAAGGGACGGACATCACCGTCACCGCCAACGTGGAGGTGCTGCCGGAATTCTCCGCGCCGGACATCAGCAAGCTGGAAGTGCCGCTCAAGGTGCCGAAGGTCAGCGACGAACAGGTGGAGCAGACGCTGGAGTCCTACCGCGAGCAGAAGGCGGTGAACGAAACGGTCACCGACCGCGGCATCGAAAAGGACGACCTCATCAAGATCGATTTCGAAAGCACCTGCGACGGCAAGCCCTACGAGAACAGCAAGGCTGAAGATTACGTCGTGCAGGTGGGCGGCCACCTGATCGGCGGCTTCGACGACAAGGTTCTGGGCATGCAGATCGGCGAGACGCGCTCGTTTTCGCTCACCCTGCCGGACGACCATCCCAACAAGGAAGTGGCGGGGAAGGAAGTGGACTTCACGGTGACGCTCAAAGGCATTCAGGTGAAGAAACTGCCGGAACTGGACGATGCCTTTGCGCAGACGGTGGACCCCGACAAGAAGTACGAGAACCTGGACGCGTTGAAAGCGGGCATCCGCGCCGAGCTGGAGGAGCACCACCGCAAGCAGGCGCGGGTGGAGGCGCAGAAAACCCTCGCCGACAAGCTGGCCGACGTCAACCCGATCGACGTGCCGGAAAAACTGGTGCAGGAACAGATCAAGTTCATGGTCAACAAGGAGAAACAGCAGGACGCCGCAGGTGTGGTGCACGAACACCAGACCGACCACGTGGCGTTGACCGAGGAGGACCAGAAAAAACACCGCGAGCAGGCGGTGAAACTGCTCCAGCAGGAACTGGTCATCAACAAGTTCTCGGACGAGCTGGCCATCGAGGTCAGCGAGCCGGAACTCGACCGGGAACTGCAAGTATTCATGTCCCTTTTGCAGATCAAGGACCTGAAGAAAATGAAGCAGGAATGGGCCCAATCCGGCGCATTACTGCGGCTCCACAACCGGATGCGCCGGGACCGGACCCTGGAGAAGCTGCTCGACCAGGTTCAACTGCAGGAAGAAATGGTTGACAGCGCCGACCTTAAAAAAGATAATTAATTGTAATGATTACCCTTTCAGTTTCCCCCTGCTCCGGCAAGATTCGTTTGCATCTGGCAGGAAATTCCGTCATAAACACGCCTGTTTGCGTCACCACCCATATAGAAAGTGAATTCGTGTGCCTATGAGACAAGACATCTACAACCAGATCACCAACCAGTTGGTCCCCATCGTGGTCGAACAGACCAGCCGCGGAGAAAGATCGTATGACATCTATTCCCGCCTGCTGAAAGATCGTATTATATTTATAGGGCAGCAGATTGAAGACCACATGGCCAACCTGATCATCGCGCAGCTTTTGTTTCTGGAATCGGACGAGCCGGACCAGGACATTTATCTATACATCAACAGCCCCGGCGGGCATGTGTCCTCCGGCCTGGCCATTTACGACACCATGCAGTACATCAAGCCGGACGTGCAGACCATCTGCATCGGTCAGGCGGCCAGCATGGGCGCGTTGCTGTTGACGGCAGGCACCAAAGGCAAACGCTTCGCCCTGCCCAACTCGCGGGTCATGATCCATCAGCCATCCGGCGGGTTCCAGGGACAGAGCACGGACATCCAGATTCACGCGGAAGAGATTCTCAAGGTGCGCGACACGCTGGACGACATTCTCGCCAAGCATTCCGGCCAGCCGAAGGACGTGATCCGGCGCGATACGGAACGCGACCATTTCATGACCGGCGAGCAGGCCAAGGAATACGGGCTGATCGACAATGTCATCACCAGCCGTACCGAATCGAAGGACCTGTCCAAGGGAATCGATGATTAAATTGCCGGATCAAAAGAACCGCAAGGTTCTTCCAATAGCGGACGCACTCGGAGGCACTCATGGCTAAGAAAACTTCCAACTCGGGTAACTACCGTTGTTCTTTTTGTGGTAAGAGCCAGGAAGAAGTTAAAAAACTGATAGCAGGCCCTACGGTTTACATCTGCGACGAGTGCATCGAGCTGTGCAACGAAATCATGGTCGAGGAGTGGGCGCAGGAAAAGACCGAAGATTTCAAGCACCTGCTCAAGCCGAAGGACATTTTCACCCACCTGGACCAGTACATCATCGGCCAGGAACGCTGCAAGAAGATTTTGTCCGTTGCCGTGCACAACCACTTCAAGCGGGTCGATGCGGGCATCGACATGGAGGACGTGGAGCTGCAGAAGAGCAACGTCCTGCTCATCGGCCCCACGGGGTCCGGCAAAACGCTGATGGCGCAGACGCTGGCCCGCATTCTCGACGTGCCGTTCACCATCGTGGACGCGACCACGCTGACGGAAGCGGGCTACGTCGGTGAAGACGTGGAAAACATCATCCTGAAGCTGCTGCAGGCGGCGGATTACGATGTGGAGAAGGCCGAGCGCGGCATCATCTACATTGACGAGGTGGACAAGATCAGCCGCAAGTCCGAGAACCCGTCGATCACGCGTGACGTCTCCGGCGAGGGCGTGCAGCAGGCCCTTTTGAAAATCATCGAAGGCACTCACGCCAGCGTTCCGCCACAGGGCGGACGCAAGCATCCGCACCAGGAGTTCCTCCAGGTCAACACCACCAACATTTTGTTCATCTGCGGCGGCGCGTTCGTCGGCCTGGACAAGATCATCCGCAACCGCATCGGCAAGAAGACGATGGGCTTCGGTCAGGAACTGGTCAGCAAGGAAAACCACGACATGACCGAAATCCTGGAAAAGGTACAACCGGAGGACCTGCTGAAATACGGATTGATCCCGGAATTCGTCGGCCGCCTGTCCATCACCGCCACATTGAGCGAACTGGATGTGGACGGGCTGGTGCAGGTACTGACCGAACCCAAGAACGCCCTCATCAAGCAGTACAAGAAACTGTTCGAGTTCGAAAACGTCAAGCTGAAGTTCACCGACGGCGCCATCCGCGCCGTCGCCGAGAAGGCCTACCGCATCAAAACCGGGGCGCGCGGCCTGCGTTCCATCCTCGAAGAAGTCATGCTCGAAATCATGTTCGACCTGCCGTCCCGTGAGGACGTGGAAGAAGTCGTCATCAACGAGGAAGTCATTTCCCATCTGGAAAAACCGTTGATGGTGTACCAGAATCAGAAACAGGCCAGTTGACCTCTATGACATCCGAACGAACCATTCTTCCGCTGGTCCCCCTGCGGGACATTGTGGTGTTTCCTTTCATGGTCATCCCGCTTTTCGTGGGACGGGACAAGTCTGTCCTGGCGCTGGAAAAAGCGATGGCCGACCAGAAGAACATCTTTCTCGCTACCCAGAGAAACGCCAACCACAACGACCCCGGTCCCGCTGACATCTTTGAAACGGGAACGCTGGCAAACATCCTGCAGATTCTGAAACTCACCGATGGCACCATGAAGGTGCTTGTGGAAGGCGTCCAACGCGGACGCATCATCAGTTTCCAGGACAACCCGAACTATCACGAGGTCGAGATTGTCCGCATCGAGGAGAACATCCAGGTTGTCCCGGACGTCAAGGCGCTGATGCGGAGCATCGAAAACCTGTTCGAGCAGTACGTCAAACTCAACCAGAAGATTCCGCTGGAAGCCATCTCCGCCATTGCCAATATCGCGGAACCACACCGTTTCGCCGACACCATCGCTTCCTACATGGTGTTCCAGACGAGCGAGAAGCAGGAACTGCTCGACACTTACAGCCCCGTGGATCGCCTCAACAAACTGATTTCCTCTCTGAAGTCGGAAATGGAAATCCTCAAAATCGAAAAGCGCGTTCACGGCCGAGTGCGCAAGCAGATGGAGCGCTCGCAGAAAGAGTTTTACCTGAACGAGCAGATGAAGGCCATCCAGAAAGAGCTGGGCAAACGCGATGAGTTCAAGTCCGACATCGACGAGTTGACGCAGAAAATCAAGAAAGCCAAGATGCCCAAGGATGTCCAGGAAAAAGCCATGAAGGAAGTCCGGCGGCTCGAGATCATGCAACCGATGTCGGCCGAGGCCACGGTGGTGCGCAACTACATCGACTGGCTGGTGGACATCCCCTGGCAAAAGGGGAAGAACTCGGACAAGATCAACATCAAGGAAGCGCAGAAGATCCTGGATGGCGACCACTACGGTCTCGAAAAAGTGAAGGAACGGATCGTCGAACATTTGGCGGTGATGAAGCTGGTGAAAAAAATCAAGGGCCCCATCCTGTGCCTCGTCGGCCCACCGGGCGTCGGCAAAACCTCGCTCGGCAAGTCCGTCGCCCGCGCCACGGGGCGCGAGTTCGTACGCGTGTCGCTCGGCGGGGTGCGAGACGAAGCGGAGATCCGCGGCCACCGGAAAACCTACATCGGCTCGCTTCCGGGAAAGATCATCCAGTCCATGAAAAAGGCCGGTACCACCAACCCCGTGTTCCTGCTGGACGAGGTCGACAAGATGAGCATGGACTTCCGCGGCGATCCGTCCTCCGCCCTGCTGGAAGTGCTCGATCCGGAACAGAACGTGAGCTTCAACGATCATTACCTGGAAATTGACTACGACCTGTCGCAGGTTCTGTTCATCTGCACCGCCAACGTGTTGCATGCCATTCCGCAACCGTTGCAGGACCGCATGGAGATCATCCGCATTCCCGGCTACACGGAACAGGAAAAGCTGGCCATCGCCCAGAATTTCCTGATCCCCAAAAAGCTGAAAGAGCACGGGCTGACGAAAAAGCAGTTGACCATCAGCGAATTGTCGCTGACTAAACTCATCCAGGAGTACACCCGCGAGGCGGGCGTACGCAGCCTGGAACGGGAAATCGGTTCCCTTTGCCGCAAGACCGCAATGAAGGTCGTGGAGGAGGGAAAGAAAACGGTAATCGATGTCAAGCCGCAGACCCTCTCCAAACTGCTCGGCGTGCCCAAGTACCCCGGTGATCGCGAACGCGACAAGGCGGAAATCGGCGTCGCCACGGGCCTGGCGTGGACGGAGTTCGGCGGCGAGATGCTGAACATCGAGGTCTCCGTCACCCCCGGCAAGGGCTTGGTGATCAGCACCGGCAAGCTGGGCGACGTGATGAAAGAATCCGTGCAGGCGGCGATGAGTTACGTACGCAAGCGTTCGGATCAGCTCGGGCTCAAATCGAATTTTCACATGGGCGTGGACATCCACGTGCACATCCCGGAAGGCGCCATCCCGAAGGACGGCCCCTCGGCGGGCATCACCATCGCCGTGGCGTTGATCTCCGCCCTCACCGGAAACGTACCGCGAAGCGACATCTGCATGACCGGCGAGATCACGCTGACCGGCAAGGTCCTGCCCATCGGCGGCCTCAAGGAAAAGGCCCTCGCCGCGCACCGGATGAAGATCGAAAACGTCATCATCCCGAAAGACAACGAAAAGGACCTGCCGGACATCCCGGAGATCATCCGCAAAAAACTGAACTTCATTTCCGTGGAAACGATGGACGACGTGCTGGAGCACAGCTTCGAGAAGAAACTCAAGGTCAAGCCCCAGCGCGCCGGGAAGAAGTCCGCGACGAAGAAAAAAGCCGCCAAGCCGAAATCCCGGTCGCGCAAGACGCCGGCCCGGAAATCGCCCACCACGGCGCATTTGAACTGACCGTAACGGTCGGCCCCGCCGTTCCCGTTACCGTAGCACCCCTTCAACGCTTAGTGCGATTACAGAAAGGAAACCCCCTCAACTATGTTTCATCCGTGGCATGACGTGGAACTGGGCGACGAACTGCCGGACATGTTTCCGGCGATCATCGAAGTGCCCAAAGGCTCCAAGACCAAGTACGAACTCGACAAGAAAACCGGCATGATCAAGGTGGACCGCATCCTGTACAGCTCCGTGCAGTATCCCGCCAACTACGGGTTCATCCCGCGCACGCTGGGCGACGACCACGATCCCCTCGACGTCCTCGTGCTGGGACAGGACCGCGTGTACCCGCTGTCCATCATGCGTGCCAAACCCATCGGCGTGATGGAAATGCTGGACCAGGGCGAGGAAGACGACAAGATCATCGCCGTGCACGTGGACGATCCCGAATACAACCATTACGAGTCGATCGACGAATTGCCGCCGCACCGTATGGAGGAAGTGAAACGGTTCTTTGAGGATTACAAGAAGCTGGAGAAGAAGGAAGTGGTGGTGGAGGATTTCCTCGGACGGGAAGAAGCCGTGCGCATCCTCAACGCCGCCATCGACCTCTACAAGAAGGAAATCGGGAAATATAAAGTTTAGAACAACAATCGTTCAAAAATGGCCAGCCACTTATATTTCTTTTTGGAAGTAAAAATTACTGGATAGGCCAGCCGCCGTGCTGGTCGATCACCTCATCGATTTCGCCCATGATGCGAATGGTTTCGCTGAGGGCGGAGACGACGTGCTTGTAATGCTCAAGCTCGTCGTAGGACAGGGTGCGCTTTTTACGATCTTTCAACCACTTTTCGCACACCTGATACCCCCCTACGTAAAAATTCCACACCTCCGGCGGGATGCCTTCAAAATACTGGGTTTTATTGATCCACACCCGGCCCGGCTCATCCTTGACCGGTTCCGTGTAACTCACCGTCTCAACTTCATTGTTGCCTGAGACGGGGAAATTGACCAACTCAGGTCCATGTGTATTCATCAGGTGCAGGCGACCCACCTCCTCGCCCAGCGTCCTCAGTTCGCGGAACAGTTTTTTATTGGCGGTAAGCGGCACACGCGGGAAATCCCGCTTCAAAAACTCCTCGTATCGCTTACGGTAGGTAGGGGAATGGAAAATGCCGTAGATATAGAAAAAGACGTCTTCCGGGCCAAAAGTTTTTTTCAAATCGCCGGCCCCTTCCAAAACATACTCTAACTTTAAATTAGCTTTATTTTCTTCAATAAAATCGGTAGCGAAATTTGGTGTCTTATAAAAATATCCTTTTTCTTCGCCATCGACTTCTGGCTCCAAAGAACCCTCATAGATATACAAAGGAAAATGAAAACTATTATTCGAGGTTTTTGATGACAACAATATTTTTTCGGATATAAACCTTGTTACGAATACGTGCTCAAAATTTTCCCCCTTAGTCATTCTGCTTGTAAGCAAAGCCAAGTTATCGAAATACATATTTTTCATAACTTTGGGGCGTGGCATACTGTGAAAACCCCTAGAGTTTCCGGTATAACATGTCCATCGAATATCAAAAGGTCTATACAAAACCTCTCTAAAATTACTATCGATCAGGTTTCCGTTTTTTAAATCATTTTGCGCTAAGTTAACTTTCCAATCCCTAGAATCTTTTCTCAAATCAAATCGCTCTCTTGCCTTTTCAATAGAACAGGTTACAAATTCATTTAAGGCTTTTTTTGCTTCCTCATTATTATAGTGAATGGCCAATTCGTCTCTTGATGTCACAATACCAACAGAATGCTCCGGCATTATCTTAGTTATTTCCCAGCCTTTCTCAAATTCTGGCAAAAAAGCGATATTTTGGGAGACAAAATAATAAAAGGGGGATTGTGGATTTAATTCTTCCCAGTTAGTGGTCTCCTGCATATTGGCCCATAGCCAGTGATATTTACCTGACTTTAACTTTTTGTTTTCCTTTTCCCCCTCAAAAAGTTCTCGCTTGCCCCAAAGGTCGGCATGAAACACTTTCGCAGGCTGGCTGGACGTTTGCTTTTTTATAAAAATTCCAATCGCGACACCTTGCTGTATGTCGAATACGTTTTCGTCTTTTGAACCGTCCGGACATTTTTCCTTCTTCTTGGTATTGCCGTGCAGGTCCAGCACATAAATTTCATCAAACGACTGCATCAGGCTTTGCCGCATTCCCCTAAATGTCGGGTTATCAAGATAACTATGGTTGGACACGAAAGCCAAAACTCCAAACCCAGTTTGGTCGATTTTCCATTGGGAAAACCGTATAAATTTCACATAGTCGTCTTGTAATCCCTTAGGGTTTCTTTCTCCTAGCGGATGTCCATCGACCTTATAATAGTCACGAATTAAATCAGATATCCATTTACCCTTATTTTCAGATTCGTAACTATATGGAGGGTTTCCAAGGATTACCATAATGGGTCGTTCATTTTTTATTCTTCCGGCCTCAATGGCTTCTTCAGCTAACCACGTATCCAAAGTATGTTTTAGATACTTTTCTGGTAGCTGAACGGTTTCTTCCAAGGTATTGGTCAAATATACGTTTAATCTTTCATCACTTTTAAAATCGTAACCAAGCTCTTCCAACAAAAGATTTAACTTAAGGTGGGCAACGGAATAAGGAGCCATTAATAGCTCAAACCCAAACAAGCGTGGCAACAGATGCTGGGATACATACCCCGGCCACATACCCTTGTCTTTAGAAAAGGATTGAAAAGTTTGACGAATGACTTCATACAAAAAGGTTCCGGTTCCTGTTGCCGGGTCCAGGATTTGCAGTTTATGACACTCGATTTGTTTGTTTTCATTTTCCTTTGACTCCGGGTCTGAAATTTTTATTTTTCCAGAATCCGCCAGTCCTTTCTTTAAACTAAATTCTTTTTTCAAAATTGAGTCAACACTGCGAACAATATAAGAAACCACAGCTTCCGGCGTGTAATAAACCCCCCGCACCTCACGCAACTTCGGGTCATACGCATGAAGAAAGGTTTCGTAGAAATGGACCACAGGGTCCTCTCGCCGGGATTTCTTCCCAAAGTCAGCAACAATGGAAGCCATGTCACTATTCTTAAGGAGAACAGCCAAATCATCCACCGCCCAAGCAACACCCTCATCCAAATCTTTTCCAGCAATATGATTAAACAATTTACTAAGAAAAGGGTTGGTTTTGGGAAGCTCCCAAGTAGCGGATTTTCGGTCAAAGTTCGTACTTTTGCTGTTGTATCGAGCCGCAAACAACCCATAGCAGATTGTTTGTGCATACATATCTGCAAATTCTTCTTGGGTTAACTCCCTGAGCAAAACCTCCCTAAAAGCTTCTAACTGATGGTGTAATTCTCCTTTGGCTCCTTCTTTGGCCAATACTTTTAAAATACTTTCATGAATGAGGCGCGCGTACCCGGCCATTCGTTCTGCAAGTAATTTAGAGTCACCAATCTGAACGGGAGTGCGATTCAAAAAGTTCTGAATCAACTCCTCCGTCTCCTCACTCCCCTCTTTATCTACTTTGAACTTTTGTTTTTTATCAAACCGGCCCAGACAGCTTTTTTGCCTCAATTCTCCTTCAACGTACCAGTGGTACTCCAAGTAATTGGTCAGTATCAGGTTTTCCAATCCCCCCAGGTATCGTTTCATTTGGTCGGATTTAGCCTCCTTTTCAAGCGACACCCCAATGTCCTTGGCCTCGATGTAACCGATGGTATTGGGGCCGTTGGAGACGCTGAAATCGGGCGCACCACATTCGATCCGCTTTGGCTCGTTGGTCGCAGTGATGCCCTTCTGAAAGGTTTCGATCCAGTCTTTTAAAGCCGGACGGTAGGTGTGCTCCGTGGCGTTTCCGGTTTGGTGGGCTTTTTCAATTTCTTTGAGGTATTCATTCATAAGGCAAGCCGAAATTTTTCGCACTATAGCACAACAATCGCGGATTTTAATTTGGAAAAGCCCTAACATTCAATCGCTTTTGAAATTGCTTTCCCTCTGGTATTTCGGAATAATTGAATTAATCTGAAAGGCAGTATCCGTAATGACCTTATGGAACCGGGAGGGACACGTGCGCGCGGCAACCCGTATTGGAATGACAATCAAAGTATTATGGCCACGGCCGCTGTTCCGTCCCACCGCCGGAAGTGGGCACAGGGCGATATATTGCACTCTGCTCCTCCTTTGCGCCTTGTTCCTCACCGCCTGCGATACCACCCGTTACGCCCGCAAGCAGATCCCCAAGCAACAGATGCAGGCGTACCTCGAAAACAAACCCGAACGGCTCCACAACGTTTACCGCGACGTGCTGGAGGAGGGCCAGCGCAACTTCGTGCTCAACCACATGCGCGCCGGGCTGGGCGCAATGGAACTGGGCCGTGACCGCCTCGCTGCGGAATCGTTCGAGACCACGCTCCTCAGCATCGAGGCCGTTTATGCGGAAAACGAATCGGCGGAACAAGCGCGGAGCGTGTGGTACGAGGAGGGCAAAAAGGACTTCAAGGGCGAGCCGTACGAACGCGCCATGGCCTATTACTACCGCGGCCTCCTGTTCCTGAAGGAAGGCGATTACGAAAACGCGCGCGCCTGTTTCAAAAGCGGCCAGCTGCAGGACGCGCTCGCCGAAAACGAAAAGTACCAGATGGACTTTGCCCTGTTGATCTATCTCGAAGGCTGGGCGTCGCACCTTTTGGGCGACGAACAGCTGGCGAAGGCGGCGTTCGAGGAAGCGCAGAAGATCCGGCCGGACCTCACCCCGCCTGCGCCGGGCGACGATGTGCTGGTGCTGGCGGAAAGCGGCATGTCGCCCATTAAAGTCGCGGCGGGCGAAGGGAATGCCGCGCTCACCTTCAAGCGCGGTTCCGGGTTCCGCGAAAAGAGCGCCAGGTTGTTCGTCAACGGCCGCGCCTATTCACCGCGCATGACCGAAGACATTTTCTGGCAGGCCTCGACGCGCGGCGGCCGCGTGGTGGACGCCATCCTCAAGGACAAGGTCGTCTTCAAGGAAACCCACGAAACCATGGGCAAAGCGCTCACGGAACTGGGCGTGCAGGGCATGCTGTTGTCCGCGCAACATGACAGCAACGAAGGCCTCCTCATCTCCGGCATCGTCACCGCCATCGGCCTGGTCCAGCAGGGCGTCGCCGCCAGCACGCAGACCCGCGCCGACGACCGGTACTGGGAATCGCTCCCCGACAGTGTCCACGTGTTCACCTACGGTAAAGATGCCAACCACCCAAGCCAAACGGTGACGGTGAGTTTTGTCGATCCCGGCGGAAGCACCGTCTCCAACCTGACGTTCGAGGTGGAGGTGCACATGACCCCGCGCGGCCACGGACTCGCCTGGGTGCGCTCGCGCCCGGCCTTCAAAAAACAGGAACTGGCCGACATCGATCCCAACGACGAAGGCGATCCCGAAACGCCTCCAGAATCCATCTCCCCTCCACGCACCCCGCCCCGCGAGACCCACGCCCCGGCAAGGCTACCCTCCCAGCCCAATTGACGCACGCCCTCACCTCTTATCGCTTATCCAATATATATCATTTTTTTTTGACGGCCCTCTGATCTGAAAAATGGGGCCTGTTTCCATTTATCTGATTGTTATCCCAAGCTTTTATTATTGAGGCTTCATTTCAGATAAGAAATAATTCATTCCTTTCACAGTCACACCGTTGATAAAAGCCTTGCGCCCCCGTCTCCCGGCATCTATATTTCTCACACCTATCAGGTTCACGGTGATTTGGTTGTCGTTGCCGATGGGAGGGGCCTGCCGAATGATTTCCGCGCCGACTCGCACCCCCTGTCACTCAGGTTATTTGCCTGAATTGGCATTTGATATACCCATCCATTCTGTTTGAGGAGGCAGAGTCATGAAAAATCCAGTCCCTTCCCGTTCCATTTACAAAAAGTGTTTATTGGTGGTACTGGCGGTCACGCTGGCGGCCTGTGCCGGTCCGCAGATTCCGAAACCGCAGGACATCGTGAACGTGCCGCAACCGCTCATGGACAACACCGGTGAGTTCATGTCGCCATACACGCAGGACGGCGTGCTGGCGCTGTGGGTGGACAAGGCGATCAACGCCCAGCTGGGATCGAAGGTGGGCCAGATGGCAGGCGCCTACGCCGGACAGAAAGCGCTGGAACAGGTGCCGTTTGTCGGCGGTATCCTCGGCGCCCAGGTGGGGGAATACGCCGGCCGCAAGATCGCCATCGAAGCTTCCGGCGGCATGGAATACATCACGGAAACGTCGGATATGTCGTTCAAAAACATCAACGACATGGCGGTGTACCTCTACGCCCGTCACTCCACGCACGAGCACTACCAACAGGCGCTGGAAGCGACGTGGGAGATCTACCCCGACCTGAAAAACAATTACTACCAGGCTCTGGTCAACGCCGGCAGCAAGCGCTGAACCGCCCCGGTTGAAATGATCTGAAAAACGTCTGATTGCGGCGGCCGCGCGCTCCAGGGTTGCATGACACCGTGAGTGCGCGGCCAAAGTTTTTTTGCCCCCCGCCCGGTTATGGGGTACTATTCGATAAGGTGACTTACCCCGCCAACCCACGTTTTTTTCAATCGAAGAAGGATGGATTTCATG
>NZ_HG422173.1:400794-426241 GCF_000341545.2 Nitrospina gracilis 3/211
TTTCAATCGAAGAAGGATGGATTTCATGAACGGACCGGTCAGACTTGGATTCCCATTGGCCCTCGGCCTGCTGTTGCTGGGCGGGTGCGCCACCTATTCCGCTTCCACCATCGAAAACGCTCCGGGAAGCGCCACGGTGTACGAAGACCCCAATTCCACCGGACAGCTCGCGGGCGTTGGCATCGAGTCGCAGGACATCCGTGCCATGACCGACAAGATGATGCGCGACATGCTGACCAATCCATCCCTGGCGGGCGCCAAGACGCCACCCAAAGTAATCATCGATGCCGAGTTCTTCCGCAATGAAAGTTCGTCGCGCATCAACAAGAACATCATCACCGACCGCCTGCGCGTGGACCTCAATCGCGCCGCCAAAGGCCGCATGGTGTTCGTCGGCCGCCATTACGAGGGCATGGTGAAGGAAGAAACCGCGTACAAGGGCCGCCCTGCCGGCCTGCTCTCCGGCGACTACCGGCTGGGCGGACGCATCACCACTCTCGACCAGATCAATCCCACTACCGGACGAACCTCCCGTTATCATCAGATCATTTTTGAAATGGTGGACCTGAATAACAGCGCCATCGTGTGGACGGGAATTTATGATTTTCGCAAATCTGCGCGGGACGACATCATCTACCGGTGACGACGGCTCGATGACCGGAAATCACAAATGCCGCCTTGGTGCGCTGGCGCTGGGCCTCCTCCTGCTCCCCGCCTGCGGCCCGGCATCGCAGAAGGCGCACGTCTCGGACGCGGCGATGAACGCCTATCTCCAGAACAAACCCGCCGCCCTGCACACCCTTTATCGCAAAGCGCTCATCGAAGGTCCACGCAACCAGGTGCTGAACGACATGCGCGTGGGCCTGGCCGCCATGGAACTCGGCCACTATTCGCTGGCCCGCGAATCACTGGACCGCGCCCTGCTGAACATCGAGACCGTTTACGCCGACGATGAAACCGCCAGGAACGCACGCAGCCTGTGGTACGAGGAAGGCAAAAAGGACTTCAAGGGCGAGCCGTACGAGCGCGCCATGGCCTACTACTACCGCGGCCTTCTGTACATCATTGAAGGCGACCTGGAAAACGCCCGCGCGTCGTTCAAGGGCGGCGTCCTGCAGGACGCGTTTGCCGAGGAAGAGCAGAACCGGTGCGACTTCACCCTTCTCATTTTCCTGCAGGGCTGGGTGTCGCAGAAGCTGGGCGATCACGATCTCGCCCGCATGGCATACGAAGAAGTGAAACGCTTCCGCCCGGATTTTAAAATCCCCGATGCGAATGACAACGTACTGGTCTTGGTGGAGACGGGCACCTCACCGAGGAAGGTGTCCGACGGCATCGGCCACGGCGAGTTGAAATTCCGCCGCGGTCGCGGTTTCGTCGAGACCCGCGCGCACCTTCAATGGAACGGCAACACTTACGACGCGTATCCGATGGAAGACATCTACTGGCAGGCCACCTCGCGCGGCGGCCGGCAGTTCGATAAGATTCTGGAAGGAAAGGTGGTCTTCCGGCAGACCAACGCCATGGTGGGCTCGGCATTGACCGACATCGCATCGAAGACCATGATCATGGCGCCGCTCATGGAAAACACGGGCACGTTCCAGATCGCCGCCGGCGCTTTGGGACTGGTGGGGGCGACGCAGATGGCACTCGCCGCCAACACCAAAACGCAGGCCGACACGCGCTACTGGAACAATCTTCCGGACGGTGTGCACGTGCTCACCCTGCAGGTCGATCCAACTCAATGGGGAGAAGTGGATATCTGGTTTGAAGACGCCAACGGACAAAAGCAGACCGGCCTGTCCACCCGGCGTCCCATTTTAAAAACACACGGCGGCACCGGGCTGGTTTGGGCCCGTTCCCGCACCGCCCTCGTCAAAAAATGACAACGACTCATTAACAACATATAAACGGAGGCTGTATGAACCGATCAGGAACCCTGATTGCCTGCCTTGTGGCGGCGGGCTGGTTGACCGGATGCGCCACGGACCCGTGTCCGCGCATCCTGGCGGAAGGCGAAGCCGACGCCGCCATCAAGATGAACAGCGTCCGCTTTCTCGATGAAGGCCTGCAACGCCGCAGTGAGTGGCAGAACTACTGTCGCGGCAATCGGCTGGGTCCGGAACCTTCCGTGCCGATGAACGCTCCCGGAAAGAAGAAGGTCTCCATCACCGAACACAACTCGCGTCCCACGGAAACCGGCACATTGGAAGTGTGGGTGCAGATCCGCAACCACACCGACTTCCCGCTGCAGGTGCAGGCACGCACGCGGTTCTTCGACAAGGACCGCAGCCCCACAGAAGAAACTTCCAACTGGGACCGTGTCCAGCTGCCGGCGCAGAGCTACGAAACGTACCGGACGTTTTCCACCAGCCCGGACGCACAGTGGTATTTCATCGAGGTGCGGGAAGGACGGTGACCCCCGCCCCCGCGGGGGGAGGTCACATTTCGTTGCGGAATTTTTCGTAGGGGACCTGCAGGTCTTCCGTGCGTGCCATCGCCAGGTGGCTTTCCCCGGACATGCGTGATTTGACCACATCCAGCAGGGTGACGGCATCGGACAGGAACTTCTGCTCGTTGCTGTCATCCACCTTGCGTGCCAGCAGTTCCTGGTACAGGTCGATCAACGGTTTGGTTTGCAGAACCAGCCGTCCCACTTCTTCATAGGGGATGTTGCGATCGGCAATGCGCTTGGCTTCCTGTGCGTACTCGACCCATTCATCAGCCACCGCTTTGGGATTGCCCAGCTGGATCATGTGCTGCCTTGCGCCTTCCACTCCCCTGTCCTCGATCATCCGGCTGACCGAGATGGCCAGGCCGGTGAGGGGCACCCCCTTGGCGGTTTTACACAGGTAACGGAGAGCAAAGAAAAGCTTGTTCGTGTTGCTGTCTATCTGAAACCCGGTGTCGGAAAAGGGGCGCAGTTTCTCGTTCCGCTCGAAGGCATGCCACAGGCCGCCTTCCCTTTGCACCAGCTTGCGGGTTTTATCCATCGGCTCCAGCGCCGCAACGCAGGAATCGGCATCGTTGATCTGCGCCACCTGCACGCTGACATCCACGTTGGTCAATTTATCCTTTAAAGCCGGGTCCACTTTCACTTGCAGGGTGGGTTCCGGACTCGCCGCCACCTTGTCCTTGGTGATCTCCACCTCCTCGGTTTTCACCCAGGTTTTCTCTTTTTCAGGTAATTGCAGGGGTTGTTCCTCTACGGTCTGCGTTTCGCCACAGGCCGACGCCAGCACCAGCAGGAGCACCCACATGAGGGTCAATTTCTTCATATATTCAAACCGCCGTAAGTTATAAAAATCAGGAATATATTCTTTATACATCAAAACCCCGGGCGGTGCCACCCCACCAATTTGGTCTGGGAAATGGAACCCATTCCGGGTCCGCACCGGGGCTATGAGGAGCCTTTTGAAAACAAGGCAAGCTTTTCCACGTCACCGGGAAATATTTTCCCCCAAGACCCCCCTCATTTTTTGCCGCGCCGCACCTCCTCTCCCAAACTCCCCCTAACCCTTTTTTTTATATGAAGTTAAAAACACAAAAGATTTCCCCCGGTTTTGGCACCGAGCTTGCTAGTTAAGGTTGAATCTTGGAAACAGAGCCTCTTTGGCCACGGTTTTACCGATAAGAATTAAAGGACCAGCGAGATGGATTTCATTCCAATGCAGGCACAGACGAACCCCCTGGGACCCAACCCGGCCGACAAAGCCAAACGGCTTGGGGATCAGGTACAGACTCTGAACCCGGCCAGGGCGTTGACGCAATCGTTCTCACAGACGCTGGCGCAGGTGAAGCAGGCCGGCGAAAGCCAAAAGACGCCAGGCGGCAAGCAGGAATCGGAAAAACTGATGGAGGTCTCGCGGCAGTTCGAAGGACTGTTGATCCACCAGATGCTGAAAGCCATGCGTGAGACCGTCAACAAGACCGGATTGATGGACGGATTCGCCAACCAGCAGTACGAAGCGGTTCTCGATGAAGAGTTGTCCAAGGAAGTGGTCAAAAACCAGAGCATCGGGATGGCCCAAACCATATACGATCAAATGAGCCGGAACCTGCCATTCCCGGTTCGGTAGCAGGACCCTTTTGAGAGGTGTGTCATGAAAGAGTTATACCAGGCGCTCAATACCATACTGGAGCAGAAGATCGAGCTGTATGACCGGCTGATCAAGGTCTTCAGCGAGGAATGGGACGCGGTTACGGAATTTTCCCGCGACCGGCTTATGAAAACTTTGGAGCAGAAAGAGACCCTGCTGACACAGGTGGGTGAGTTGAATCAGAAACGGGAGGCCATTTTGCGGAAAATGGCCGAACAATGGAACATTCCCGTTGAAAAAGTAACCCTTCGAAAAATCGCCCAGTTCAAGAACAACCAATGGTCGATGTCGATGATCCTCTGCCAGAAACGCATGAAGGAACAGATTGCGCGGATCAAGAAAATGAACGAGATGAACCGCAGGCTGATCGAACGCTCCGCGCATTCGATGAAGGAGTCCATCAACGTCCTCTACAAGGCGGACTCCAGCTACACCCCATATCACGCCGACGGTAAAACGGACCAGGTTTCGCTGACCAGTGGCTTGATCAGCACCAACATCTGACGGGTCGAATCCATGACGTCGAACATTTTCAGCATCCTGAATACAGCCAAACTGGGACTGCAAAGCCAGCAGTTGGCCATCGAGGTGACCGGCAACAACGTCGCCAACGTGCAGACGGAGGGCTACAGCCGCCAGACGGTGACATTCGAACCGAACTCCCCGCGCAATTTCAACCTGGGGCAGATCGGCACCGGCGTGAAAACCTCCGGCATCGCAAGGTCGTTCGATCAGTTTCTGTTCAACCAGATTCTGAGCGAAAACCAGAGCCTCGGCAATTTCACCGTACGCCGGGACGTGTTCGAGAACCTGGAAATCCTGCTCAACGAAACGGAAGGTGTCGGCATAAACAGCCAGCTCAGCAATTTTTTCAGTGCACTGGGCGACCTGGCGAACAATCCCACCGGATTTTCCGAACGGACCAATGTGATCGCCGCAGGCGCCTCGCTGGCGCAATCGTTCAACAAACTGGGCAACTCCCTGGCGGAAGAACGGCTGAACCTCGACCGAAAAATCCAGGACGAGGTGACACAGATCAACAGCCTGCTCACCGAAATTGCGCAACTGAATGAAGCCATTCCCGCTCAGGACCTGACCGGCTTCGCCGCCAACGACCTGATGGACCAGCGCGACCAGCTGGTGAAAGAGCTGTCACAAAAACTCGATATCACTCGGGTCTCTTCCGGCGACGACCGGATGAACCTGACCCTGTCCGACGGCACGCCGCTGGTCCTGGGCAACCAGACTTTCCCACTGAGCACCCAGGCCAATGCCAACAATGGAGGGTTGAGCGACATTCTCGTTCAGGACACCGGGGGCGGCACCGTCAACATCACCAACATTATCCAGGGAGGAGAGGTGCGCGGTCTTTTGGACATGCGCGACACCGAAGTGGCCAACGCGCTCGATCGCCTGGACCGGCTGGCCGCCAGCATCGTGACCGAGGTCAACCGCGTTCACCAGCAGGGCATAGGTACGGACGGCACCACCGGCAACGATTTTTTCACCACGCTTCCCGTGACCCTTGCGGCCAACTCCGCCAACTCCGGAACAGGCAGCGTGACCATCACCAACGCCAGCTCGACCACCACCTCCACCGACAAGTTCCGCCTGACGTTCACCAACGCCACCGACTTTGACGTGGTCAACCTGACCACAGGACAGAGTGTCGGCTCGTTTTCATTTGCAGGCACGCCCATCAACCTGGGTGGTGGTTTTGCGGTGACGGTCACCGGCGCACCGACCGCGGGAGACGTGTTTGATTTTTCGACTTCCGCCAGCGCCGCTTCCAGCATGTCGGTTTCCACCACGCTTCTCGCCGATACCCAGAAACTGGCGGCAGGACAAAACGGGACCACCGACGGCGACAACGCACTGGCCCTGGCCGGGCTTCAGACACGCGGTATTTTTCCGGAATCGGCTTTTCTTCCGGATCGGGCACGGTGACGTTCAACGATTTTTACAGCGGCCTTCTCAATAACGTGGGCAGCGGTTCGCGTTCCGCCCAGACCCTGGCGCAACAGCAGGAAGGCATCAAGCTCCAACTCGACATACGGCGGGAAAGTGTCTCCGGGGTGTCCATCGACGAAGAGATGATCAACCTCATCAAGTTCCAACAGGCATTCCAGGCTTCGGCCCGGATGATCAGCATCGTCGATGAGATGTTTGACATCCTCCAAAACCAGATATGAAACAGGGCCCGGATGGATTAACGGGCCGGGAGTGACAACATGGTAATGCGGGTGACCAACCAGGCGCAACAGGCGAACGCACTACGCAACCTGTTCCGCATCACGGAAGACCAGTTTCTCGCCAACCAGCGCATCTCCAGCGGAAAGCGCATCCTCGCGCCGTCGGACGATCCCCTTGGGTTGCGGGACGCCCTCGGTTTGCGGGCCTCCATCAGCCGCTCGGAACAGTTCAACCGCAACATCACTTTCAACCAAGTATTTGTCAACAGCGCCGACTCGGCACTGGGTAATGTGAGTACCAGCCTCATCCGCGCGCAGGAACTGGCCGTGAACAGCCTGAACGGAATCAACACCGCCGCCACGCGGCAGGCCGCGGCGGAAGAACTGGACCAGATCATCGGCAACGTGTTTCAGGCCGCCAACACCAAAGTGCAGGGGCGATTTCTGTTTTCCGGTACAGGGCTCGCCACCGAACCGTTTCAGCAAAACGCCGGCGCACTGGGCGCGCTGTACACCGGAGACGGCAACCGGCTGAACCTCGAAGTGGCTGACGGCTTGACCGTGCCCATCACCAAACCGGGGTCGGAAGTGTTCGCCGTCGATCTCAATCCCGCCGTGACCACCGCCACGAATCTCAGCGATTTGAACGGGGGCGCCGGCGTGACCCTGGGCAGTCTTTCCATCACCGACCGCGCCGGCAACAACGCGGTGGTGAATCTGGGCGCCGCAACCACGGTCAACGACGTCATCGTCGCCATCAATGGCGCGGGCCTCAATGTCACCGCCTCCATCAACAGTGCCGGCGATGGACTTTTGCTCACGGACACCAGCACCGCCATCACGCAGGCGCTGACCGTCACGGAATCCGGCGGCGGAACCGTGGCGCAGGAACTGGGTATCCTCGGTTCGCGAAACGGCAACCTGACGGGGCAGGACCTCAATCCCGTCCTCACCACCGCCACCACCATTGCCAGCCTGAACGGAGGCAATGGTTTGACGCTGGGCTTAGTGGACGTGACCAACGGCTCGCTTTCCGGCACGGTAAACCTGAGCGGTGCGACGACCCTCAACGACGTTCTCACCACGCTCAACGGCGCCGGGCTGAACCTGACAGCGAGCATCAATTCCCAGGGCAACGGGCTCGACGTGGTTTCGTCCAACGCGAACACCACCGCGGTCATCGACGACGTCGCAGGCGGAGACACGGCCTCCATTCTTGGCATCGGCGGAAACAATGTATTTCTGGCTCTGGATACCCTGAAGCAGGCTTTGGAACGCGACGATACCGAAGGCATCTCGGCGTCACTGGACCTGTTGAATGCGAGCCGCGACAAGGTGAGTGATGTTCGCGCGGAATTTGGGGCGGTCAGCCGGACGCTGGACCAGATGGAAGTCCTGAGCGGAGAGGATGTGGTGACTCAAAAGGAACAACTGTCTGATATTGAGGATGCGGATTTCGTTCAGGAGGCGGCCAACCTGGCAGCGCTGGAAACCGCCCTCCAGGCCACCCTCGCCGTCACAGCACGGGTCCTGCAACCCACCCTGCTGGACTTCCTGAATTAATTCTTTTCACGCAGAACGGCCGGGTTCAGCAGTGACCGGCACAGGGGAGTCCTGCCGGGACTTGACGGGCAGCCATACGTGGACCGCGGTGCCCTTTTCTTCCTCGCTTTCCACTTCGATGAATCCGCCGTGCTGTTCCACGATAGTGTAGCAAACGGACAACCCAAGTCCTGTCCCTTTTTCCTCCGGCTTGGTGGTGAAAAACGGCTCGAAAATCTTGCTCAGGTTTTCCCGGGAAATGCCCACGCCGGTATCCCGGATCTCGATGTGAAAAAAGTTTTCGCGCCGGACGGGAATGTTTTCCGGGTCGAGGTACACGTCCTCCTTGCGCCGATTCTGCATGATCTCGCGGACGATTTTTTCCGTCCGTACCGTCAACCTGCCTCCCTCCGGCATGGCGTGCCGGGCGTTGTTCAACAGGTTCAGGAACACCTGGCGCATGCGGTCGGGGTCGGCACGCAGGTAAACTTCCTCCTCGGTAAACTGCCGATCGAGCTCAATGCAATCCATGCTCATCTCCTTTTCCAAGAGGGAAAGCACGAAGTCGAGTTCCTCGTTGAAGTCCACCTCCTGCAACTCCATGTTTCCCTTGCGCGAAAACCGCAGGAGGTCACTCAGAATTTTGTCGATGCGAAAAATCTCCTCGCGCATGGAGCGGAAGTGCTCGTCCTGGGTGCCATCTCCGGTATGATCCCGCATCAACGTCTGGACGTGACCTGAAATGATGTTGAGTGGATTGAGCACCTCGTGGCAAACCATGGCGGCAAGACGGCCGATACTCGCCAGCTTTTCCGAGCGGATGATGCTTTCCTGCGCAATCTGAAGTTTCTGCAGCGACCCTTTCAGTTGATGGTTGGCTTCCATCAGCTTGTCATTGGCGCGCTTCAACTCTTCTTCCGCCCGCTCACGCAAGTCCGCTTCGCGGCGCAACTGGATGGCCACCTCGATACAGCGAATCAAGGATTCGGCGGTGAGGTTGTTCTTCGACCGGTAATCGGTGGCGCCGCTTTTCATCGCTTCGGCGGCGACTTCCGGATCGCTTTGCCCGGTCAGGAAAATCACAGGATGGGGATATCCCTTACGCCGTACATTCCGAAGGAGCTCAATCCCGTTGCCGTTCTGCAGGCGGTAATCAAAAAGACAAATGTCGATCTGGTTTTGTTCGAGAACGGCCGGAACTCCCTCTGGCGTGTCTATATGCGTGAGTTCACATATGAATTCCGGCTCGCTTGAAGTCAGCATGTTTCGAATGAGGTATGCATCCTCCTCGTCATCCTCCACCAGCAGGATCCTCAAAGCCCTTTTCATCGTACCCTCTCCTTAAAAAGTACGCAGAAGAGTCAGGCTCTCTTCCACAAACGCGGCATAGGAATAATCCTACACCACTCTTCGGAAAAACTATATCCTTGGTTTGAGGTACAAGGATTGTTACAGGTTCAATACTTTAATTGGTATGGGCACATGATAACCCGTTAAATAAAAATAGAAAAGAGGTATTTTTCGGCATCAGGATAAAATACTATTTTTGAATAGTAGGCCTACGATTTCCCTAAATTTCAAGTTTCTGATTCACAAAAGAGTTCCAGCCCACGCACCCTGTAAGAATGCCAAAACCATATATTTTCCGAATTCCTAATTAAATTGTTTGATTTCCGATATGGCTGTTTTTTTGTAAATGTATAGATCATTTTTTCCCCTTGTTGAAGGGCGGCCCCACCCCGATGAATGTCTGCATACCATTCGATTTTTTAACAAATCTTTTCAAGGTCGCACCCCATAACGAATACGAAATGATTGTCAGGATTTCGTTATAACTGGAGCAAAGCGCCCATTTTTTTCTTATAAGAAGGAAATGCACCCCCCGTCTTCACCCAGGGTCCGTCCAGTCCGGGCGGGCACGTACCAGCCCGTGTTCTTCCTGATTTTTAAATTTTCGATTAAAGTTGTTCCTTACTTAAACCCATCCTAATTTGTTAGCCTGCTCTGGAACCAAATACCAAGGAGACCTTTCATGACCCGGACAAGCCCCTACACCCAACTCGATCCCCAATTTCTCTACCGCTGGTCGCCGCGGGCTTTCCTCAGCGATCCCCTGGCCGACGAGGAAATCCTGACGTTGTTTGAAGCGGCGCGCTGGGCTCCTTCCTGTTTCAACGAACAGCCGTGGTTATTTGTTTACGGACGGGGGGATCGACTCAAGGAGTTCCAGACGACTCTGGTGGAGGGAAACCGCAAGTGGGCGGACAAGGCTCCCCTGCTCATCATCGTGTTTTCGCGCAACAATTTTGAAGAACGGGGCAAGCCCAATCACTGGGCGCAGTTCGATTCGGGGTCAGCCTGGATGTCGCTCTGCCTTCAGGCACAGAAGATGGGACTGGTCTGTCATGCCATGGGGGGATTCATCAAGGATCGAGCGCACGCGGTGGCGAATGTGAGTGAGGACAACTTCACGGCAATGTGCGTGATTGCGGTAGGGAAACAGGGTCCGGCGGAAATTCTGGACGACGACCTGCGCGAACGGGAAGCTCCGAGCGACCGCAAACCGCTGGCCGAAATCGCCCACGAAGGCCCGCTTCCCGGTTGATCCCGAAGAAGGACAGGGTCACTTGTCCTTGCGTTGGCCCAACTTCGTGAACTTTTCAGGCTGGTGGCGCACGATCTTGCCTTCCACCAGGTAAATCACGTCTTCGGCGATGTTGGTGGCGTAGTCGGCGATGCGCTCCAGGTGGCGCGAGATCGAAATGTAGTTGATGAGGATCTCCACCTGGTCGGGGTCCTGCCTGATTTTCTCGTAAACACGCTGATAAACCTCGCGGTTCATGGCATCGATCTCGTCATCCGCCTGCCATACCTTGTGCGCGGTCGCAGGGTCCATGTTGATCAGGCAGTCGATGGACTGGCTCAGCATGGCGCGGGTTTTTTCCGCCATGACACTGAAGTCGAACGGGGGGGTGACATTGCGCTTGCTCGCCAGAACGACGACGCGCTCGGCGATGTTCACCGCGAGATCGGCCACGCGTTCGAGATCGTTGTTGATCTTGAGGGCGGCGATGACGAAGCGCAGGTCCCCGGCCACCGGCTGGTGCAGCGCCAGCACCTTCAGGCACTCTTCTTCCAGCTGCACCTCGGTGTTGTCGATGGCCTTGTCCTGGTCGATGATCTCCTGTGCCTGCCTCATATCCAGCGCGGCCACCGACTTCATGACACGGAGCACCATTTCCTCCACCTGCGCGCTCAGGCCGAGCAGTTGTTTTTTCAGAACATCGAGTTCGCGTTGAAAATGCTTGGTCATGGATCCCCGTTAAAAATCAACCGAATCGTCCGGTGATGTAGTCTTCCGTCCTTTTCTGGTCGGGTTGCGTGAATATTCTCTTGGTGGGACCGAACTCCACCAGATCCCCCTCGTACAAAAACGCCGTCAAATCCGAAATGCGCGCCGCCTGTTGCATGTTGTGCGTGACGATGACGATGGTGTACCGCGAACGCAATTCCTGGATCAGGTCCTCGATACGCGCCGTGGCGCGGGGATCGAGCGCCGAACAGGGCTCGTCCATCAGGATCACTTCCGGGTTCATGGCGATGGCGCGGGCGATGCACAGTCTCTGCTGTTGCCCGCCGGACAACTTGAGCGCCGAATCGCGCAGGCGGTCTTTCACCTCGTTCCACAACGCGGCTTTCCGCAGGGCCTCCTCGGCGAGGTCGTTCAGGTTGCCCTTGTACCCGTTGATCTTCGGCCCCCACACCACGTTTTTGAAAATGGACTTGGGGAACGGGTTGGGCCGCTGGAACACCATGCCGATCTTCTGCCGGATGAGGCCCGGGTCCACCGTTTTATCGTACAGGTCCTCGCCGTGGAATAACACTTCTCCTTCCACCCACGCGGTCGGGATGAAATCGTTCATCCGGTTGAACACGCGGAGCATGGAACTCTTGCCGCAACCGGAAGGCCCAATGACCGCGGTCACCTGGTGCGACGGGATCTGGAGGTCGATGCCCTTCACCACGCGGAGGTCACCGTAATTGATGCAAAGTTTCCGCGTCTCCAGTATGGGTTTGCACTCTTCCAAACCGACCTCCCTCACAGGTTATTTATACCTTTGCAGTTTTTCGCGAATGAACACCGCACCCGCATTCATCGACAACAGGAGAACGAGCAATACAATGATGCCCGCGGCGGCGAGTCCATGAAACTCCGCCTGCGGCCGCGCGGCCCAGTTGAAGATCTGCACGGGCAGTGCGGTGAACGGATCGTCCGCCGTTTCCGGCGTGAACGCGACGTAACTCAACGCCCCGATCATGATCATGGGGGCGGTCTCGCCCATGGCGCGGGAAAGGGCCAGGATGACCCCCGTCATGATGCCCGGCAGGGCGGACGGCAGCACCTGCCACCACACCACCTGCCAACGGCGGGCGCCCAGAGCGAACGCCCCCTCGCGGATCGATGCCGGCACGGCGCGAATCGCTCCCTGCGCGGCGATCACAATGACCGGCAACACCAGCAGGCTCATGGTCATGCTGCCCGACCACAGGCTGCGGTCGAAGCCCAGGAAACGGACAAAAATGGCCAGACCCAGAACCCCGTACAGGATGGAGGGCATGCCCGCGAGGTTGGCGATATTGATCTCGAAGATGCGGAGCAGACGGTTTTTCGGCGCGAACTCTTCCAGGTACACCGCCGTGGCCACGCCCAGCGGGATGGCGAACATCGCCGTCATGCCGATCAGCCAGACGCTGCCCCACAATGCGGACTTGAGTCCCGCCTCCTCCGGATGGCGCGAAGGAAAGCTGTTCAGGAAATCCCAGTCCAGCCACACGAAACCCTCTTTCACCACGTGCGCCAGAAGGATGCCCAGCACGCCGACCGTCATCCAGGTCACGCCGGTACAAAGCCGGATGAACCAGCGGTCGCGTTGTTTTCGTTTTTCCCGGAAGTCGGTCACGAGTTGTATTGCTTCGATTTCAAAATGAAATGGTTGCCGATGATGTTCATGGTGAGCGTCATCAGGAACAACAGCATTCCCACCGCGTACACGGTGTAATATTCGACGCCTCCCGCAGGGATGTCCCCCAGGCTCACCTGTACGATGTACGCCGTCATCGTTTGAATGCTTTCGAGGAAGCCGATCGACCAGTTCGGCGTCGCGCCGGCCGCCAGCGTCACGGCCATGGTCTCCCCCACCGCCCGTGACAACGCCAAAATGACCGCCGCACCGATGCGCGGGGCGGCAGCGGGCAGGATGATCTGGGACGTCACTTCCAGATGCGTGCCTCCCAGTGCGTACGCACCTTCCCGCAGGGTTCCGGGCAACCCCCGGAACGCATCGTCGCACAGCGACGACACCATGGGCAGGATCATGATGCCCACCACGATGGCCGCACTGGCGGCGTTGAAGATATTCGTTTCGGGAAACACCGTGCGGATGATCGGGGTCACAAACGTCAACGCGAAGTAGCCGTACACCACCGTCGGGATGCCCGCCAGGATTTCCAGCACGGGTTTGATGACGGACCGCACATTGTTGGAGGCAAACTCACTCAGGTACGTGGCGATCAGCAACCCGAACGGCAGGGCGATGAGAATCGCGCCGAAAACGACTTTCAGCGTCCCCGCCACCAGCGGCAGGACGCCGAACGATTTTGGTTCCAGCAGGGGCGCCCAGTTGGTCCCGAACAAAAACTCGGTGACCGGTACCTCGCGGAAAAACAGAAACGATTCTTTTCCCAAAAGAAAGATGACCACCAGCGTGGTCATCAGGGTGACGCCCACGCAGAGCAGGAGAATCCCGTGCACTGCGTGGTCCATCCACTTTGAAAACATAGTGTGTTTCGACAGGTTCAGTTTTTTGCCAGCTTCAAGAGGTCGCTTTCAAACCGCTCTTTGTTTTTGCGGTACATGGAATCCAGCAGGGGAATGTAGCCCGCTTCCTTCGAAAGCGGGCCGGCATTCTCAAGGTAAAACCGGATGAACGCTTTCGCCTCCGGGCGCATGGCCGCCTCCACGTTGACGTAGATGAAGACCGGCCGCGACAGGGGGGAGTAGGTTCCCTGGTTGATGGTCTCCACGGTCGGCAAAACCGGATCCTTGCTGCCTTCCTTGATCGGCACGGCTTTCAGGATGTCCTGGTTTTCAACGAAGTAGGCGAAGCCGAAGAAACCCAGCGCGTACTTGTCGCCGGACACGCCCTTGACCAGCATGTTGTCGTCTTCACTTTTGGTGAAGTCGGCACGGCTGGCCTGCGATTTGCCGTTGATGGTTTCGGTGAAGTAGTCGAAGGTGCCGCTGTCGGTACCCGGTCCGTACAGGCGGAGCGCCTTGTCCGGCCACCCGTCGCGAACGTCCGCCCAGGTTTTTACCGAACTTCCCGGTTCCCAGATTTTCTTCAGCTCGTCGGTGGTCAGGTAATCCACCCACGTATTGGCCTGGTTGATTACCACGGACAGGCCGTCATTGGCAATCGGCAACTCGAGGTACCGGAGGTTGTTCTTTTTCGCTCTGTCGATTTCATTTTGCTTGATCGGCCGTGACGCGTTATTGATGTCGATTTCGCCTGCCGTGAATTTCTTGAATCCGCCACCGGTACCGGAAACACCGACCGTCACGCGCACGCGGGCATAGTCGCGGTTTTTACTGAACTCTTCCGCCACCGCCTCGGAGATGGGGAACACGGTGCTCGAACCGTCGATGCGGACCGTGCCGCGCAGTTTTTCGTCCGCCAGTGCAAAAGAGGAGGCGCTCAAAACCAGCGCCACCATCAAAATTCGGGGTATCCAGCGATACATGGGAGTGGTCTCCTCAAAAGGGATATGGTTTTGTCTTCGTTTTGAAACAAGGTACCCGGCCAATGTTAGGGGATTGTTAGAGCCCGGTTTAAATTCGGATGGGAACCGGCCGGGACTCCCCGGGCTTCTTCAGGAGTTGCCGCCACACGATTGATTTTGCGGGAGATGATCGATCACCCGTCCCCGGCGATCGAACACGTAGGTGCAGCAGGAGTCGAGTGCCTGCCGGAGTCGTTTTTTGGCGCGCTGGTGGCGGGATTTGGCGGCGGCGAGGGTGATCCCCAGTTCCTTAGCCGCCTCCTGTTGCGTCCGGCGTTCGAACTCGATGCGGGTCAGGATGTCGCGGTCCGCCGCCTCCAGCGTTTCCAGAAAGTACAGGAGGCAGGCCTGGATCGCTTCGCGGTCCCCGGTTTCTGAATCCCGGTCAACGGGTGCGGGGTCGGCGCCGGCGATCTCCCCCGGCGGCACCTCAATTTTACGCGTGCGGTAGTGGTCGATGATGCGGTTGCGCGCGATCCGGTAGAGCCACGGCACCAGCTTGTCGCGGTCCTTGAGACGCGGCAGGCTTTCGTGCATCTTGAGAAAGATGTCCTGCGTGATCTCGTCGGCATCCGCCGCCGATCCCACCCGCCCCGCGACGAACGCGCGGATGCGGGCGTACAGCGATTCAATGTCCACAGCAGGCAGGGTTCCCATGGTGTCCCTCGGTTGGCCGGAGCACGACAAACACTTCCCACGCATTGCCGTCGGGGTCGTGCACCCAGACCTTGTCCTGAACAGAATAACAACATTCGGTGGCCATCGCCAACTCGGTGGAAAGGCCCAGCGTGCGCAACCGCTCTTCCTGTTTCTCCACCGCAGCGGTCACGGGCACCTGGATGCCCAGATGGCTGACGCGGTTGCCGGAAACCTGCGCCACGCGGTTGAGGGTGAAGTTCAGCGGCGGGTGCTCGACATCGAATTTGGCGTAGCCGTTTTCCAGCTTTGCCGGGGCCAAGCCGAAAAGCGCTTCATAAAACCGCACGCTGTCGTCGAAATGCGCGGTGTTGAGGGCGAGGTGCATTTTACTGTCAGTTCCCACGTTCATTCTGCGTCTCCTTCGTTTTGAGGGTTCACCCACAAAGACGAACGAACCGCAAAAAGGATGCACCGGGCAACGCCCGGAGGAAACAGGGTGATAATGGGAGGGCGGACGATGGCAAGCGGGCCTATTCTAAAAACAATCTGTTGCCTCCGGGTGCAACCCGGCTGGGAACCGGAGCCAATGGGGTAATGCCAGGAAGGAAAGGATGGTATTTGGAATGAGCCCGCCGATCATCGTTTGTCTGCCGGGCAGTAGCCATTTTCCTCCCCACGCAGTGGGGTCAGCAACACCCGCCGGAAAAGTCGTCGTGGCGGGCGGCGCGGACGGTGTTCACGCCTTCATACAGGATCAGACACCCGATGAGAATAGCAGAGAGGCTGTCCGCCCACCACAGCGCGGGCGACACCATAAACAACAGGCTCCCGGCGAACAGCACCGCCGACAACTCGATGCAGGCCAGGGAACAGCGCGCGTCCTTCATCATGGTGGCGCTGTCCAGCTCGCGCGCCACACGCACTTTCGCCCGCCACAGGTAAAACATGAAACTCAGGCTGACGGAGGCGATGAGGAGTCCGGGAAGGGTGGTGAAAGGACGCGCCTGCGACGCCCATTGCAGGCTGGAGGCGAGGATCGTGCCAACTCCCAGAAGCAGAAACAGGATGCCGATGCCCAGAGTGGCGGTGCGTTCTTTTTTCAGCGACAGCGCCGCGTCCAGTCCCTGCTCGCCCCGGAACCGCCACAGCACCAGCGTTGCGGAAAACACTTCTATGAAACTGTCGAGGCCGAATCCAAGCAGGGCGAACGATTCTTCCTCCACGCCAAACGCTACCGACACCAGCCCTTCCAGCAGGTTGAAGCCGATGGTGAACCACGCCAGCCACACCGCCTTGCCGAGAGGATTCTCTGTCAATGTGCGGGTAAAAGACATCTCTTCATTTATATCGAAAATCGACCCGATTTTCACTATATGAGGGGAGCACAGTGAAGATTTTCATTTTTTCACTATGTTGTACCCGGCCGCATCTTCGCGTACAGGTGCTGGTCGAGGAGTTCGCCGTCCTTCACCACGCTGGCTTTCAAAACGCCTTCCAGCACGAACCCGGCCTTTTCCAGCACGCGCATGGACGCGGGATTGTTGGAAAACACGCCCGCCCACAGCCGCAGAAAATAATCGCCACCCAGCAGGTGATCGGAAAAGCGCCGGACCGCTTCGGTCATGATGCCCTTGCCGTGGTACGGCTCCGCCAGCCAGAATCCCAGCTCCGCCGAATACCGGTGCACGTCACTGCCCGGATGGTAACCGATGGTGCCGATGGCTTCGCTTTCCGTCGCGATGGCGAATGTGTGTGATGGGTATTCGCGGCTTATCTGGTCGATGAACTCTTCGGCGTCCTCGCGCGTGTAGGGGTGCGGAAACCAGTCACGCAGCTGTTTCCATATTCGATAGTTGTTCGCGTGGCGGGCGATGGATTCGGCATCCCCGCCCCGGAACCGCCGGACCTGGTAGTCATCGAACTGCAACAACGGATCGCTGAAAGGAAAGATTTCGGAAGCCATGTCATTAGCCGGGAAATTCGATTAACATAACCGCTGATGAAGAGTGAGGAGTTCGGCCGGCCCCTCCGCCACATTATGGACTGAAAAGCCGTTCCAGTCGCATTCCGTTTTCCGCCGGGGCCATCCGGTCATACTAACCCATCTGTCGCGCATGCAAAAATCCCAACCGCAGGAAAAAATGGACCCGGAACACACCCGTTGCGACACGTGGTGGACGCTGGGGATTCTTTCGGCGGTGCTGATCGGCCGCGCCCTCGCCGCCGCCGTCATTCCCATCATGGACGAAACCGAAGCGCGCTACGCGGAGATCGCGCGCAAGATGGTGGAGACGGGGGACTGGATCATGCCGCAGTTCGATTACGGCGTGCCGTTCTGGGGCAAGCCGCCGCTCTCCACGTGGCTGTCGGCAGGCGGCATCGCCCTCTTCGGCGTGGGGGAGTTGGGACCGCGCCTGCCGATTCTTATCCTGTCCGCCCTGCTGTTGTTCCAATTCTGGCGGTTCGTCAAAGAAAGTACAGCCCCCACCACCGCGCACCTCGCCACCATCCTGCTGGCCACCAGCTCCATTTTTTTCGCCGCCGCCGGAGCGGTGATGACCGACCTCGTTCTGTTGTTCTCGCTGTTCATCGTGATGAGCGCCTGCTGGCGTTTCACGCGGGAATGGAATCCAGCGCACGCACGCTGGATGTTCGCCGGCATCGGCATCGGCCTGCTTACCAAGGGACTCATGGTGGTCGCGGTCGGCGGACTCCCCATCGCCGTCTGGCTGGTCCTCTCCCGAAAATGGAAACCGTTCCTGACCAGACTGCCGTGGGTAACGGGACTCCTCATCGCCGCGGTCATTGCGGTGCCGTGGTACGTTGCGGCAGAGATGCGAACGCCGGGATTCCTGAATTATTTTTTCATCGGGGAACATTTCAACCGCTTTCTCGTGCCGGGATGGGAAGGCGACCGCTACGGTTTTGCGCACGCACAGCCATTCGGCATGATCTGGGGGTTTTACCTGCTGGGACTCGCGCCGTGGATCGTGCTGGTCCCGGCCGGCTTGTTGATCATGCGCCGCAAACCGGAATGGATGCAATGGCGCGAACTTCAGGGAGGAAGTCGGGAGTTCATCCTGTTCCTGTTGTGCTGGATGCTCGTGCCCGCCGTACTGCTGACATTCGCACGCAACATCATCTGGACCTACTCGCTTCCCGCCGCGCCCCCCGCCACGGTTTTGCTGGCCCTGTCTTTGCGCGCTGCACCGTCACCCTCCAAAGTCCTGCGCACGGTTCAAGTGACAACGGCGGTGATGATGGTGGGATTGGCGGGATACATTTTGTACGCGGCGCAGAAAAACACCGGGTGGCCCCTGCCCACCCACAAAGGCGTGGTCGAGAAATACCGCAAGGCGTGCGGCGGCGACTCCGACTGCCGCCTGTGGGTGTTCGGCGAACGCTCTTTTTCCGCCGAGTACTACACGCAGGGGAAAACCCAACGTACGGAACGGGTGAACTTCCTGCTTCACGACTCGCGCGGAAACAAACGCGATTTCGTCGCGGCACGCGATCACCTGCTCGACCGCCTGCACCCGTCCGAAAAGAATCACTTGAAGCCGGTCGCGCGCTTCGGCGACCTCGCTCTGTGGCGGGTTGAGCGGTGAACGGGTCAGGGGAGGACTTATAACGGATTCGGCGGGTAGTGGAATTCGTACATCGGGTTGGTGTGGGGTCCCCCTTCCCCGCCCGGCGCAGTGGCAGTGGGTCCGCGGTATCTGGCCAGGTAATCGAGAATGGTTTTGCGGACATCGGGTTCCAGTTCCCACAGGCCCTGTTTGTCCTGCATCCAAGTGATGAGCGCATCCCATTCGCTCCGGCTCATACGATTCTGCAAAATGAGCGCGGCGTTATGACAGGCGGTACAGTTGTCCATCACCGCATCGCGTCCTTCACCCTGCGGCAACCCGGCGTTGGGGTCGATTTCCTCCGCCCATATGGGAGGTGCGGCCAATACGGCGAAAACAAAAACAAGAAGGGTTCTCAGTACAGGAAGCGGCGGTTTCATCTTACGGTCACCGCGATGCGGTGCATGGCGTTGTTGAGGTAACCCGACGGATTCCATCCCGGCACCACCATGGGTTGCATGACGCCCATCTCATCCGTGGCGCGCGCCCACACTTCGTAATAACCCGGCGCGGGAAACCGCACTTGCGTCTGCCAGCGTTGCCAGGCGTAACGGTTGACGGGTTCCTTCAACTGCGCCACCTGCCAGCTCGCACCGAAATCGACCGACACATGCATCGCCGCCACCGGGCGGTCCCCCGCCCAGGCGTGACCGCGCACGAAAAGGGGCTGACCTTTTTGGATTTCGATCCCGGTCTGGGGGTGCGTGATGAGCGACTTCACCGGCATCGATTCGATGATTTCCATATCCTCTTCCGACACCGAAGTGCCGGGTTTCACAGGATAACGCGGCACCCGGTAGTGATCCATCTTCTGCCCGTCGTGAACGCGGTCGCGCACCCAGATGCGCTTCAGCCATTTGGGCGACGTCGACCCCGGCCAACCGGGTGTGACCAGCCGCAACGGAAACCCGTGCAGGAGCGGCAGGAGTTCGTCGTTCATCGCCCACGCGATCAGCGTGTGTTCGTCCATCGCCTTGGCGATCGGCGTGCCGCGTGAAATCGATACCTTGTCCGGCCGGCCGGACAGATGCAGGTCTTCACCATAATAGCCGGTATACACAGCGGAGGCCTTGACGCCTGCGGCGTTCAGCACGTCTCGCAGGCGCACGCCGGTGAAGCGCGCGCACCCGATGGCCCCGAACCGCCACTGGTTGCCTTTCGCCGATGGATAAAATCCGGCGCGCCCGTTGCCGCCGCATTCCAGCTGCAATGCATAGGTGTGGTGTTTGAATTTATGTTTCAGTTCTTCGAGCGTGAGGGTGAGCGGAGTGTGCACTTCGCCGTCCACGGTGAAACTCCATGCGCCGGGAGTGTCGGTCTCGGCGGGAGGCAGGCCGTTGTTGCGCACGAAGAAATGTTCTTTCGGTGTGAAGTCGGCATCGAGCAGGTGCGGCGGCGGCTCGGCATTGATCGGCCGGTCGTTGTGCACGATCAACCCGCTTTTGCCTTCAATGACGGGAGTGGTTTCGGATTCAGCCAGCGCGACGGGGAGGAGGCCCTGCGGCAAAAAACGCGCGTGAGGGAGGTGCGCGCCGACGGTGAGCGCCATGAAGGCGAGCCCGGCGTCCTTTAAAAAACCGCGGCGGGAGACGGGATCGGCCCCGCGCCCCCACAATTCCCAATCGGCTTTTTCGGGATCGTCGCGATACAGTTCAAACAACCCGCGTTCTTTTTTTCCGGGCATCCTCACCCTCCTTAAAAGGGCAACGCACTCGTTATGAGAATACCGCTTTGGCGTGAAAAATAAAAATATTATTGGATGGGAAAAACCACTCTATTCCCCCCGTCCGCAGAAAGGGTACGGTTGACGGAGATCAGTGACTGAGCACCGCGCGGTAACGCACGTTGCCCTGCTTGAGTTTTTTTATCGCGTCGTTCACCTGCGAGAACTTGAAGTGCTCGACCACCGGCAGAATGTTGTGGCGCTTGCAGAACTCCAGCATGGTGGCGATGGTGGCGGGGCTTCCCACCGGCGAACCGGAAACCGAACGCTGGCCGATGAGCAACGGAAATATCTGCAGGTCGAGCGGTTCCAGCGTGGCTCCGACGAAATGCAACCGCCCGCGCGGCTTGAGCGCGTTGACGTACAGATTCCAGTCGAGCTTCACGTTGACGGTGGAGATGATGAGATCGAACGATCCCGCCGCGGCCTCGACGGCTTTCGGATCACGGGAATGGATGACGTGATGCGCGCCCATGGCCTTTGCTTCTTTCTCTTTGGCGGTATCGGAAGTGAACGCCGTCACCTCGCATCCCCACTTGCTTGCGAACTGAAGTGCCAGGTGACCCAGCCCGCCGATGCCGATGACACCGACGCGGTCGGTCGGCTCGATACCGAACTGCATGAACGGATTGAACACGGTGATGCCACCGCAGAACAGCGGGCCGACGGCGGTGAAGTCCAACCCGTCGGGCAGGGGCACCACACTGTGCGCGCGGGCACGGACCTTGTCGGCGAACCCGCCGTGATGACCGACGATCGTCTCCTGCGGCGCCGCGCACAGATTGTGATCGCCGGTGGCGCAGTAGCCGCAGGCCCCGCAGAATCCCGCGTGCCAACCCAGGCCCACATGCTGGCCCACTTCCAGGTTGCGCACCGCTTCGCCCTTTTTTCCGATGCGACCGACAACCTCGTGACCCGGCACCACCGGAAACTGCGTAATACCCCAGTCGTTGTTGACGATGCTGACATCGCTGTGACACAGGCCGCAGTGCAGGACGTCGATCTCCACTTCGTCCGGTTGCAGGGCTCCGGGGTCGTATTCGAACGGTTCGAGCGGTTGTCCCGCCTGCTTCGCGGCGTAGGTTTGGATCATGTCATCGGTCTCCTGAGAAAAAGGGAGGGACTGTGTTTACTCCCGGATCATCGTTCGCCCTCCGGGAATTTTCTGAACAAAACTTTTGCGTGGACCTTTTAAGCTCCGCGCCGGGCGTGGCGTGTTCCCCTCGGGCGTGGCGCGGTCAGTCTTCGGCCATGGCTTCGGAGAATTCGAGGATCAGGTTGAGCGCGCCGACGACGCGGATGCGGTCCTTGTCCAATCCGTCCATGTCTTCGATCGACTCCTCGCAACCGCTTTCCTTCAACACATCGCGCACCGTGCGTCCGTCGGGAAGCACGCCGTCGAGACTTCTGAAAGCGGCCATCTCCTGTTTGGTGTGCTCAACGATCACCTCGTAATTCTCGACCGCGTGGATGGACTTGTAGGTTTGCAGTGATTTCGGGATCTGCCCCGAGTATTCATTCAATATGGGATGAACGGTACCCATGATTCGACACACTCCTCTTTATATGGGGAACCGGGGAACGCGAAAAAACTCCCCGATTCGAAAAATTGAAATTCGATTTCCGATTTTACGACAAGCCGGCGGAGCATGACAGCAAAAGACGCAACGGCAGTGCATTCACCCCTCAGCCACTGCTTTTCCCTTATCTGCCAGTAACACCGCTGAACGGGATGCCGGAGAGGTCACTCATCTCGCGTTTCCACGTACTCAGGTCGCGTAGCGAAAACTGATTGAGGTGATCGTGACCGCAGGCGCGGGCCATGACCTGCATCAGTTCCACCGACGCATTCAGAAACCGCGTCAGCCGTTTCGGCGCTTCTTGCGTGTCCAGAATTTTTCTGCGTTCCGGGTCCTGCGTGGCGATGCCCGCCGGGCAGTTGTTGGTGTGGCAGATGCGCGCCGCGATACAGCCGATGGCCTGCATCGCCGCGTTGGACAGGGCGATGGCGTCGGCTCCCATCGCCAGCGCCTTCACGAAATCCGGCGGCGTGCGCAGACCGCCGGTGACGATGAGTGTCACGTGATCGTATTTCTTTTTATCGAGATACCGCCGGGCGCGCGCCAGTGCCGGAATGGTGGGCACGGAAATGTGGTTGCGGAACAACAAAGGCGCCGCACCTGTGCCGCCGCCGCGTCCATCGACAATGATGTAATCCGCGCCAGCCTGCACCGCAAACTCGATGTCGTCCTCGATATGTTGCGCCGAGGTTTTGAATCCGATGGGAGTGCCGCCGGTGACTTCGCGCACACGGTCGGCGAATTGTTTGAAGTCATCCACCAAATGCAGGTCGGTGAAGGTCGGCGGCGAGACCGCATCCTGTCCCGGTTTCAGGCCGCGGATTTTGGCAATGCGTTCGGTGACTTTCCTTCCCGGCAGGTGGCCGCCGGTACCGGTCTTCGCGCCCTGCCCGCCTTTGAAGTGAAACGCCTGCACTTTTTTGAGTAGCTCTTCCTTGTAACCGAACTGTGCCGAGGCCAGTTCGTAAAAGTAACGCGAGTTGTTTTCCTGTTCTTCCGGGAGCATGCCGCCCTCGCCGGAACAGATGCCCGTGCCCGCCGCCTCCGCCCCCTGCGCCAGCGCGATCTTCGCTTCCTCCGACAACGCGCCGAAACTCATGTCGGAGACGAGCAAAGGGATTTTCAGTGTCAGCGGTTTTTTGGCGCGCGGACCGATGACCACTTCGGTACCGACTTCGACTTTTTCCTGGAGCGGTTGATTGGAAAACTGCGCCGTCAGGATCTGGATGTCGTCCCAGCGCGGCAGATCCGGCGCGGGCACGCCCATGGCCGCGACCTCGCCGTGGGGTCCGACGCGATCCAGTCCGTGCTGGGCCAGTTCGTGAATGTACCTGACGGTCGGTTCTTCTTTCGTCGGTTTGACTCCGGACTCCCCGGCGTCGCTTTCTTTCTGCGAGTCGGCATCCTCCTCCTGCGCTTCCTCGCCGTCTTCGGGCAGGGAGGAATGGGTGCCGTCGCAGTACGGCGCGTCTTTCGTGTGCTTGCACATGCACAGGTACGCCGTTTCGTCCTTGTCCACTTTGAACATCTTCGGCTGGAACGAAGTGCCTTTGTGCGATCCGTCGCAGAACGGCTGGGTTTTGGACCGGCCGCAGGAACACCAGGCGTACACCTTGCCTGCCTTTAACTGCACTTCAGTGGGTTGGGTGTCGGCCACCACGGGTTTGTCCACGATGCGCTCCTTTATATTTGGAAAATATGAAGTTCCCTCAGTGTATCAGGGCCTGCCAGAGTGGGCCACTGTTTCTGCGCGGGGGTGAAACCCCATGCGTTTTTAAAAAGCGGCTGGCTTCACAGGTATGGATGAAGCGTTTGAAAAATTGAAGGCAACGTAAACGCTATGGAGATCAAAGAAATCCGGACAGCAGGGTGGCCGTGCCGAGGAAGGAGAAAAAGCCCATGACATCGGTGACGGTGGTGAGGATGATGGACGAGGCGGTGGCGGGGTCCTGTCCGACGCGCACCAGCACGATGGGCACCAAGGCACCCGCCACGCCGGCAATGACCATTGACAGGATCATGGAGATGCCGATGACGCCGGTGAGCCCCAACGACCGGCTCCACAAAAACACACCGAGGCAGGTGGTGGCGCACACGCCGATGCCGTTCATGAACCCGGCTCTGCATTCCTTCCACACCACGCGCGGCCAGTGGCGGGTGGTGATCTCGCGGATGGCGAGACCGCGCATGGTGACGGCCAGGGCCTGCGCGCCGGTGTTTCCGCTCTGGCCCGCCACCACCGGAAGCAGGACGGCCAGCGCGGTGAAGCGCGCGATCATGTCCTCAAACAAACCGACCACCGCCGCCGCGAGAAACGCGGTGACGAGGTTGATCTGCAACCACGGCTGGCGTTTGCGCACGGCGAAGAGGGCTTTAGACAACGCGCGTTCGTCGCGGCTCGCACCCACCATCGCCTGCATGTCCGCCGTTGCGTCTTCTTCCACCGCGCGCACCAGTGTGTCCTGCCAGATGACGCCGAGAAGTTCGCCCTGCAGGCCGACCACGGGAATGCTCTGGAACCGGTGCTTGTCGAACAGCGCGACGATTTCTTCCTGCGGAGCGAGCGGTTCGACGAATACCGACACGGGACCCTTGATGTCATCGAGCAGTTGTTCCGGCCGGGCCGCCACCAGCGTTTGCAGGCTGACGCGCCCGGTCAACCGGCGCGCTTCGTTCTGCACGAACAACACCGGCTTCACGCGGTACCCCGGCTGGCGCAGGCGTTTTAAGGTCTGCTCGACGGTGAGGGTGCCCGCATACGGTTCGACCCGCGGGTCCATCAGGTTGCCCCCGGTGTCTTCCGGGTACTGCATGAGCGCAGTCAGTTCTTTTTTGACAGTGGGAGAAACGAGGTTCAGGTAATCCTCCGCCTGTTTCGCATCCATCTGGTGCAGGATGGCGACCATCGCTTTGGGATCGGTCGCGGTGACCACTTCCTTCACCCGTTCGTCATCCAGATGGGGCAGGATGGAAGCGGCGAGCGACGGCGACAGTTGTTCGACCACGGGAGTGAGCTGGACAGAAGGCATCCGATTGAGCAGGGCAGCCGCGGATTCCGGTTCCAGTTCTTCCAACTGGCGGGCCGCGGCGCGGGGGTGTCCCTGCAGAAAACGCCGGTTCAAGGCTTCGGCCACAGTGCTGGCATCACCCGCCATTTTCGTTTTCCTTTACAGAGGGGGATTTGGGCGGTTCAAGAAACGGC
>NZ_HG422173.1:426341-494523 GCF_000341545.2 Nitrospina gracilis 3/211
TTTCGTTTTCCTTTACAGAGGGGGATTTGGGCGGTTCAAGAAACGGCAAGGATACCATGCCGCGCACCCATGCGGTGGCGGCAAGCAGGAACAACGGCACCAGGCTCTCGAACAGCGACGTGTCCTCCACAACCGCCTTGCCTGTGCCCAGCGCCTCCCGAACCTGCGCGGCTTTCAGCACACCTTCCAGTTGATGATCGACGTTGAGGACCGGAAGCACGCGAGCGTGGTGCCAGGCGGGCAAGGCGCGAACAGTCGTGAGAGGCGCCTGCACCAGGACGGGTTCCACATGCGGGTCAAGCAGTTCCGTCACCGGACAATCCGGGGATTCCTGCAGCAGGCGGGAGATCTCCACCGCTCCCACGTAATAACCGCTTCTCTGCATCACGAAAAAATGCTGGCCCTCACCGGACCCCGTACGGCGAAGCTGGTCCAGCGTTTCCTGCACCGTGGCGGAATCCGAAACGACGGACAACGGTTCTGACATCCAGTGCCCCACCGCGTCCGAACGGAAGGTGACCTGCCGGCTCAAAATCTTCTGTTTCTTTTTGGGAAGTTCATCAAGCAGACGCTTGCGAAAATCGGAATCGCTGAGCCGCAGGACATGACTCGCACGGTAAGAAGACAAAAGCCCGACACGCTCGGCCGCCTCCTGTGTCGTCCAGTGACCCAGGCACTGCGCGAGGTACCAGGGCAGAAGTTCCTCCATCACCGGCGCCGCGTCCTCCGGCTCCATGGACAACAGGTACGCGGCGGAATCCTGGGGCGGCATGGCTTCCAGCACGCGCGCGGCCTCCCCGGGGTATGCGGACAGGTAATGCCGGGTGAATTCAGTTGTCTCATCCATGTTCTTGTTGCCCGATCAACTGTTCCATGGGCTCCTGCTCAAACAAACTGGCAGGCAGGATCAATCGCCCTTCTTTTGTCGCCAGCACGACGGAGGTCGGTGTGAATTCCAGGATCACCCCTTCCCGTTTCCCCCAACGCACGCGCTGGCCGACCTCGTATTGCTTGTGCACGAAATGTGCGCCAATGAGGTTGCTGACGAAAGTGCGTCCGCCCAAACCGAATGCCAGCGCAAGACTGCCGAGAAACGCCGCCGCGCCGATGGCAATGAGGTTGGACAGAAACGTCACCTCGATACCGATCTGGTCGAGACCGATCACGAGCGCGGTGATCAATGTCGCGCCCTGTGCCAATGTACCCAGCAGGCTGGCCTGCGGAATGCCCGCCGTGTCCGCGGTGGTGATGGTGAGGTCGCGCACCAGAACGCTCAGCAACACACCTGCAATGAGGATGATGCCGCCTGCCAGGAACGTGGGCAAATAATTGACGACCTGGTTGAGCCACTGCGCCACCGCGTGCAGGCCGAGGATGTCGGTTGCGAACTTGACGAAAAACAGGATCACCGCCCAGAACACGATTTTGCCGAAGAGATCGAGCGCCGGGTGCGTCACCTGTAAATGCGGAGCGGTACTACGTTTAAGAGGTGTGCGGCTGAGAACCCGGTCAAGAGCCACCACTATTTTCACGCAACCGACCTGCGCGAGGCCCGCCACCATCCAGCCGACCGCAAGCAGGGCGGCCGCGCCAAACAGGTTCGGCAGGTAATCGATCAGGTTTTGAAGCGCGGGGAGGCTGGCCTTTTTGATCTCTTGAATCCAGGAGGAGAGGAAATCCATGCAGGTCACCTCATCGTGTTCCAGGAAAAAAATATTTGAAGCCGTTCGGGAAAGCGTGAACCGGATATTCATGATCCCCCTTCCGGCTGCACGTTCTATTATTTTAACTCACTCCACGGAGAAAAGGACAATATAAGAGGGAGGGAAGTGAAATCCGTTGTCAGGAAACGGATTCATTGGAGACTTCGGACAGATTGGTTGCGGCGGACGGCGGCCGGAGGATAGTATCCGCAATTTTGGAAGAAGCTCTGCGACGGCGTTTCCAGAACAGAAACCCGCTGACGAACAAAAGCGCGGGACTGAGGCCGATGATCACCGTCAGCAAACGCCCGGCTTCTCCCCAGAAACGCCCGATGTGAAGCGGGTACTTGAGGTCGGAAACCACCTGCCCGGACGAGGCCTGGCGGAAGCTGTGCACCATCGTCGGCTCTCCGGTCTCCGGGTGCAGGGCGAGGTAGGTGGAACCGTTGGGATGCGGGTTTTCATCGAACCGCATGCGCAGGACATACGGCGCGTCGGGTGTGCTTGGCAGACGCAGGAAAATGAGCGTGGCCTCCGGCAGGATCGATTGCCCCCGCGCCATCAGCTGCTCCGCCGAAAGCGATTGCGCAACAGCCGAATCGAGCTTGGGGGGCATCGGCCGCATGGGTCCGCCCAAAACCGACTCCAGCACGACGTTTACGGTTTTGTGAAACACCATGCCGGCGCCAGTGGCGATGCTGAAAACAAGAAACCCGATCGACACGATGCCGATGAAGCGGTGAAGGCGGAACACCTTGCGCACTCCGGTTTCCTTCCACCCGATGCGGAACGCACCGGACCAGCGCCCGCCACGCGGCCACCAGAGTACCATCCCCGTGCCCAGCAACACCATCGCCACCAAACCGATGAAGCCCATCACCGTCTCACCGGTTTCCCCTGCGAGCAGGTGCACGTGGAGATCGTGAAGGGTTCCCATCAATCCGTCATGATCTCCACGCACACCAAGGAGGCGCGTGGTATAGGGGTTCACATACACTTTCTGGATGACGTCGGCCTTGCGAACCCAGACCTCCATCGCATGGTCCGGTTCGCGAGGCAGGCGCACGAGACCGATGAGTCCGCCGGGATGGGCCTGACGCACCGCATCCAGGGACGCGTCGATGCGGTGCGGGCCTTTTTCCGGCTCCACCCGCCACAGATCCGGATTCAGCGCGTGGTCGATCTCCTTGTGGTACACCAGGAGACTGCCGCTCAATCCCGAAACCACCAACACCAGACCGGCGGTGAAAGCCAGCACCAGGTGCGCACGCCGCACCCATTGCCGCAACCGTTGTGGAGAAGGGTTCGATGTCATCATCGCATTAAGCTCCCTGTTACGGTCCAACTTTTCATTGCGTCACCATATCAGGTTTTCCTCCCGTGAAACAATCCGACACCTGTCCAATCACGCGCCCGGCATGGCGCCTGCAAAACTCAATAATCAAGTTGCACGCCCAGGATGAAGGACCGGCCCGGCGAGGGAAGACGTCCTACCGGGCTCACGTCCACTCCGCGAAAATAGTAATCCTCGTCAAACAGGTTGTTCACGGAAAGGCCAACGTTGAGATTGTAACCTTCCATTTCAAAATCCCGGCCGACCCGGGCGTTGACCAGCGTGTATTCGGGGAGTTCCCCGGCACTTCCATTGGCCGTTTCCTGATCCGTGTTTGCGGCATCACTGAAACTTTCGCTGACGTAAAGTGCGGTGAGCCCGAAGTCCCACTGCTCGTGGCGGTAATCCCCGCTCAGGCTCACGTGATGGTGCGGTGCATACGGCAACTCCTTGCCCTTGTTCGCGCCGGACCGTTGCTCGGTTTCGAGGTAGGTGTACGACAGACTCAGATTGGCGTTCTTCGTCACCTTCCAGTCCGAGGTCAACTCGACACCGTGGTGCAGGGTCTCGCCCAGGTTTTCGAAGCGCGCGGTGCCGCTGTTGAACTGGATCTGGTCGCGGTAGTCGATGACAAACAGGGTCGCGGATGTTTGAAGATTGGGAGAGATCTGAAACCGGCTTCCCAGTTCGTAATTCCACGCCGTTTCATTGGCGACGTCGCCCGCACGCGTGACCTGCGCCGTTTGCACGGGCACCAGCGAACGCTGGGCGTTGGCGAATACAAACAGACGGTCCGTCGCCTCGTAACCCACGGTGATACCCGGGAGCAGTTTGGACGCCTTGTTGGTGTCCATGACGCCGTTCAGGTTGTTGCGAAAATCCATGTACACATTTTCGTAACGAACGCCGGGCGTCACCGCCAGGCGGCCGTTCATGAAACGGATGGTGTCACTGGCGTACACGGCGAAGGCATCCACATCAAACGCCCAGTCCCGGGCCACAGTGCGGGTGCCGGTGGCGAATTCCACGCGGTTCACATCGAAGTCCACTCCCTCCCGCACGTAACGCGCGCCGACGATGATGGTGTGGTTGTCGATGCGGCGAGTCAGGCGCGGCTCGATTCCCAAAACGGAGAAGATGCGCGGCGAGTCGGCTTTGTGCGTGGCCGGGATGGCGGGATCGAACACGTTGCCGCCGCCCAGATTCTGGCCGAAGAAAAACGTGCGGTCCGCTTTGTGATAAAAATTGCGCCACTCGAACTCCGTATCCTTGTCCGGCGTGTACGTCCAGGTGAGAGTGGCGCGGAACATGTCCGCATCGAAGCTGTCGTGCGGCCGTTGCGAACTGGTGCGGTCCTGTTCGTACCGGCCGGGGCTCAGTGACCCCGGCAGTTCGGCTTCCACGTTGTAGTACTGGAACTGGAAGGCCAGTTGGTTCTGTTCATTGGGAAACAAGTCTGCATCGAAAATGAAATTGTGGACTTCGGTGTCGGAGTGATCACGAAAGCCTTGTCCCTGCAGGGTGTTGTATTGCAGTTGCAGTCCCAGCTTGTCGGTGGCGAAACCACCGATGCGGAAATACGTGTCCGTCAGGATGTTTCCGGTTTCCTCGGAGATGGTGATGCGCTCGCCCAGGGTCTGCGAAAGTTCGTAGGGAATGGGACGGGTGATGAAGTTGAGAACACCACCGACGTTGTTCGGTCCGTAATGCACCGCCGCGCCGCCGCGCACCACGTCGATCGTTTCAATGCTCTGCATGGTCAGCGGAAACAGCGACAAACCGATGTTGCTGTAAGGACCGATGGCCACGGGGTATCCGTCCTGCAAAACCTGAATGCGCTGACTGCGAAGCGGAGTGAGGCCGCGCACACCGATGTTGGGCAATATGCCGACTCCGGTTTCATCGAGGATGGTGACATTGGGAACGGTGCGCAGGGTGTCTTCCAGGTTCAATGTCCCCCGGCGTTGAATCTGTTCTTCCGTCACCACGCTTCGGGAACCGCTGTAGGTGCGCACGATTTCCGGTGTGGGCGGGCCCAGCCAGTCGCCCTCCACCTTCATCTCCGGGAGAGCGCCCTTCTTGATTTTTTCTCCACGCTGTAGTGTCACCGTATTCGCATCCTTGAATTCGGCAGACAACCGTGTCCCCGCCAACAGCATCTCCAAAGCCTTCCGGGCCGTGTGCTCTCCCGACACCCCGGACGTCGAAACACCTTTGACGTCCGCAGTCTTGAAGGCAACCTGCACGCCGGACTGATCGAAGAATTGCGTCAACGCCGACCCCAAAGGTTGCGGTGGAATGTCGAACAATTTCACGTCTCCCGCCTGAGCCAGTTGCATCCCGTCCACATTCGAAACCGCAAACTTTTTCGAAAACGTTGAGTGGAAGGGTTCAACTGCATGCGCGTCACCCGCACCCAGCAGATGCAAGAAAGACAGGACCCCTGCCAACGCGACGGCGAATCCTGTTCCAAAAATGTTTCCTGTATTTCTCAGGCCCTTGCCCGATAAGGCGAGGCGCCACTTAATCCCGATGAATGCCATTGCATTCCTCCTCAATTCCAGTTCATGCACGGCATCCTTCCGCCGAAAGGCAGGGTTCCCATCGAATGCCTGTTGAAATTTTCCCTTACTGCAGGAAGTTCAACATAAAGACGGGTGGGAACCCGGTTTGCCCAACTTGCGGTTACAAAAAAATTTAAAGCGCCCCTGCGTTGCGAAACGAAAAAAGCTAACGCAGAACAAGAAGGTAGTCGGTGATGCGCGTGGCGCGAAGCCCCTGCGTGGAGGCGAGAGCCAGGATGGCGCTTTCCGCCTGGTCCACATGAAACAGACCGCTGACGGGTTGCTGTGCGGCGTGCTCCCGAAGAATCAACACGCGTCCGGGGAAATAGGCGTCCAGCTTTGCAATGGCATCGGCAAACGGCATCTCATCGATCACAATCCTGCCCCGTGTCCACGGCAACGCGGCATGCACATTCACCTTTCGCACCGCCTGGGTGGGTACCCCCTCCATGAAATCGACGGACTCCCCCGCGGTCAGGTGCAAGGCACGCGGATTTTCCGCTACCGGCAGGGAAGACTGCGACGACGCGTACACCACGACCTCACCACTCAAAACCGTCACTTTCAGGTTTTCTTTCGAATGCGAAACGCCAAAGCGCGTTCCCAATACCTCCACCACTCCGTTGCCGCTGGTCACGCGGAACGGACGCGATGCATCGCGGCGGACATCGAACAACGCCTCGCCTTTAAGAAGTTGGATGTGGCGCATACCGTTCTCGTAACGGACGTTCATGGCAGTGGCGGTGTTGAGGTGTGCCGTCGATCCGTCCGGCAACTCCACCTTGCGGAGTTCCCCCTCCGCCGTGCGATGGTCCGCCAACCAGATGGAGCCGAACTGCGCCCACAACACAAACAAAAAGAAACAGGCGGCCGCCCAGCGAAATACGGCAACCGGTTTTTTGCGAAGCGGTGCGGAGGCGCGCCCATCCCATTCATTGGCAGGCCCGGGAACGGGAAGGGGAAATGCCGGACCGTCTTGCAAGTCGGCCGCGAACGCTCCTTTCAACGCTTCCATTTCCTGCCATAGTCTCCGTTCCCGGCGGAAGGCGTCCCGGTGCTTCGTATCCGCGTGCAACCATTTTTTAAAACGGCGGGCTTCCGGCTGGGTCATTTCCCCCGAAGCCAGGCGCACCACCCACCGTCGCGCTTCCTGCGGGAGTTCATCTGAAAAAGCTTTGCCTTTATCCGATGCCATTTTTGCACACACAAAAAGAATGGGCCGGCGACACGTATTGCCACCGGTGCTGGGTATTTCGAACACCCTCAATAAACATGACGAATGAACCCATGAGTTGTCATACCCCGCTATTACGTTTTCCGAGTTTTTCCAAACGATCGCGGGTGGCGGCGAGGCGATCGAGCACCTTCCGGATGTGTTTTTCGACTGTGGTGACCGACACCCCCACCTCTTCGGCAATAGCGCGTTGGGGTTTGCCCTCGAACCGGTTCAGGTAAAAAATGCGGCGGCTGAGCGGCGGCAGGTCCTGAACGGCTTTCTGATACAGCTTCAATTCCCAGCGTGCCAGGGTCACTCTCTCCGGCGTCACCTGGTTTTCGGAACGGGTCAATACGTCACGGCATTCACGCAACAACTCCGCCCGGCGGGCTTCGACGCGAATGTGGTCGGTGGCCAGGTTGGATGCAATGCGGAACAGGTAAGCCTTGCGGTTTTCGATACCCGTGGGATTTTGAATTTTCAGGAGGCGCAGGTACAACTCCTGCACCATGTCCCGCGCCGCAAAACCGCACTTCAAACGATGGGACAGAAACCGGACCAGGTCTCCCTGGTATTCATAGTAGGCCTCGAGCAAGGCCGAGTGGTCCATGTGCTCCGATTGCAATCCCATGCGATCCGTTTCCGTTCCCTGTCCCGGGCGAAAACCCAGGTTGTGCCGGGGGAATAATGAGGAATCCTCGATTCCGGCCACCCTGCACAACAAGAACAGTGAGGGCGATTATTTTGAAATTAATAATGGATTTCATTTTCATTATAAACCACTAAAAGTCAACCTTAATTCCCGTCCATCCCCCAATGCTGACTCACGGCCAGTCACCAAATTCACACAATCCATAAGGTATGAAGGACTTAGATCGGATACGTCGGTATTTTCATGCAAAGCTCCAGGATTTCGTTCTTGGAAAAAGCCCCCTTCTCGAACCGAACCCTCGCTGTTGTTGAAACTTTCACCGTCCTATGCGATCGAGGGCAATGCGCCAAGACCCTGGACCTTTGTTTTTACTGACCATTTCGGGGACGCACTGCGTATCCATCAGAAGGAGGAAGGGTAAAGTTTAATAATGACTTTCATTTTCATAAATTTTTGAGTATCATTATGAGAACGAATTTCAAAAATATTTTCATTTTGGTGTCAGGGATCGGGGCCCTTCAAACGTCTTATATATGTATAGCGAGACGGTTGGCCCGTTTCCCGGTGGTTGAAAAGGCAGGATTTTCCTCCAAACCAATCGCCACCTCCGAAAAAAATGATTCCACATATCATCCCGGAGACATCTTGTGAATCTGGCTACTTCCCGGCTCCGGCTATTTAATGTTTTCGAGAAGAAAGTGACTGGAGGCTGAATGGATCCCGCACAAACCAAAACCGCCGTGGAGGGCGCGACTCCGGTACTGGAATTGATCGGCAAGGGAGGGGTTCTCATGATCCCCATCCTCCTTTGTTCCGTGATCGCGCTGGCGTTGATCATCGAGCGGTTGATCTTTTTCTACTCCAACCAGCAAAGTCCGGAAAAGATGCAGAGCGTTTTCAAGGGCCTGTTCCTGGAGGGCAACAACATCTTTTCCCGTTCGCACGAACAGCCAACGGGCCCCGCCGGACGCCTTCTGCAGGTGGCGCGCAACTGCTTCAATTATCCCAAGTGGAAATTCGAGGAAGCGCTGACTCTGGCCGGGCAGGAAGAGTTGAGCCGGATGAGCAAAAACCTGCGTGCGCTGGAAGTCATCGCCGCCATCGCTCCGTTGCTCGGTCTGCTCGGCACGGTGGTGGGCATGATCCAGGCGTTTGGCAAGGTGGCCCAGCACAAGAACCAGATCGACCCCAGCATTCTGGCGGGCGGCATCTGGGAAGCGCTGATGACCACGGCGGCGGGCCTCGCCGTCGCCATTCCGGTGATGGTGATGCTTCATTACTTCGACCGCAGAATGGAGACCATGTCGTTTCTACTGGAGAAGTTCAGCCTGCACCTGGTGCATCAGTGGGACGACACGAAAGAAAAAGCGCGGGCCAAAGCCGCGGCGCCCGACAAAGAACCCGGCGAACGGCGCATGGCCAACGTCCCGGGAAAATGAATTTACACGAAAGAGATCATGGTCAGCCTTAAAGCCCAACCCCGAAAAAGCCGAGGCCTCGATATCGCCCCGCTGGTCGATATCGTGTTTCTGCTTTTGATCTTTTTCATGCTGACCTCAACCTTCATCCGGCAGGAGGGCATGGACATCGAACTGCCCAAGGCGGAGTCCAGCGAATCCTTTGACATGAAGTCGATCAAGATCCAGGTGCAGGAAAATGGAACCTTGATGGCGGGCGACAAAAAGGTTGGATTTGAAGAGTTGAAAACGATTCTTGGATCGGCGGTGGACAAGGATTCCTCGGTGCCCATCATCATCGAAGCCGACAAGAAAACCGATTTCGACATGTTCGCGAAGATCCTCGATCTGGCGCGACTGCTGGGAGCCAGCAATATCGTGATTGCAACCGATCCACTGGAGTCAACTGCGTCATGAATGTGGAAGCCATGGAGACCCGATACCCCGCACACTTGCCGGTAACCGCATCGGTGGTGGTGCACCTCCTGCTGGCGTGGATGATCTGGCAACAGAATCTCACTTTCAAACTGGAGCCCAAACCGGAGCCGAAAGTGAAGGTGCACGTCGCATCCAAGCCGCCGCCCCCTCCCCCGCCTCCGGCACCAACCCAGCCCGATGCGGTGAAGCCCGTCGCTCAAAAAGCCGTAACGCCGCCGCAGAAAACCGTGCCCAAAAAGCCGGTGACGCCGCCGACGCCCCAACCGATGAAAGCGGTGCAAACCCAGCAGGTGAAGGCCAAGGTGCCGCCGCCCCCGGCGAGCATGCAACCCATTCAACAGGAAGTCGCCACGCACAAGCCGCAGACGCCGACGTTCGCGCGGGCGGTGCGGCACACCCCGGTTGAGACGACGTTCAAGACCCCGGTGTCCACCGTGCCGGTTCAATCCAAAATCGCACCGACCACCGCCGTTTTGAAAACGCCGGTCACGACCGACATCACGCCGAAAGCGCAAACGGTGAAGGCGCAGGCCCCGGTGAATGTGGATGAAATGGTTGAAGATGCGGCGGAGCCCATCCAGACCGCCAGCCTGAACCTTCCCGCTTCGCAAAAAACCGGGCCGGTCGAAAAGGTCAAATTCAGCGGCAACGGACCGGACCTGAAAAAGGCGCTGGACGAGTTCAACAGCGCCATCTGGGGACAGATCCTGCAAGCCAAGTACTACCCCAAGATGGCACGCATTCGTCGTCTGGAAGGACAGCCTGTGGTAAAATTCACCATAGAGAAAGATGGGACCCTGAGTCACGTTGCCATCAACCATTCGTCCAGCCATGAAATACTGGACAGCGCGGCGCTCAAAACCATCCGCAACGCGGCCCCGTTCCCGCACATTCCGGAAATTTTGAACGAGGAACGAATTATCCTGGAAATTCCGATTTCATTTATTCTGAACCAATAGGATTATGAACAGATCAAATCATCTCCCCGCTCTGGCTGCTCTGGCAGCTATTACCCTGATCGCTTCTCCCGCATGGGCGGAGGTGCACGAGATCGACTCCGATTTCGACGGCAAGGTGGACCAGTGGCAACACCTGAACCAAAACGGCAAGCCGGAAAAGGTGGAGTTCGACAAAAGCGGTGACGGCAAACCGGACCAGGTGGAATACTACGACATGAACGGAACCCGCATCCGCGTGGAATTCGACCGCAACCACGACGGCAAAATGGATCAGTTCCAGTACTACGCCGCGTCCGGCGCGATTGAGAAAATGGAACTGGACTCCACCTACTCAGGGAAAATCGACTGGACGGAATTTTACAACAGCCAGGGCAAGCTGAACAAAGCGGTACGCGATGAGAACGGCGACGGCAAACCGGACCAGTGGCAGTTCTTCAATGCTTCGGAAAAGCTGGAGCGTATCGAGTACGACACCAACAAAGACGGGCAGGTTGACCGCTGGGATCTTTTGAACAATTCCGGGAAAATCACCGAATCGTCCTTCGATACAAACGGCAACGGCAAGGCTGACCAGTGGCAGTTCTTCAACAGCTCCGAGGTGATGGAGAAGGTGGGGTTCGACACCAACGGCAATGGCAAGGCCGACCAGTGGCAGATTTACGGACCGGACGCCAAGGTGGTGCGGGTGGAGATCGACCGCAACCACGATGGCAAACCGGATCAGGTGATCAACAAGTAACGTTCCCCCAATCACAAACAAAAAAACCCGCCGCAGCAGGTTTGCATATGACCCCTCCAAGCCTGTTCACCTTTTCGTCAATTCACATTCAATTTCCCCTGAATGCGCTTCAGAACCTCAATCGCATCCTCAAAATTAAAATGAGTAACATACTTTATTAAGGCCTGCCATTCTTCTCTGAATGCATTTTCATCAAAATAGTTTTTCAAAACCTTAATCCGGTCAAAGGCCCGGCGGTCTTTTTCCATAAGCAGGGTATAAATATTGTTAAAAAGTGCATTCAAATTTGGATCGTACGCGATTTCAGGCTGACTCTTTCCCCCGGATGAATCTTCTGGGGGCCCGGTTTTATTGTTCAGGACCTCAAGGCCATTGAATACCTGATCAAAGGATTTCCAAAATTTTTGCAGACACTTTTCGATTTCTTCTTCGCTTTTCTCCCTGGTTGCAATCTCAAGGTTACTAGCGCATTGAAATAAATCCTTGGCTCCAATATTTCCGGAAACGCCCTTGATGGAATGAACTTTCATTTTCAGCATTTCCCGATCTTGATTTTTGAGGGCGGTTTCAATGTCCTCCCTGTCCTTGATAAAATCAGTAAAACACGCCTTCAGGACATCGACATAAATATCCAGGTTACCTCCAATGCGCCTCAGTCCCTCCTCAACATTAATACCGGGCAAATCGAGGATTTCCATCGTTGCGGCATCCGATTGCAGGCCCGTCTTGGGCCCCCCGCCAGAAGGCCGGAGTTTTTCCCTGCTCGGCTCACTTTCCTGCAATAATTCTTCCGGTACATTCATTTCGTTTGAAATTTTGGTTTCTTTCCGCAACCAATGCTTCAAGGTACCCAACAAAACATCGGGGTCGATGGGTTTGGTGACATGATCATTCATGCCTGCAGCGCGGGTCCGCTCCCTGTCCCCGGCCATGGCATTGGCCGTTAAAGCAATTACCGGCATATCTTTAAAGCGTTCCTGCTCCCTGATTTTTCGTGTTGCCTCAAACCCGTCCATGACAGGCATTTGAATATCCATGAGAACCAGGTCAAACCCGCTTTGATCCAGAATCTGTAAGGCCTCCCTGCCGTTCTCTGCCAATGTGACCTTAAAGCCGAGTTTTTCCATAAGCTCCTTGGCAATCACCTGATTCACTTGGTTGTCTTCCGCAATGAGGACTTTCATTTCCTTGAATTCCTCGACAGTATCAAAAACGACAGAATTCCACTTCCTCTGCTTTCTAACCGGCAATTGTTTGCCAAAATACAAATCCATAATTGCGTCAAATAATTGAGACAGGCAAATGGGTTTGAATACGACAGCATCTATGGGGTTCCTCGAGTCCGCACTGTCACTGACATTCAATTCCTTGGGTGCAAGGAGTATTATTTTTGGCGGCTCTGGCTGAGGCACCTCTTTTTTCAGGTTCTCGCAGACATCGAACCAGTTCAGTTGTGTCAGATTGATATCCAACAAGATCAAATCCAGCGGATTCTCCGGGCCGGTCTCTTTAAACCGCACCGCGGCCTCTTCTAAAGAAACAGAAGTTTTCGATTGAATTCCAACGGAGCCCAACATGTCCTTTACTATTTCGGCCACCATTTTATTCCCTGCTACAATCAGGGCCCGCTTTTCGTACAGCTCATAGGGAATGGTTATCCTGGGATGATTCTCTTGAGAACTCAGGAAAGGAATGACGAAAGTAAACCTGCTTCCTTCATTCGGTTTACTTTCCACTTCGAGCTTGCCTCCCATCAACTCCACCAACTGGCTGGAAATGGCAAGGCCCAGCCCCGTTCCCCCAAACCTACGGGTGGTGGACGGGTCCGCCTGCTCGAACGCCTGAAACAAACTCCTAATCTGCTCCCCGTCCATTCCAACGCCTGTATCCTGAACAGCAAATTTCACGAACACCCGGTTATTTTCCAGTTTTTCAAGTTCCACAAAAACCGCGACGGTGCCCTTTATGGTGAATTTGATGGCATTGTTGATGAGGTTGGTCAATACCTGCCCCAGCCTCAGCGGATCTCCCGTCAGTTTCGACGGAATCGCCTGTGAGTTGAAGAAAACCAGCTCTGTTCCCTGATTAAATGCCCGTAGAGATTCCTGACTGGCAATCGTTTCCAGCACTTCCGCCAAATCAAACGGAATACTCTCCAAACTCAATTTGCCGGCTTCGATTTTGGAAAAGTCCAGAATATCGTTGATGATCCCAAGCAGGTTTCGAGCGGATCGCTGCATGCCTTCAAGGTACTCTTTCTGCTTGGAGGTCAACTCTGTCTTCAGGCAAAGGTAAGCCATTCCCAGAATGGCATTCATGGGAGTCCGGATTTCATGGCTCATGTTAGCCAGAAACCGGCTCTTTGCTTCATTGGCTGCGATGGCTTCGTGTTCCGCCTGCCGCAATTGCTCCTCAATTCTTTTCCGATTGGTGATGTCGGTGTGCGTGCCGAGTGCTCTCACGGCGTTTCCGCTCTCGTCACGTTCCACGGTTCTTCCCCGGTCCATAATCCACCTGTAAGACCCGTCCTTGTGACGGAGGCGCAATTCAAACTCAAAGTTCTCATCGCTTTCTTCAAGGTGCTTTTGGATCAAATCACTATATTTTTCCACATCCTCGGGATGCAGGAGATTGAAAAACGTGGAGGGTTCATGTGGAAGTTCCCCCGGAGCATACCCCAGCATGGACAACCAATGCGGGCTGTAGTACACATCGCCGGTCTTAATCGACCAGTCCCACAAGCCATCCTGCGTGGCGTACATGGTCAACTCAAATCGTTTTTCACTTTGGCGCAGAGCTTCTTCCGCCTGTTTTCGTTCCGTGATGTCCGTATGCGTTCCCACCGCGCGGACGGCACGGCCATTTTCATCCCGTTCCACGGTTTTGCCGCGGGTCAATATCCACCGGTAACCGCCGTCCTTATGGCGTAAACGCAATTCAACCTCAAAATTCGAATCCTTGCTCTGAAGGTGCTGCATGATCTCGGGGGTATATCGGTCCCTGTCTTCAGGGTGCATCAGTTCGTCAAAAAACGTTGACATGTGTTCTTCGAGTTCCCCCTGCCTGTACCCCAGCATGAACAACCAGGCGGGACTGAAGTAATTGTCTCCGGTAACCAGGTTGCAGTCCCACAAGCCATCCTGGGAAGCATCCATTGCCAGGGAGAACCGTTCTTCGCTTTCTCGCAGGGCTTTCTCAGCCTGCATGCGCCGGGTTATGTCACGGACAACCTTAAATACAATGCGGCCTTCCAGGGTGGAAATGATGCCTTCCATGACCTCTACCGGAAACACCGTGCCATCTTTCTTTTTGTGATAGCGCAATGTCACTTCGGTGACACGTCCTTCCACCAGCTGCTGGAACGTGCTCAACGTTCCTTCCGGGTCGGCCGACAGGGTTTCCGCTTTCATTTGGAGCAATTCCTGCCGGGAGTACCCATACAATTTTTCAACGGACTGGTTGGCGTCAATAATACTCCGCGTCTCCGCATCAAAAATCAGAATGGCATCCGATTCCGCCAGGAACAGTTGGCGAAATTTTTCCGCTTCCTCCTGCGCTTTTTGAATTCCCTTCTGGGCTTTCTTCCTTTCCACTCTGGCTTCCACCTGCTTTCTCCTGAAAACGAGAGTGGTCACCACAACCACAAAAAGAACGATGAGCAGGGAATAGTATATTTTTCGGAGCATGCGTAGCGATTTGTAGGCTTCGTCCCAATCCATTTCACGCGCAATTCCAAAGCCATATTTGGGTAACCAGGTCCAGGCTCCAACAACAGGAACCCCGCGGTAATCACGGTACCCCCCAACATCCACCCCACTTTGACCAGAAAGAGCACGCTCCACCATACGGGTAAAAGGCTGCTTTTCTCTTGGTATCGAGGGCCTGAACCCTTTCACCATGTTTCCGCCAGGGTCACGGATTCTCAGCTTGAGCGACCATGGACTGGGTTCCGGCGGAATCAACCCGACCTGTCTCAAATGATTGGCAAACCGCCCTCCTCCAATCATGATGCCTTCTTTGTTGAAAGCATACGATTCCCCCGTCTCGCCCGAATAGGTAGTCTCGAGAACGTCCTCAAAACTCAAGCGCGGTCGCAGCCTGAAACCAAGCACTGCGATCGGTCTTCCCTCTGCGTCATGAACCGGGGCCGAGGCGAACAGGGTCGGCTGGTTTCGCCTGTATATTCCATCTGGATCCGGAAGTTGGACTTCGGCCCAGAACGGCGGGGAGAAAATAACTTCACCCTTTAACGACCTTTGAATGAATTCTTTTTCTTTAAGGTAGGAATTCCCAACGGGCTCATTCAACAAGGCCGCCATGGTGAGTCCCGAGGGATGGATGACGACAAAGCCGATATGGTTTTGTTTTTTATTGAACGGCCCCAGGATTTTCCGCAACTCCTTCAATTCCGGGGATTTCATAAGGGATTGCGGGCTTGTCGTTCCGTTATCCACTTTCAAAGCCAAAGAGGTCACCAGTTCTTTAACTTGAGGGGTCTTACTCCAGAAATCCACATTTGTGAGCTCCCTCTCTATGAAGGATTCCACAGATTCCACGTTGATTTTCAAATACTCCTGAAGGATGGTGGCTAAGTCCATCTTGATTTCCCTTTCCACCAATTGAATTCCGAGCCAGCCGATAAAAAAAACGCATAGAAACGAAACAATGGGTCCAAGGATCAGGTTCTGCGCAATGAACATGGCCAGCGTCAAATTGAGGACGGTGACCATCACAATGGCGTAGGCCAGGTTTTCAGGAGAAAAGAAAAACTGCTGGCTGGTTTCCAGACCAGACGAAGGAACAAACAGGGTCGCCGCCATGCCCGTGTAATGCATGCCGGCAACAGCAAATCCCAAAAGGAGGGCTGTGGCGACTTTTAAGATAAAACCATGGGAAATTTGTTGGGTTTGAATCTTGACAATGGCGTAAAACGCGACCGTGGCCACAGTGACCGCCACCAGTCCCGACAAGAGAAAAAGGCTTAATTTGTAGTGAAGGGTGCCATTGAATATCATCCCCGCCATGCCGCAATAGTGCATCGTGTCGATTCCCAGTCCCAGAATCAAACCACCGCCAAGAACCCTTGATCGAATCGATTTTGCTCTATGGAAAATTTGAAATGCGATACCGGAAAACAGAATCGGGATCAGCAGGGAGAGCGCCGTAATCCATGGGTCGTAGGTGACGGAGACCGGCATTTCGTAGGCAAGCATGGCGACGAAATGCATGGACCAAATGCCGCCACCCATGGAGATCGCGCTGCAGAACAACAGTAATTTTGGGTGTGTGTGATTTTGATGAAACCGCGTCATCATATCCAGAACGATATATGACGCAAATGCGGCGACCAGGTAGGATAAGATCACCAACCCATAATCATAAAACCCGGTGATGAAAAGGGTATCTTTGGGGATCGGTGGGAAGACCATGAGCCCCCCCCTCTGCAATAATTTAAGGAGCCGTTCTAATTATTAATAAAACAGTACCATGGTAACAAGTTTAGGGTAAGTTGAAACAAAAAAGAGCTTGGAAGCTTTATTCTACGCCATTCATCCAATACATTACAAAAAGCTTACATTCAGAACAGCCGAGTTATCTAACTTTTTTATAGACAACCCATGTTTCCCAAATTTGCAAATGACTTCAAAAGAAACCGGGTTTACCGCAAAGGCCTGAAATTTTTTTCTCACTGAAAAATTTCCCTTCCCGCCACCTTCACCCGCAACGGTTCCTTTAAATTTTTATTCTTGTGATAACTGCGGATCATCTGCACGCTTTCCTGCGTCATCGCGTGGCCCGCACTGGCAACCCGAAAGTCTTCTTCATCCACCAGGTCCTGCAGCAACACCATACCCGCATGCAGGTCCTTGACGGCAACGGATTTTTCTTTTTCGGACGGCATTTCCTTTTCGATTTTTGCAAGAGCCTTGACCAGTTCCGGCGAATAGATGTTCGGTTCGTCGGTCAGGCTGACGATCACCTCAGAGGGCCTCTCTCCCTTGAACACCTTCATGTCGAAAGCAGTCGCCACCTTCAGGATTTGTCCCCCCAGCTGGATGGGATCCAGGAGGTCGGGCGGCCCTTCGTGCAACTGCGGGTTGAACGGATCCAGCTGATGCAGCACCATGCCCGCCACCTCCTCCAGGCCGGGGATCCCCCGTATCAGGTCCGACCTACCGAAGGATGGGACTGGAACAGGTCTTGTTCGCTTTTTGAAATAACCTCTTCCTTGAATACTTTTTTCAGCAAATGAATGGGCAGGGCAACACAGCCGATATTGGAAAGCAGCGCCGCCGTTTCAAACCGCCAGATATTTTCCAGTTGCATTAACTCCGCCATCCTGCGCACCAGCTTTTTGATGCGGCAGGCCTGGTTGAAAGCCAGGGGATTGGTCATCGAGAGGGTCTGGGCCATCAATTGAATGGAACCCAGCAGGGTTTGCGACAAAAGACCTTCCAGACGACTGGAGGTTTCCTGCAATCTCAGGTGCGTTTCCACCCGGGCGCGGATGATCACCGGCTGAATCGGTTTCTGGATGTAGTCCACCCCTCCCATCTCCAAGGCCCGCACTTCATCCATCTCGTCCTTCGATCCGGTAATGAAAATGACGGGAATCATCTTATGCGGCAGAGTGTCCTTCAATTGCTGGCACACCTGGTACCCGTCCATACCGGGCATTTTGATATCAAGCAATATGAGGTCCGGGGGAGTTTTTGAAAATACGATTTCCAGTGCCTTCGAGCCGTTTGTGGAAACCTTGACCACGTAGTCATTTTTCAGGATTTCCACAAGCGCATCGATGATTTCAGGCGAGTCATCCACAACGAGGATCTGCTTTTTCGCTTTCATCTAAGACAATCCTTTATTCATACTTTTAATGGGGGTTCAAGTTTTCTCCTCCAATCCGGACGGCATTTATAATCGCCCACTACAGGGATTATTAAATTGAGACCACCATGTTCCTTCCATTCTTTTTGGCTTCATACAGGTTTTGGTCCGCCCGGTTTAGAAAATGTTCCACGGTTTCCTCCCCATCAAACTGCACCACACCGAGACTCATGGTGATTTTGATTTCCCGGTCCTCCATGGAAATGGTTTCTGCCTCGATTTTACTGCGAAGACGGTCTGCGACATGAGACGCTCCCGCCAGGTCGGTTTCCGGAAGCAATATCAGGAATTCCTCGCCGCCCCAGCGTGCGGCCATGTCGTGACACCGAAGGCTCAGGGTAATGATGCTGGAAACTTTTTTCAAAGTTTCGTCGCCGGCCAAATGTCCGTTTTCATCATTCACCTTTTTGAAATGGTCTATGTCCGCCACGATACAGGAAAGCGGTTTGCGGTTTCTAAGGGAACGTTTTCTTTCAATTTCCATATTTTCCTGCATGTCGCGGCGGTTGGACAATCCTGTCAACTGGTCCCTCCTTGCCAGTTCGTCGAGAATCTGGTTGGCCCGCTTCAACTCCTTGATCATTTGTTTGTTCTTTTTGAGAAGGCACCTCATCTGGACGTGAGTGCGGACCCGCGCCCTGGCAATTTTGTGGTTGAAGGGTTTCTGGATGAAGTCCACCGCTCCAAGGTCCAGAGCCTGCACCTCATCCATTTCGCCGTCCCGGGCCGTGATGAAGATCACGGGAATATCGTGGGTGGCTTCCTGGCTTTTCAGCGTTCGACAGACTTCAAACCCGTCCATTCCGGGCATCATGACATCGAGGAGAATCAGGTCCGGCGGCGAATCGGAATTGGCAATCTCCAACGCCTTGTGTCCGTCCAACGCCACCTTGATCCGGTATTCCGGCTCAAGGATGGCCGCCAACACATCAATGTTTTCGGGACGATCGTCCACCACCAGCACCCACGCTTCATCCAGCATCCGGTCCAACGTCACCCTCCTAACAATGTTTCTGTCTTTCCGTTATGATCTCATCCAGAACCTGCACCGCTTCATCGAACTGGTACAATCGGATGCACTTCTGCAGATTCATCCACAGGTCATGCAGGGTGGACCCTTCCAGGTATCCCCTGAGTGCGTTCACCCGCACCGTGGCTCGGCTGTCGCTTTCTTCCAGCAACGACCGGAGGTTTTTCATGAGCGTGTCCACCTGCACATCACACATGGTCAGCGAAGAAGCCGGGGCAGGGCGTTCGCGCTCCCCGGTTTTTTTCCATTCCAGCAGCAGGTTCATGAGGTCGTTCATGGATTCCACTAAAATATGCGTGTGAATTTCCTGCTCTTCCCGGCTTCCGTTTTGCAGTGCGTTTTCGAGAATTTCCGCCTGGTCGTAGAGTGCCCTGGCCCCCACATTACCGGCAACTCCCTTGATGGTATGCACCAGCATATGCAGTCCTTCATAATCTCCTTGATTGAAGGCAGATAGAATTTTTTCTCCATCCCCGGAGTGATTGTCGCAGAACCCGGACAGGATTTTGCAATACCTTGTCCGGTTGCCTCCGATGCGCATCACTCCCTCGTCCACATCCAGTCCCGTGATAGAGGGCAGGGGAATTTCGGGAGATTCGGTGGTTTCCAGATGAGGAGACGCGGCCTGCTCTTCACGGGTATCCGGTTCACCGGCCGGCACTGCGGGTTCCTCTTTTTTCCCGGTTGAGGACGTCACCCATCGGCGCAGGGTCTGGTACATGGCTTCCGGGTCGATGGGCTTGGTCACATGGTCGTTCATGCCCACCTCCGCCGTGCGTTCGCGGTCCCCCGCCATCGCATTGGCGGTCAGCGCGATCACCGGCAGGCTCTCGAACTTTTTGTCCTGACGGATCTGCCGCGCCGCTTCAAACCCGTCCATCACCGGCATCTGCAAATCCAGAAGCACCACGTCGAATTGCTGAGAGTCCAGGCACTCCACCACTTTTTTTCCGTTGTCCACAATGGTGACGTCGAAACCGACATTCAGCAACAACTCCTCCACCACCTCCTGGTTGATTTCGTTGTCCTCCGCCACCAGCACCCTGCAGCCCCGGAACGATGTGGGATCAAACAGGGTTTCCTCCCTTTCGGTAACCCGCACCATACGCGCATTTTTGTTTTCAAACAGATTGGTGACCAGGTCGAACAACTGCGAGAGGCGAATGGGCTTCACCACCACCCCGTCAAGGGATGCACCCTGGGACTCGATCCGGTTCAGGAATTTCAGTTCCGGAACCACCAGCACCACCCTGGTATTTCCGGAAGGGGTGCTCAACAGTTTCAATCGCTCGGAAATTTCATTCCAGTGAGATTCGGTGAATTCCAGGTCGACGAAAACAAGGTCATATGCCTGATCCATCTGCACCGCCACAATTTGATCCACCCCTGCATCCAGGGACTCCCGGTGCTCCGCGAAAAATCCCAACGACTGCAACATCCCGGTCAACACCCTGGCCAGGACCGGATTTTTTTCAATCACGAGCGCGCGCTTGTCGGAGCCGTCCCTTTTGAGTTTTACTTTTTCCAGTTCCCCGGGATCGCAATCAAAAGGTATGGAAATAATGAAGGTGCTTCCTTTGCCCGCTTCGCTTTCAATCTCGATGCTGCCGAGCATCAGTTCCACCAGTTGCCTGCTGATGGCGAGGCCCAGGCCGGTCCCCCCGTATTTCCGGGTCGTGGAGGTGTCCGCCTGATTGAACGCACCGAATACCCCCTCCACCTGTTCCGGGGTCATGCCGATCCCCGTGTCCTGAACCGTAAACTTCAAGATGACCCGGCTGGATGTGTCCGGTTCCCCCAACTCCACATCGGTATAAACCGCAACCGTACCCTTGAGAGTGAACTTGATGGCGTTGCTGACCAGGTTGGTCAGCACCTGCCCCAAACGCAACGGATCGCCCATCAGGTTTTGCGGAACCTTGGGCGAAGAGAAAAACACCAGTTCCGTTCCTCGTTTCTCCGCGGCCTGCGCCTGCTGGTAGGCCACGTTTTCCAGAACTTCCTGGAGGTCAAACTGGACGATTTCCAATTCCAGTTTGCCCGCCTCCACCTTGGAAAAATCCAGGATGTCGTTGATGATGCCGAGCAGGCTCTTGCCGGATTTTTCTATTTTCTCCACATAGCCTTTTATTTTCGTGGGCAGGTCGTGTTGCAGGGCCAGGTGAGCCAGCCCCAGGATGGTGTTCATGGGGGTGCGGATTTCGTGGCTCATGTTAGCCAGAAAGCGACTCTTGGCCTCGTTGGCGGAGACCGCCTGGCGTTCTGCCTCCACCAACTCCTCTTCCACGACCTTGCGCTCAGTGATGTCCCGGCAGATGCCGACAAACTGCCGTTCACCATTGATGGTCATTTCGTTGATCAACAACTCTATGGGGAAAACGGTTCCATCCTTGCGGTGCCCCCACTCTTCCCGCAATTCACCCAGTATGGTCGGTTTCCGGGTGTTCCGGTACCTTTGGATGGCGTCATCGTGCCCTGTCCGGTAGGTTTCCGGCATCAGGATGGCGACGTTCTTTCCTATGATTTCCGATGCCTCGTAGCCAAAGATTTTTTGCGCGGCGGCATTAAAATTCTGGATGCTCCCCCGTTCATCGATGACGATCAGGGGGTCCAGCATGGTTTCCAGGATGGCGTGTTTTTTTGCCTCTTTGGCTTTCAACTCCTCATTCAATTCCTCGATCTGGTTATACAACTCCGATTTCTGCACAATCAACTGGTGTTTGAGGAGTATGATTTTCCTCAATTCGAGTTGGGAGACCACCTGGTGGGCCAGCAGTGTCAGGCACCTTTTCTGGTCTTCCGTGAGTTTGTGAGGTTTATGGTCGATGGCGCACAGGGTGCCGATCTGTTGCCCGGAGGGGGTCTTCAAGGGAGCACCTGCGTAAAATATGACCCTGGGTTCCCCGGTGACGATGGGGTTGTCCGCAAACCGCTCGTCCTCCAGGCTGTTCGGGACCTCAAACACGCCTTCCTGCAGAATGGCATGCCCGCAGAAGGAAACGTTCCGCGGCGTTTCCCGCGCGCCCAGCCCGTGGAACGACTTGAACCACTGCCGTTTCTCATCGATCAGGGAAATCAGGGCGATGGGGACATCGCAAATTTGCGCAACCAGTTCCGTCAACTCATCGAACTGTTCTTCCGGATCGGTGTCCAGCACGTGGTACTCGAACAACGCCTGAAGTCGAACCTCTTCATTTTCCGGTACAGGTGGTTCCAGCATGGACCGTTCACCCCCCAATCATTCAGTCCAGTGTTCCTTTATTAATAATCGGCACGCGCCAACCGAAATCACTGCGAAGTCACCCCGGATGTCTGGCACTGCCGTTTTCTCTGCCAGGTGATTTTCTGCAGCACCTGCAACGCTTCATCAAACTGGTATACTTCGATGTATTTATTGAGACGCTTCCAATCGTCGTGCAGGGGAGACCCTTCCAGGTAGCCCCGGAGCGCGGCGACTCGAACCGTGGCCCGGCTGTCACTTTCTTCCAGCAGGGACTGGAGGTTATGTAACAGGATTCCCGCCTGCTCATTGCACATCGAGTTTCGTGAAGACAGCGGAATCAACGGTTCGCGAACCGGCTTGTCCACCCCACTCCATTTGCCGAGCGGGTCCATGACCTCCTCCAGGGAATTCAGAAACCCCCGCAACTGGTTTTCATGATCTTTCCTGTCGCCCGCCTTCAATGCTTGCTCCAACATTTCCGCCTGATCGAACAAAGTATCGGCTCCCATGTTGCCCGCCACACCCTTGAGGTCGTGTACCGCCATACGCAAACCCAGCGTGTCTTTATTTTCGAACGCGGACCGAATCTTCTCCCCGTCTCCCGCATGCTTCTCATAAAAATCGACGAGGGTTTTCCGGTACCGCTCGGGGTTGCCTCCCATCCGTTTCAAACCGATTTCCACGTTGAGGCCTGGGATGACGGGGAAACCGTTGTCGGAAGTCTCGACTGCGTCTTGGCGCATTCTCTCCATAGGAGGTTTGGCGGTTTTTTCTTCCATCGGGGGAGGCTCCGCAGGCTTTTCGGATTCAGCGCGGGCGGGGCTTTTTATCCACCGGCTCAACGTTTTGTACATGGATTCCGGGTCGATGGGTTTGGTCACATGGTCGTTCATGCCCGCCTCCGCCGTGCGTTCGCGGTCCCCCGTCATCGCGTTCGCGGTCAGCGCGATCACCGGCAGGCTCTCGAACTTTTTGTCCTGACGGATCTGCCGCGCCGCTTCGAGCCCGTCCATCACCGGCATCTGCAGGTCCATCAGAACCATGTCGAACTCTTCGGATGACAGCCGATCGACCGCCGCCTTCCCGTTGTCCACAATGGTGACGTCGAAACCGACTTTCTGCAAAAGTTCCTCCACTACCTCCTGGTTGATTTCGTTGTCCTCTGCAACCAGCACCCGGCAGCCATGGAACGTTGTGGGATCAAACGCGCTTTCCGGCTTGCAGGCAGCGCTCCGCATCATTTGGGAGTCCTTGTTGTAGAAGAGGCTGGTGACCATGTCGAACAACTGCGAAAGACGGACGGGTTTCACCAACACCCCGTCGATCGCTTCCCCCTCCACCGTCACCAGTTGCAGGTATTCCAGTTGCGGAGCCACCAGGACTAATTTCATTTGTTCGGATTGCGGGTTGCTTGCTTTCAGTCGCGCACAAACCTCGCTCCAGTTGGATTGCACCAGGCCCAGGTCCAGAAGAACAAAATGATAGGGATTCGCCGATTCCGCCTGTGTCAATATCCGCTCCCCTCTTTCCAAAGTCGAAGCGTAATCCGTGTCAAACGAGACGGACCTCAGCATCCCTTCCAGCATTTTTCCGAAAACCGGATTGCTCTCGATCACGAGGGCCCGATTCTTGATTTTATGGCTTTGCCTTGTGGCTCTTTCCAGTTCTTCCTGCTCGCACTCGAAGGGCAGGGCCACGGTGAAAGTCGTGCCTTCTCCCGGCTCGCTTTCCACATGGATGCGTCCCCGCATCAGTCCCACAAGTTGCCGGGTGATGGCGAGGCCCAGGCCCGTGCCCCCGTACTTCCGGGTGGTGGACGCGTCCGCCTGCGTGAACGCCCCGAACACCCCCTGTATCTGGTCCTCCGCCATGCCGATTCCCGTATCCTGAACCACAAATTTCAATTCCACCCGGTTTTGCTTGGCATTGGGACTCTCCACCAAATCGGTATACACCGCCACGGTGCCCTTGCTGGTGAATTTGAGTGCGTTGCTGACGAGGTTGGTCAACACCTGGGCGACCCGCAGGGGATCGCCGATCACCCTGCCTGGAACCATGGGAGAACAGAAAAAAACCAGTTCGGTCTCACACTCCTCCGCAAAATAAGTCTGCTGCTGGGAAATATGTTCCAGGGTTTCACGGATTTCGAAAGGAATCATCTCCAGGTCCAGCTTGCCCGCTTCCACCTTGGAGAAATCGAGGATGTCGTTGATGATGCCCAGCAGGTTCTGTCCGGATTTTTCAATTTTTTCCAGATAGCCCTTTTGTTTCGGAGGCATTTCGTTTTGCAGGGCCAGGTGGGCCAGCCCCAGGATCGCGTTCATGGGAGTGCGGATTTCGTGACTCATGTTGGCCAGAAACCGGCTCTTGGCTTCATTGGCGGAAATCGCCTCCGTCTGGGCCTGCATCAATTCCTCTTCTATGGCCTTGCGCGCATGGATGTTCGTGTGCGTGCCCACCGCCCGCACGACGTTGCCCTCTTCATCCCGCTCGACGGTTTTTCCCCGCGTCAGAACCCAGCGGTAACTTCCGTCCTTGTGAACTAAGCGCACTTCGAATTCGAAATTCTCGTTTGATTGCTCCAGATGTGCTTGGATCAACTCCCCGTAACATTCCCGGTCCTCCGGATGGATCCGGTCGAAAAAGGTGGCGTTGGTATGGGGCAATTCATCGGGCTCGTACCCCAGCATGGCCATCCACTGCGGGCTGAAATAACAAGTTCCCGTCCTCCTGTCATCGTCCCAGATGCCGTCCTGCGTGGCATCCAGGACCAGCGAAAACCGTTCCTCGCTTTTGCGGAGGTCTTCCTCGGCCTTCATGCGGCGGGAGATGTCCCGGATCACCTTGAACACGACCGGGCCTTCCTGCGTGGAGATGTGGCCTTCCATCACCTCGATCGGGAACTGGGTGCCGTCTTTCTTTTTGTGATACCGCAATGCCACTGCGCTGAGGCGCCCTTCCCGCAATTCGCGGAACGTAGCCGCCGTCCCTTCCGGGTCGGCGGACAGGTCGTCCACTCTCAGGGCCAGCAACTCGTCCCGCGTGTAGCCGTACAGTTTTTCAGCCGCCGGGTTGGCGTCCCGGATCTGCCGGGTCTCCGCATCGCAGATCAGGATGGTGTCCGCCTCGGCCAAAAACAGCTTGCGGAACTTTTCCGCTTCGTCCCTCGCCCGGATTTCATTGTCCTGAAGCTCGGCCCGCCGCTTTTCGGTTTCCGCCTGCCGCCGTTTCAAAACCAGCGTCACGACCACCGCAAAAAACAACACGAACAGGAGGGCGACAAAAATCCTCTCCAGGGTCCGGGAAGACCGGTAGGCCTCGTCGAAGTCCATTTCCGTGGCGATGCCAACATTGTATTCAGGCAACCAGGTCCAGGCTCCCACCACCGGGACGCCGCGGTAATCCCGGTAACCGTCCACGTCCAGCCCGCTTTCCCCTTTCAGGGCGCTTTGGATCATGCGGGTGAAGGGTTGCTGGTCGCGCGGAAGCGTGGGACGGTGCCCTTGCAGAATGTTTCCTCCGGGATTGCGGATCTGAACTTTCATGGTGGTCTGGCTCGGAAGATGCTGGCTCATCCCGATCCGTTTAAGGTGACCGAGGAACCGGCTTCCCCCGATCATGTAGCCTTGGGAATTGAACGCGTAGGCTTCCCCCGATTCGCCAAAAAAAGACACTTCCAGCGATTTTCCGAAAGCCTTGATCGGACGCAGGCGAAAGCCCAGCACGGCGATGACCTCCCCGTTTTCATTGAAAACCGGAGAGGCGGTGAAAATGGTGGGCTGGTTATCGCGGTCCACCCCGTCCAGGTCCGGAAGCTGCACTTCGCCCCAGAAGGGAGAGGAAAAAACCACCTCGCCCCGCATCGCTTCCTTGACGAATTCCTTGTCCTTCAACAGGGACCTGCCGACGGGTTCATCCAGCAGGGCCGCCATGGTGAGCCCGGAAGGGTGAACGACCACAAAGCCGACGTGGTCCTGGTTCTTGTGAAACGGTCCCAGTATTCTCCGCAAATCGCTGAGCTCCCTGGATGCCATCAATTCGTTCTTGGTGGTCATTCCGTTTGAAACTTTTTCGGCGAGGGATTGGATGTTCTTCTGGATGCGCGGATCCCGGCTCCAGAATTTCGCCACCTGCATTTCGCGCTGGACCAGGGCACGGACGGACGCCACGTTGGTTTTCAGATTCGTGTTGAGCAGGTTGGCGATGTTGCTTTTGATTTCGCGGTCCACCAGCTGGAAACCGCCCCAGCCGATGACGATCATGAAAAAGCAGAACATGACCGGCAAAACCGTGATGGAGGAGTATTCCTCAAGGAACAACGCCATGGTGAGAATGAAAAACGTCATCAGCACCACCGACAGCGCCAGGTTGTCTTTGTCGATGACCACTTCCAAATCATGGATCAGTTCCGGCGACGGGACAAACACCGAGGCGGCCATGCCGGTGTAATGCATGCCCGCCACGGCCAGCCCCATAACCATGGCGGACACCAACTTGAAGGCAAATCCGCTGAAGGAGCCGCCTTCCCGGAATTTCAGAATGATGTACAGGGCCGCCATGGATGCGGTGACGGCAATCAGAATGGAAAGGAGCAACAAGCCCAGCCTGTAATGCTGACTCGCTTCCAGGGTCATGGCGTGCATGCCGGAGTAATGCATGACGCAGATGCCGGCACCCATGACGAGTCCGCCCAGAACCACTTTCTGGACCATGCGTTCCAATTTAACCGCAAGGTAAAAGCCAATACCGGAGGCCACGATGGCGGCAACCAGGGAAAGGATGGTGATCCACGGATCGTAAGAGACCGGGATAGGAAGGGTGTATGCCAGCATGCCGATAAAGTGCATCGACCAGATGCCGCCGCCCATGCAAACGGCAACGCTTACGATCAGAAAATTTTTGAAAGAGAGTTCTTCTTTCTTGATGCGGTTCATCACATCAAGTGCGGTGTAGGACGCAAATACCGCAATCAGGTAGGAAAGGGCCACAAGGCCATAAGAAAATGTACCTTGAAGGGGCGGGATTTCCTGAGTGATGGCTGGGAAGATCATTTTCCAAGTCCTTCCAAAGAGGCCCCTCGTGAATTTTTGTGGCAATTCAAATGATAAATGGGTTTTCAGGAGAAGGCAATTTCAAAAAGCGGCTCGACACGAACGATTACACGCTGAAAATCAACGAAATAACAACTTTTCACATGACTTCGGAGAAACTAAATCACCCGCCCTCCCCGCAACGGTTTCGAGAATTTTTTCGTCCCAAGGCACTCACCCCAAAACACCTTAAAATCATTGCTCTTTTGGATTGAAACAAAGAGCCAATCCGGTCCGGGCGACGCGGTGGAAGGGCCTGCTACTGGCAAAAAGGAAGAAAATCGAAAAGCTCTACAGGATTCTAAAATCGGAAAGGTGATAGCTGCTTGCAGGGTTGAAAAAAATGCCCGGCGCGACACACAAAAAGAAGGGGAATCAAGGGACAGGTTGAGAACGGGGTGGGACGCTTCACCCACTGCCGTAGGGCCGCGTGAGAATTTCCAGCAGGTGGCCGGACGGTTCCTCGAAGTACACGCCGCGCCCGCCGTCGCGGTGGTTGATCTCTCCCTGCCTCGCCTGCTGGGGGTCGGCCCAGTAAGGCAAGCCGCGTTCCTGAATGCGGCCGAAGATCTGGTCGAACTCCGGTTCGCTCACCAGGAAGGCGTAGTGCTGGGTGTCGATGGTTTCGGTGATTTGCAGGAAATCGAGACTGACGTTGTTGCTGGTTTTGACGATGAGGAAGGGCTCGTACTCTTCAGGAACGGCGAGGCCCAGAATTTCCGCCACGAAGTGCGCGGATTTATTTTTGTCCGCAACATAGATGATGGTGTGGTTCAGCTCGACGCCCATGACGCTTCCCCAATGCCGCCCATGAGGGATGGCGGCACCGATGGATTGAAATCATTCCCACTCAAACCTGTACTTCCATCATAAAAAATCGAAGGAGTGAATTCAATCCATTAACCGGGAGGGAGCGGCTTTCGGATTCCGGCGCAGGCGGAGGGATCGAACCCGCCCGTGCACCGTTTTCGAATGCGTCTGGGAATCGGCATCCCCGGTCACGCACAAAGGGGAAGGGTTTCCAGCTCTTCCTGATGGTCCGCGTAATCAAGGGCGATCTGCATGAAATCCGGTTCGAGGTCCACAAACACGTCGACCATCTCCGGATCGAAATGCGTGCCCCTGCCTTCCAGAATCACTTCCACCGCACGCTTGTGAGGAAAGGGCGGTTTGTAAACCCGCTTGCTGATCAACGCATCGTACACGTCCGCCACGGCCATCAATCTTGCCGACACCGGAATCTCGTCCCCCTTCAACTTGTCCGGATACCCGGTTCCGTCCCAGCGCTCGTGGTGGGAGTAGGCGATTTCCCGGGCGTAACGCAGAAACGAATAGCGGTTGTTTTCCTTGCCGAGCCGCCTTTCGGCTTCGCGAATGGCGTCGCGTCCGTACAGGACGTGCTTGTCCATCTCGCGGGTCTCTTCATAAGTCAACTTTCCCGGTTTGCGCAGAATGCGGTCCTGCACGCCCACTTTGCCGATATCGTGCAACGGTGCGGATTTATAAAGGAGATGGATCACCTCGTCGTCCAGTTCCCCGCGAAACCGCGGAAGGTCGCGTAAATTCTCGGCGAGCAGGCGGACATAGTTTTTGGTGCGCGCGATGTGGCCGCCGGTTTCATTGTCCCGGTACTCGGCGAGGGTCGCCAGCCCGGCAATGGTGACGTCCTGCGTGTTTTCAAGTTCCCGCGTCTTTTCTTTGACCAGGTTTTCGAGCAGCCGCTTTTGGTTGTACAAAGCAAGATGGGTCTGGACGCGGGCCATCACGATGGGAACGCTGATGGGTTTGGTGATGAAGTCCACCGCACCCACTTCAAACCCCTTCGTTTCGCTGTGCACCTCATTCATTGCGGTCAGGAAAATAACCGGGATGTTTCTGGAAACCGGGTGAGACTTCAGTCTCCGGCACACCTCGTAGCCGTCCATGCCGGGCATCAGGATGTCGAGCAGAATCAGCTCCGGCGGATTTTCAGACTGTGCCAGACGCAATCCTTCTTCTCCGTGGGTTGCGACCTGCACCAGGTACTCCTCTTTTAACAATTCCACCATGAGGTGGAGGTTGTCCGCCGAATCGTCAATAACCATTACAGTGGGTTTGTGGGTTTCGGAAGCGAACATAGTCCATCCCCTTCTCTTTTTTGAGGGTTGTATATTCAAAAACCAGAATTTTTTTGGGTAGAGGCCAAGCCTTACGAGACTTATCGGGAAAACATTTGAAACCCTTTACACAAAAAAGGCCTTCATCGTGATTTTCTTTTACCAGGAAGGCAAAATGCCCGCGGGGGCTGCGGGGCACCGTAGATTTACAGCAATATTTTCAATTGCTTCTGGAGTGGAAGGCAGACCAGGTTGGTCGCGGGAACGGAGGCGGGCTCTTGGAAAAAAAAGGCCCTGCACCTTGAAAAGATACAGGGCCTTTTCCGTTTGGGAGGCTCCAGACTTCGAAGGAAGGGGAAGAAGTCTACCGTCCCGCGAGTAAGCCCGGCAATGACGCCGGGGCTTTCATCATTATTTTATTGTGCCGACCCTGGATTCTGGCGAGTGCCTGCAAATATCTTTTTTCGGAAACGTCCTTCCTGATTGTATCGCCCCGCAGGCACTTTTTTCCGCCGCCGGGTGGGTCAACCCGCTGTCGCGGCAGAATATTCTTTTCCGTACCTCGACCGCTTCCCGGATAACTCCCGAAGCAGGTTCTCCAGAATGCGGGACTGCTGGTGAAGTTTCAGATGGGTCCTGATACGAGCCTGAACGATGGGAATGCTGATCGGCTTGGTGATGTAGTCCAGGGCCCCGACCTCGAACCCCTTGGCCACATCCTTGAGTTCGTGCAGTGCAGACAGAAAGATCACCGGAATATTTTTAGAAACCGGGTGCGTTTTAAGACGGCGGCACACTTCATACCCATTCATCTCCGGCATCATGATGTCCAACAGAATCAAATCCGGAGGCCGGTGCGACTGGGCGAGCCGGAGCCCCTGCTTGCCGTCGACAGCGACTTGAATTTCGTAGTCATTCTTCAAAACCTCAACCATGAGCTTCAAATAATCCAACGAATCATCAATCAACAATACTGTGGGCCGTCTGGTTTCTACAGGAGTCATGATGCTTTTCTTTCGCAAAAGGGAGTAATGGACTTCTTCGGCCCGATACCAAATACCTGCCAGTTCGTGCCGCTCTTTTTCGTATGTTATGAAGTTTATAGTCTGGAAGGGTTGGGAACAATCGTCCGGCTTGCTATTGATTTTTAGAATAAGCGAGGAACAATCTAGTAATTTTTAAGGGGTTACTAGTACTTATTCGGAGACCGGGTAAATACGGGGAAAACCGGGAGGAAGGTTCTCGATGCAATCCGCTGAAAATCAGGGGCATTGCCGCCTCCCCACCTGTTCCGTTAAGGCCGGCATCACCAGGGAGCCTTCTGCTTCTCGATCCGTATTCAAAAGCGGATGCGGCTGGTTCAGAAAAAATGGCGTCGGTTTCTACGAAACGGCACTGAAATCCGGCATTGTGCCCAGACAGGACATGCATTCGGGTTTGGTGTGGATGGGTGGATTAAATGATCCCGTTTTTCAAGGCGTACTGGATGATATCCGCGTTATTCTTCATTCCCATTTTCGCCAGGATGTTTCCCCGGTGGGTGCTGACGGTGGTGATCCCCAGCGCCAGTTCATCGGCGATTTCCTTTAATTTCTTTCCCGCCGCAATCTGGCAAAATACCTGGAACTCCCGATCCGTTAAAGTCTCATGGGGGGGTTTGTCCGAGCTGCCGTCCAGGTTGAAAGCCAGTTTTTCCGCCAGGCTGGGGCTGATGTATTTGCCCCCGGCAGAGACCTTGCGCAGGGCATCCACCAGCAGTTCCGGCGCACTGGATTTGGTCAGGTACCCGGAGGCGCCGGCGCGCAGGAAGCGGAGCGCATAGTGATCCTCCGAATAAATGCTCAAAATGATGATGGGCAGTTCCGGAGTCTGGCTTTTCAGCTGAACCAGGGTTTCCCAACCGCTTTTCTCCGGCATGTCAATGTCCATCACCACCACATCGGTTTTGACATTTTTAACCAATTCGAGAACTTCGTTCCCGTTTTCCGCTTCCCCACACACGATCATATCCTCCATTTTAGACAAAACCTGGATCAATCCTTTCCGGACGATGCCATGGTCGTCTGCAATGAGAACATGGATTTTTCCACGAGCAGCACTATTCATAATGGTATATCGGGATTGTAACATGCACGATCGTGCCCTTTCCCTCTTCTCCGCTGATTACCGCCTCGCCTCCCCAATGGAGGGCGCGTTCCTGAATTCCGATCAACCCAAATGATTTCGGGTCGGCCATCTGGTTTTTCGTGATCCCCGCCCCGTTGTCTTCGACTCTCAGCACAAGCTGGTTGCCCTCATTGAACAAATGGACCTGGATTTTGGTTGCTTCCGAATGCCGCGCGACATTGGTCAGCGTTTCCTGGAAAATACGGTATATGGACGTCGCGCAGTCCTTGTTCAAATCGGTCAGGTTGTTCTCGATGATCATTTCACAGTATATACCGGTCCGCTTCTGAAACTCCGTCGCCTGCCATTCAATGGCCTCGTTGATGCCGAAAATATCCAGGATCTGGGGTCTGAGTTCCGTGGTGATGCGTTGAACCGTTTCAATGGTTCTATCGACCAGATGGGACATTTCCTTAATTTTGTTCTTGATAGGCCTCTGGTCCGGCGGAAGGTCGCTGTTGACATTCGTCAGGTCGATTTTCAATGCGGTCAAAGTCTGACCCAGTTCATCATGCACTTCCCTCGCGATCCGTTTGCGCTCCTCCTCCAGCAGGTTCTGCGCATGCGAGTACAGCTTTCGAATCTGCTCGCGTGACACCTTGAGGGCTTCTTCATTTTTCTTCCGTTCGGTAATGTCCCGGAACGTGCCCACAATCCGGGTGGGATTTCCTTCCTTGTCCCTGGCCACGATTTTTCCCCGCACCAGGGTCCATAAAAGGTAGCCCGACTTCGTAATCAAACGACTCTCGTACTCGTAGAGAGGCGTTTTGCCTTCCATATGAGCGTTGGTCGCGCCGACAGCCAGCTCCACGTCCTCCGGATGAAGGAGACTGCGAAAAGATTCAATGTTGGCAGCAAACCCATCGGGTTCATAACCCAGCATGGAATAACACCCCGGACTGAAGAACACCTCTCCGGTGGTCACATCCCAGTCCCACACACCGTCGGTAATGGCCTCCAGTGCCAGCTTGAGCCGCTCTTCACTGTCCCGCAACGCCTCCTCGGAACGCTGGCGTTCCAGCATCTCGTTTGTCAATTGCCGGTTGGCGGCGGAGAGCGCGGACTCCCGCTTTTCAATTTGCGACACCATTTCGTTAAAACCATTGAACAGCATTCCCAGCTCGTCCTGGTTTTGGTGCTTGACCCTCAAAGAATAATTGGGTTCCTGTGAAATCTGCAGGGTTGTGTTCGCCAGGGAAAGAATGGGATTGGAAATGATGCTTTGAAGTTTGAATGCGATGGCCACCGATACCAGAACGGTGACGAAAAGAATGCCCCCAATCAGAAAAATGTAGTTGGACAGGACTTCTTCATATTCCTTCAGGTGAGCCTTCAGGTAAATCCTGCCTATGACTTTGTCATTCAGCATGATCGGCCGGATCAGCTCCAGGCTGTTGTTATACGATGCCTGTCCTTCCTGATCGACCGGAAAAGAGGGGGGAGAGATTTTGACGTTTTCATCCAGCCGGTAGGTGACGAAAGAATCCCCATCTGCATCGTACAAAACCGCGTACATAATTTGAGGATCGACCTTCAGGGAAGAAAGAATATTTTCCGCGGCATTAGGGTCTTCGAAATAAACCGCGGCGCGGCTGTTCGCACCCACGGTCTGCGCCAGGATATCCAGGTTCCTTACCAGGCTCTTGCGAAACAGCTTCAGGTCGTTATAGAGGAAGATGGAACTGCACAGGGCGAAGGTAATCAGCGTCATGGTAAGCAGGATCAGGATCAGCTTGCTTTTTATGGAAAGATCACCAAAAGTTTTCATAACCCGTCACTCATCGACCAGGATGGCCAGGTTTAGAAGTTCCGAACTGATCTTGATATTTCTGTCTTCCACGGCACTTCGGTTGATTTTAAACCGGATCTTGTTATTTAGGATCACAAAATTGATTCCCACGCCGCGCCGGGAAAAACCCGGGGTGTCTCCGATAAACAGGATGGGCATACCCTTTGTGCGATGAAGCATCTCTTCCAGATTATTATCCTCCGATTTACCGATATAAACCATGTGACAGGAGTCCAAATGCGAGCCGGAGGAAAATATTTTTACGATTAGCTTGTTCCGAAAAACCCCTTCCTTCTGAGCCAGATCGAACAGGCTCCCGAAAGGGTTGCTGCCCACCACGCACAGGACAAACTGGGGTTCACTGTTGTGGATCATTTTTTCTTCCGGCCACTGGATGAATTCGAAAAACTTCAAGATGATACTGGTCTTCAGGAGGTATTCACGCGGGACGGCCTCCTCGCTGTAGGCATTGGGTGTTTTATGTAAAAACACCGGCCAAACAGCCAGAAGGGAACAAATAAATAGTTTAAAAAGACCGTGCCTGAGCATTAAGAATACAGTTTCACTGAGTGTCTAATCAAAATTCATGGTGACTTTAAAATAGAAGCTTCTCTGGGTTTCTGTAGAGGCTTCCAGCAGTTCCGTCAATTCAGGATGGGCATTGTCCTGAAGGTTTTGGGCCACGAGGGACAATTCCAGGTCATCCACGGGTTTCCATCCCAAGCGCAAATCGACCCGTGTGTAGGCTGGTATTCTTCGGGAGGAGTTTCTGGATACGTAATAGAGGAAGGAATCGAACTCAAAATTGTGCGGAAGGTTCAGGTAGGAGCGGATGTTGAAAATGTGTTCGGGCTCGCCTTCCGCGTCCAGGTCCCCCTCGCTGTTGAAAGCTCCCGGGTTGAACACGTTGGCCAGGAGCGGCTTGAGGTCGATCTTGGTGAACGTGTAGCTTCCCGCAATGCGCCAGTTGGAAAGTGGCTGCCATTGGGCGGCCAGCTCAAAACCAAAGACTTCCCCCTTCAGGGAATTGTCGCTTTTGAAGGGCAAAACCAGATGCGGTGGAGGCGGGGCGGCCTCGAAAAACACCGGGCCGGTGGTGAACTCGATTATTTTGTCATAATCGAAATAGTAAGCCGTGGCATCGAAATTCAATTCCTTTATCGGCTTGTACCGGTATCCGATCTCATAGGCGATCAGTTCCTCCGCGTCCAGATTGTCCTGGTTGCGCTCACGGAGGAGCAGGGGCGGAGCACCCGGGATCAATGCGCGGTTGACCTCCGCCGTCGCCTCCGTGACCGTCGGTATCCTTACGGCGCGTGAAACTGCCGACCACAGGGTGTGCCGCGAGTTCGGAGTCCACACCGTGCGGATACTCGGCTGAAATTCAAAACCGGAAAATTCATTGTGCTCGATCTTGATGCCTGTAATCAGACTCCAGGTGTCGGGCACAAGCGAAATTTCATCATGGATGAAAAAGCCGAACAGGTTGGTGTCCCGGTCCGGAAGGTGGAGGATCTCGGTGCGGTCGAAGTTGAACCGCGTGTAACGGTAGTTGAGTCCCCACGAAACATTGTGGGTCTTGCTCCAGAACTCGGTTAGAAAATCGTACTGGAATTCCAGGTCCGCCTGCTCGACCACGTTGTCAAAAGGAACCCCATCGGCCTTTCGCAACAGGCGGTCGTAATAGGCCTGCACCTTGAAGGCAGAAGCGTCTTCCAGGTACCGGTCCCAGCGCGCCAGGAAGTTGGACCCCCTTTGTGTCGTGGTTCCCTGGAAAGGCGCATTCCCCTGGGAAAGGGACACGAACCGGCTGTTGAAATCCAGGCCGGCATCCAGACTGTAGTGGTCTCCCTGAAAAGTCAGGTGATTTTCCGGGTTCACCTGCCAGTCCGTACGGAACCCGCCTATATACATTTGCTTATCGTCGATGCCGGTGTTGCCATCCGGCCTCAATCCCTCGTCCCGGTCCCGGTACCTTGCGTACGCCCGGTAATTCAATCCTTCCTTATACTCACCCGCATATCGAACGGAACCGAACCCTTTTTCTTCCGTACCCGTGCCACCAGACACCAGAAGCCCGTCGGTGTCGTGAGCGGATTTGGTTATGATGTTGATCACCCCCGCCACGGCATTGGACCCCCACAGGGCCGCTCCAGGTCCGCGGATCACTTCAATGCGGTCGATGTCCTCCAGCATCGTATCCTGACCAATCCAGAACACACCGGCGGCGGAGGGGCTGTACAGGGTGCGGCCATCCATGAGGACCAGTAATTTGTCCGAACCCAGCCTGCGGTTGAATCCCCGGATGGAAATGGCGTAGCGGTTCTGGTTGATCTTTGATACCTGAACACCCGGGACGATGCGCAACGCTTCCATGATGTTCACCGCACCGGTCCTCCGGATATCCTCTTGTGTGACAACATAGATCGCCGAGGCGGTTTCGTGAAGTTTCTGAGGCCGCTTGCTTACGGAAGTCACCACCACTTCCGTCTGCATGAGTTGCTGGAGATCCATCTGGAATAATTGTTTTTCCTCTTCCGTCAACGTTTCGCTTGGCTGAGTGGAACCGGGGATATTTTCTTCAGGATGGGCGGCGGACAGGAAAAAGCAATAAAAGGAAAGCCAAATCAGAGCAAATACAAGGGTTTTGGATTTAAAAGAAATCATAAGCATTCATCTGATGAAAGTGGCCGAAAAGGACTCCTGGTAACAACTATATAATTTAGGCATACCAATTTTTTAACCAGTCCGAACAGGCTTTCTCCCATATGAGCGGCGCTTGATTTTAGCACAAAAAATTAGTAACTTAGCCTTTAAAAACAATAGGTTATAGTAACTATACTATTAAAATATAGTAGTTCCGGGGATTGAATAGTAGTATCCGAAGAGATACATTTATGGTGAATAAGTTGATTTGTAGGGGCTTTCAGGGAACCGGGGCTATAGTCCTCCAACAAGGCCTGAGACGCAAATCAAAGTTGATTTATCCGATTGAATTTATTAAAAATTTATTAAAAGGTGACTGCCATGACCCACAAGAATCTCCAAGACGCTTTGGCCAAAATCTCCAACGATTCCGATTACTGTGAAACCATTGTCGTAGATCCGGAACGCCTGAAAAAAGATTTCGGTCTGGAACACGAGGACATGGACTTTTTGAAAACCGGTGGAATTCCCGGCATGAAGGATGGCGCGATTCGCCCGGTGGCTATCTGCTGCACCTGCTACGCGGCGCCTTCCGATCCGTCCCGGAACTAAACCGTTTGTAATTTTTTTATACTGCCACATCGGCCCACCCGGGAACCATCCACTCTCTCACGTTCTTTGCTCGCTCCCGGGTTCATCTCTAACTGCTTCGTTTCCTCTGCTTCATGGGTATTCTATGAAGGGAGTCCAATACACCCCCTCGGATTATCTTGCCGTCACTCTTCCGAGTCGGCCTTGTTTGGCTCCTTGGGCCACATTGATGGAACTGGAAGACGGTCGTCTTCAGTTTTGCGGAGCGGAATTCAATTACGCTCTGCGGAATGATCTGCTGGTTGAAGCGTTCCACACCATTCATCCCCTGCTGGATGGCAATCATCGGGTAGATGAAATCGCAGATGCCGGGGGCACGGACATCCTGCCCACTACGATCATCTTTCTCCTTAAAATCCTGAGGGCGCATGGCTTGTTACAACAGAGCCTTGCGCCCTCTTTGGTTTCAACCCAAACAGAAGCGCCTCCTCAAAGAAACAGCGAAATCCAATTCATTTCCCATTTTGTATCCGATGCACCCGGTTCATTGGACCAGTTGCAGCATTCGCGAATTGGGGTGGTTGGAGCCAAATCGCTGAAAGACTGCGTCGAAAGCTCCCTGCTTTCCATCGGAATCGACCAGGTCGTCAAAATCGGAATTTCCTCCACAGATCCGGAGTCCAAAACCCTGCAATCGCGTGCGCTGATGAACTTTCTCAAAGGCGTGGACTTTCTCATCGCCTGCCAGGATGCACCGGCTTATTCTTTTTTCGAAATCATCAATTCCGCCTGCCTGGAAGTCCGAAAACCCTGGCTGCACCTCGCGATTGAAGGCACGAAGGCATTGATGGGCCCCACGTTCATTCCGCACCAGTCGGCCTGTTATGTGTGCTATGACAAGCGCATGGCTTCCAATGTGCCGGACCTGGAAATACACGTCGCTTACCAAAAACAACTGGCCGTCCAGCCGCATTCCGGCAACGAAGGTGTGTTTCAGCCTTTGTGGTCCACCCTGGCCGCCCAGGCCGCGATGGAGGTGAGCCGCAACCTGTCCGGGTTTGCCCCGCCCGCAACCATCGGCCGGTTTTATGAAATCCCCTCCACCTCGCCGGTGACGGTCGGGCACGATGTCTTGCGGCTGCCCCGTTGTCCCGCCTGCAAACCAAACCGTCCCCGGCACGAGGCGTGGGACAGCACCTCGCCGGCAAAAGAAAATGGAAACCATTGAAACCGTGCTGAAGGTGCGGCGCTCATCGTCCCGGCCCATCCCGACGTCTATAGAGGATAGCTTGAGGCGGGCCCAACGCCTGGTCAGCGACCGCACCGGGATCATTCAAAAAGTCGAATTCGAGGAACTGGTGTGTGGCGAGCCCAATGTGTTTTTCGCACGCAGTCATCCCGCCAACCTCAAGCCCATCAGCGGCAAGGAAGCATTGAACAACGGCGACGCCGCATCCACCGATCCCGACCGAGCCATCATGAAAGCCGTGGGCGAAAGCATCGAACGGTATTGTAGCGCACAATACGAGGAAGAGGACCTTGTACTGGCTCCTTACCAGGAGTTGGGCAGTCCCGCTGTGGACCCTTCGGATTTTGCCCTGTTCAGCCAATCCCAATATGCTTCGCCGGGGTTCCCCTTCACCGCTCCGGGCACCCAGACACCCTTATGTTGGGCCAGGGGATATTCGCTGACTCACGAAACCCCCACTTTCGTCCCCGCGGCGTTCGTGTACGTTCCATATTATTACCGGGCTCCGGACGAACCCCCCGTTCAGGATTCCATTTCCACCGGGCTGGCCTGCGGACCCAACCTTGCCGCGAGCGTGTACAAGGCCATCTGTGAGGTGATCGAACGCGACGCGTTCATGATCGTCTGGCAAAACCGCCTGCCGCGACCGCGCATCGATCTCGAATCCGTGCACGATCCGTTCGTCCATCAATTGTTGCAGGCATTGGACGGCATCCCCGTTACCTGCAACGCCTTCGTGCTGACCCTGGATATTGCGGTGCCGGTCATCGTGGTCATGCTGCAAAGCACGGAGGGCCAGGTGCCGCACACCGTCATGGGACTCGGCACCTGCCTCAATCCAAACAAAGCTCTGGTACTGGCACTGGAAGAAGCGTTGCTGACCTATATCGGGATGAGCCGGTATGCGCGGAACAACCCGGAATTCCAACCCGATCCCGATTACAGTAACGTGGACAAGCCCACCCTGCACGCCCTGGCCCATGCCCTGCGTCCGGAACTTCGGACCGCCATGGATTTCCTGATGACGTGGCCGGATAAAATTCCGATCCAGAACCTGACGAACCACTTTCAACCGGATATGTCCGCGAACGTGCAGTTCCTTGTGAAACAACTAAAAAATCCAACCTCGATACCGTGGTGCTGGACCTGACCACATCGGATATCGACGAAGCGGGATTCAAAGTGGCCCGGGCGGTGGTGCCCGGGATGCAGCCCCTGGACCTGAATCATGCCCGCCAGCATCTGGGCGGACGCCGATTGTACGAGGTGCCCTATCGGCTGGGGTTGGTCGGGCGCCCGCGGACCGAACACGAAATGAATCCGTACCCACACCCTTTCCCCTGAATTGTGGAGGCATGGCTTGACATGGCCGACATCCTCAAACCCGTCATTGCACTCGGACCTCGGAAAGACCCGGAAAAGGTTTCCTTGTCCGAACTGTATAACGAAAACACCAAACTGCATCCGGATCTGCTGGCCGGCATGATCCCCAGTTCGTTTTCCCGTACCGAACTGGTTGCCATGACGCACGGCTACAAACAGTATTCGCACGTAAAAAAAGTGAAGCTGATACCGAAGGAGGAATTGGGCACCAGCGACCGACCGTTCGATGAGACGATCGCCACACGCCGTTCCATCCGCGATTTCGGGGAAACTCCCCTGAGCCTGCTGGAGCTGTCCAAGGTCCTGCACCAGAGTTACGGCATCACGGGACAGATGCCCATTCCCGGTGGCGGTGTCCAGACCTTGCGCTCCGCCCCTTCCGGTGGCGGCCTCTATCCCGCGGAAATTTACCTGGCGGTGAGGCGGGTGGAATCCGTCGAGCCCGGAATCTATCATTACAACGTGCCACGGCACGAACTCGAACTGCTGGTTCCCGGCGACCCCACCGACGCCGCGTACGAAGCCTGCTGCAACCAGGAGCACGTGCGTCGCGCGGGGGTGGTGGTGATGATCTCCGGGGTGTTCCAGCGCACCAAGCGCAAGTACGGCGAGCGGGGCTACCGCTACGTCCTGCTCGATGTCGGGCATCTGGGACAGAACATTTACCTGTCCTGCCACAACATGGGGCTCGCCGTCATGACCACCTGCGGGTTCTTCGATGACATCGCCAACGACCTGCTCCGCCTCGACGGCGTGGACGAGACCATGCTCTACGTGGCCTTCTTCGGCAAACGCAAATGACGCCTTCGGACCTTCCCAGCGCATCAACCCGAAGGCATAAAAAAAGCCCGCATCTTTGCGGGCTCATAATTTTCCTGGAATTTCATCAGGCTTGAAATGGGTGGAGGCGGGGACCCGGAGACTCCTGAACGGTCTTTGCAAACAATCGCATTTATATAAATTGGACTGGTAAGCTTTGTCGCCTGCCCGCAACGTTACCCCTCCCTGTTACTTTTTCCCACCGGTTTTATAGTAATCGCACGGCTTCCTTTGGAAGGGTGACTCGCTCCTCTTCATGGTCAACCAGTTTCATTGCAATATTGAAAAACTCCTGCTGCAATTGAACAAAGGTATCAACTATATCCGGATCGAACTGCGTCCCCTTTCCTTTAACGATTAAATCCACTGCCTGCTTGTGGGAATAAGGGGGTTTGTAAACCCGCTTGCTGATCAAAGCGTCATAGACATCGGCCAGAGCCATCAGCCTTGCAGAAAGAGGAATTGCATCGCCCTTCATTTTTTCCGGATAACCGCAACCATCCCAGCGCTCATGGTGAGAATAAGCAATTTCACGGGCAAACCTTAGGAAAGAATACTGATCCCCGGACCGACCCAAGAGCTTTTCCGCTTCGAGGATGGCGTCCCTTCCAAAAACGACATGCCGGTCCATCTCCACAATTTCTTCATGCGTCAACTTGCCGGGTTTACACAAAATTCTGTCCTGCACACCCACCTTGCCAATGTCATGCAGGGGTGCGGATTTGTACAGGAGATCGATGACCTCGTCGTCCAGCTCTCCGCGAAACCTGGATAAGCCCTTCAGGTTCTGCGCCAGCAGGCGAACATAGCTTTTTGTGCGCAGGATGTGTCCCCCGGTTTCATTGTCGCGGTACTCCGCCAAAGTGGCCAGCCCGGCGATGGTGACATCCTGCGTGTTCTCCAGTTCCAGAGTCTTTTGTCGTACCAGGCTTTCCAGGTGCCGGGTTTGATCGTACAGATTAAGATGAGTACGGACGCGGGCCTGAACGATGGGAACGCTGACCGGCTTGGTGACGTAATCCACACCCCCGACCTCAAATCCCTTGGCCTCATCCTGAACCTCGTTCAGTGCGGTTAAAAAAATAACAGGAATTTTTTTGGAAACCGCGTGTGCCTTCAATCGGCGGCACACCTCATAGCCATCGATGCCCGGCATCATGATGTCGAGCAGGATCAGGTCCGGCGGGTGATCCGACTGCGCCAGGGCCAGTCCCTTTTCCCCATTGGGTGCAACACGAACGTTGTAATCGTCCTTTAATAACTCCACCATGAGATTCAGGTTTTCTGGCGAATCATCCACCACCAGAATGGTGGGGCGGACAGCAGGGGAAATCGGCATGAAGTCAGCTCCCTCAATCAGGCTTACCGAATTATAATTTCAGTATAAACCATGACGGAAGGGGATGAACAGTCCCTTCCCGCACCCGACAGAAAACCCCTTGTCAGGAATCATTGAATTCAGTGTGGTAGGAGCATAAAGCTCGTACAATTGTGCGAGGTGGCTTGGGTCAGGTCCGCTCCACTTTGGCTTGAAATGCTTCGTTCGAGTGCACCAAAAAAAGAAAAGGGGCTGGAGCCTGAAGGCTCCAGCCCCTTTTACTTTGATCCTTAATTTTTTGAAACCTACTTAAGATATTTGCTCAATCGTTTTTGCATTTCCTCGATGCTCCGAGAATAAGCCCTGAACTCGGGTCGATCTGAAGCCAATCTGGAACCGGCATCGAGCGCTTCCCTTGCCGCATCCCAATTCTGGCTTTCAGCATGACAATGCGCCTGGGCAATAAAATCTTCAATTAAAAGATTTTCCGGAAGAACGTTCATGTTTACCGTTTTCCTCAATGCGTTCGCCTGCTCACAATCGGGGGCCCGCACTTCCTTCAAAGTGTAGTTTGCAAAGGGTTCACTGTAACTTTGAACACGCGCTGCAGAAATATAGGAAGACAATGCAGAGTTCGGGTGCTGTTCTGAAAGCGTTGTCAGGAATTTGATTCCAGCTTCCAGGTGGTCCCCCCTGCGCCACAACAAGAACTTTCCGGCTTCCATATTGCTGGGATTGTCCACCGAGACCAATGCTTTCCCGGCTTTTGAAGATCCAACTTTTATTACAGCGGGTTCCGAAGCGAATGCTGAAAAACCGCCTTCGGCAGGCACTTCCAATTGCACCGAAATACGATATTCTCCGGCTTCATTAAAATTCCAACCATTGGCCCCGAAAAAGATGGGGAAGACTTCGCCTGCAGTCTGGTCAGGCCCCAAGGTTGTCGAGCCGCTGAAATCGCTTGCGCTGAGAGGGAGCAATATCTTTTTCTCACCATTGGCGCCGATTGAATAGACTTCAATCAGTCCTTCACCGGGTTTTAAGCTTCCAATCAAACTGACAGGTTCTCCTCGCATATTGGTGACTTGCACGGCCAGGTAAACCGGTTCTCCCAGTTCCACGGATTGCTTTAACGGCATGGCAACCACTTTGATGCCTTCACCTTGAGAAACCGTGGCAGGCGCAGGCGCATCCACGATGGACGCGGGATCGCCCAAATCAAGCCCCTGCTTTACTGGCGATGCACAACCGACCAATGCACCCGTTAGTGTGAGTACGAAAAGAAACGATAGGAATCTATAAATCATTTTCTCCCTCCTTAGTGAACATGCGGGCACGCGTAGTCGCGAGGACTCACACCAGGCCAGACTTCGTTGTCATTATGATTCTGCAGGTGATCCAAACTGGAGGCGCTGAACTGGTAATTATAAGTATTACCAACGGTCCCGGTTGAGTTCATGATGGTCGTCGAACCGTCCCCATCGCAATGATTGAGATTGAAGGCATGGCCGACTTCATGGGCCGTCGAACGCAGGTATTTGCCATTGTCGGAATTCACTATGGAGTTTTTCCAAAAGCTGACAAATGCCGACCGGTCGTTTGTTGCCCCACCTGCCCCCGCATACATCAGGCCTAACATGCCTTGATTTCGGCAGGCGATGCCACAATTGCCTTCCCGATAGTGATTAACGACAATTCCATAGAGATGATATCGTGTACAGGTGAAGGCATTCCACAACCCGCAGTTGAAGCTCACGGGACCGATCGGGTCTCTTCTGTTCGCGGCTTCAACTGTCTCCAGCTCCGCCGGATTGATGTAATCATACTGATCCGGGTCCAGCGGATTGGCCGGTCCCGTCAGAGGTGCAATATTGGTGGTATTTTCATCAACGGTAACCACCCGCTCGCCCTGCCAGTAGATGGTCGTCAAATTCACATCGTCCCCAGACACGGTTACCGGCTGTGGATACTGGGTACCCGTCATTCGATCGTACTCGATACGCGTGGTGGTACAACCAATGAGGGTAGTTAAAGCAAGCACTAAAACTATCCGGGATAAGCCGAGAAAAGGACCCATATTATCCTCCATATAGAATTAATTGTTTGGTAAGCGGATATACAACGCTAACCAGCGAAAATACAATAAAATTATAATTTAATTATAGTTGTGAGAGTTTTGGAGCTTGGCTTCGCAATGAGGCCTACAGAAAATTTTTGATTTTCCAATACACATATATCGGAAAACCAAAATTAAACCCTGATTGGGATAAATAGTCAAGACCCAATATCGGTATGTCCTGCTCCGGAAACCGGTTCAGGGGTTAGGGTCTGGGCCAATAAAATTGGATAAAGGGGACTTTAGGGGCAGGAAGCGCTTCGAAAGGAATCCATAAAAAAAAGCCCGCTTTTACACGGGCTTATGGACCTGCTCGGATTTTATTGGACTTGAAATTGGGGCGGGGACTCCTGAATAATCACTATAACCGATTATTTTTAAACCATTTGAGCGATTAAATTTTTCTCACCTGCCCCCAAAGCTGCCCCCAAACCACTTAAAGAAATTCTAATTATAGAGGTAGGTCAAAATAGAAGTTGCTACCCTTTTCTTTTTCACTTTCTACCCCAATTTCCCCACCATGAAGATTTATGATTTTATTTGATATGGCAAGCCCCAGACCAGTCGCTTTCTCTCCTCCTGTTGGCTTGGCGCTCAGGGTCTGGAACTCTTCAAAGGCCAGGGCCGATTCCTGCTTGTCCAGTCCCGGCCCCTCGTCCTCCACCGAGAACCTCATACCATTGCCGTTTTTCCGTGTTGATACGATCACCCTGGAACCCGGCGGGGAAAACTTAATGGCGTTACCAACCAGGTTGTCCACCACCTGGATCATGGAGCATTTATCCACATCGACATCAGGCAACTCATCGGGAATGAACTCAAGCCGGATTCGCTTTTTATCAGCCAGCTGCTGGTTCATCTCCACCTGGGACTGAACGAGGTAATTGAAATTGACCGGTTTCTTTTCCAGATGGAAGGACCCGCTTTCGATCTTGGATATGTCCAGCAAATTGCTCAGCAGATCCCGCATGTATTCTCCCGAATAAATGATTTTGTCGATGATTTTCCCCTGCCTGTCGTTCAGTTTCCCAAATGATCCCTCGGCTAAAATACTGCAATAAGTCAAAACCAGATAAATGGGATTTCGCAAATCGTGAGAGGCGATGCCCAGGAACCGGTTTTTAAGGAAATTAAACATCTTTAGCTGCTTGTTCTGCTTTTGAATTTCCTTTTCGTACTGACGGTGCTTGATCGCGCTTCCCATCAGGGCCGCAATGGACAACAGGATTTCACGGCTTCCTTCATAACATGGGGGGATTTCAGGGGTGTAGAGGAACAGGACGCCTACCGTCTCGTTCCGGCTTTTTAGAGGAACGATATAGGAACCGTATTGGTTTTCGCTGCCGAAGGGGCCGGTTTTCCGGGGATAAAACATGCACCAGTCCCGCACCACCATTTCACCGGAAGTGAAACAGCGTCCATAAGGAATGTTATAAAAAGGAATCTCCTTCAAATCTTTCAGGAATCCATTTGGGAATTTCCCGATTTTCACCAACAGGCGCAACACCTGCCTGTCGTTGTCAGCCAGGAAGATTCCTGCTTTGTTTTTAAGTTCAATTCCTTGCTCCGGCTGATCGCTTCCAGCGCTTCCCGCAGCATGGCTTCCATGCTTCTCGAATTTTGAAGCGCCTGCGCCACTTCATGCAGGACTTTGTATTCCTCTTCCCGCAGCCGGGCCTGCCTGAGGGCGTCCTTGCTTTCCGTGATGTCCCGAATGATACCAGTAAAGAGAACCTTCCCGTTTTGGCGGGAAGGGACAATGGTAATTTCGATAGGAAACTCGTGGCCGTTTCGATGCAAGGCGCTCAATTCCAGCTGTTGATTCAATACCCGTGCACCGCCGTTATTCATAAACCGGCGCAGGCCCTCGGAGTGCGCCTGGCGGTAGCGCTCCGGAATGATGATGTCCGCCAGTCTCTTGCCAATCACATCCTGCGCATTCCAGCCAAAAATGGATTCCGCACGCAGGTTCCAGCTACAGACGGTGCCTTCGGTATCGATCGACACAATGGCATCGAATGAATGATCCAGTATGGCTTGATATGTATTTTGAAAATCGAGTTGTCGGTCTCTTTTATTTTGATCATCGGTGGTAAGCATAGTGTCCCCCCTTCCCTGCATCACAGCACAGGATTGAATCTTTCAAAGTTCCCTATGGAGGTATTTTAGAATTGGGGAAAAACCCGGTAAATAGCCTGAAAAAGTCATTTTCGGGGATAGGAACAAATAGACCTGTAAATGCCCGCAGGGTGGTAGGAGACTTTAAAAATGGTAGGCGAGGGTGATCTGGCCAAAATCCTCGTCGCGCAAAAAGATAAAGGGGTCATCATCCGGTTGATTCATGATACCGCGCACTTCCACGGTCAGCCGCCAGTGTTCGTCCAGCCGGGAGCTGGCCTCGATGAAAAACGCCTTGCTCGGGTCTTCCACGTCCTGGATGAAGGCAAACAGGATTTCGGTACCGTTGACATCGTTCCAGCCCCAGCGCAAACCGAAGGTGAGGTCATTCTGGAACAGCGTCGTGGCGCGGGACTGGCGTTCGTCGTAGGACCATTCGGTGAGAACCCCGATGTCCATTCCGGTTCCGAACACGCCGGAAAAAGTGTACTCGTATCCAAAAGTCGTCGCGTAAAAATCTTCCGGGCGCATGTCCCATCGCTGGATCACCTCCAGCTTCCATATCCAGTTCGCATAAATGTAAAGTAGGTCCAGTCCCACCTGGTGTATCTGCTCATAGAAGGGAATGAGAACGGGGGTGCCCGAAGGCGAAATGCCGAAATCGAATGTGGGTTCGCGGCCGGTTCCGGAAAAGGCGGACAAACCGATGTCCCATTTGCCGATGTTCTGAAAATAACGGACGGCGAAATCCGTGTGCCATTCTTCAGCGGCGCTTTCGTAGCGGGGGTTGTCGGTATCGACGAGGAGTGGAGGACGCAGGCGGCCGCCTCCGCCGGGGAAGGTGCGTTCCCGGAAAAAGGGCAGTACAAAAAAGTCGATGATGCCCCAGTCGCGCACCAGGGACACGTTCAACATGGGCTGGCCCAGCTTGTCCTCCCCGTCCAGCCCTTCCAGGAAATCCGTCTGGTTGACGATGTCCACCAGATGAACGGTTTCGGTGACGCCCCAGAATACCTTGCGCACACCCACCCGCACACTTCCAAGATCTCCGGAAAAAATGAAATCCAGTTCACGCAGGTCGAAATGCGTGCGTTCGGAATCAGCGTGATCGTAACGGTAAAACGGAATGAAATAAAACTGGGTCCCGCTTTCAAACTCGTGAAAAATTTCCGGGTTGAGGGCAAGGGAAACGGTGTGGTCTTTTTGACCGGAAAAACTGGCCGAAGTGAAAAACGGACGGGCTTCGCCTTCCACAAAACCGCGCAGATCCCAGGCATGAGACGGTTCATCCCAAATAAGGGCAAGAATAATCCCGACCGTCCATCGACATAGGTGCTGGTGCGATTGCCTCCCCAACCAATCCCACATAGGACACCAATTCTTTGAACAAGGAACTTGAATATTTACCAATCAACGGATGTTCTGCAATCCATTCACCGTAAACCGGCTCTCTCTCAAACCATTATTGAATCTCCAGTTGATGAAATCTGAAACGGTCACCTCTCCCGTCCGGTGGTCGGTCAGCTCATGCCGGTCCCACCGCCAGAACTTCCCATCGTAAAGTCTGTAACCGAAAAACCTGAACGTTTTGACATGATTTCCGGAAAGGTCGTAGGAATCGATCTGTTGAAAGCGAAAGTGATCGGTGTCGATCCACATCACCTGCCGTGAGTAAATCGTGCTTTTTTCTTTCGGAAATCGGTTCACCAGGTAGCACTCCAGTTCCCCACAGGGTTTGGTTTCCAGATATTCATAGGTGTACTTTTCCGGTTCGGTGCGGATAAGATCCTCGGTCTGGAACTCCGTCCCCATGAAGTCACTGCCCTTGGTCTGGGTACTGATGCGCTTCACCCGCCGCAGGTCGGGAATGTAAACCCACAGATCGTCGAACGTGTCCTTGTGGGTCCAGATCAAAAAGGCCATCCCCTTGACGTCGGCCGGGTGGTGAAACTGCATGAGCACCTTGTCGGTGTTCTCTTCCGTCGCCAGGATCTTCATCGACATCATGCGGGTGATGATTTCCCGATCCTTCTTTTTTATATGAATGGCCACATCCGCCGTAGTGTCGTTGTATTTATCAAAGGTTTCTTCTGCTTTGAAGGCGATGGCGCGGCCTGTTTCCTGCGGGGATTCAGAAGAGAGGTCAAGCGGTTGGAATGCGACAGCAAAAACAATTGTAAGCAGTATCGTTTTCATTTTCGTCCCTCCCCCTGAAAACAATATATCCCATTCGGAAAAAACTTCCAGAATATTTCCCTTGCTGAACTTTTTGAGTCAGGTTTTCGATACGCGGAAAAGTCTGTACCAAATTACAAATCCATTTTCCGGAATCCCTTAATTAAAACAACTTACGGTTACAGGCTGTAGTCAACTTGAGACATTTTGGGCCAATCTGGTTTTTACGAAAATTTTTACGGATTGCAATGAACCTTATTTTATGGCCTATTCCCATTGCCTTTTATCAAGACACCTATAAAATAAAAGTGCCCCCTTCATAAAATTTTGGCATTCGAAAAATTTCAGTGAAAGGATAAGATCATGACTTCATCCTTTCAGGATTTATCGGAGCAGGATTACCTCGACCTCATTGAGTTGATCCATCGGCTCGAAGAATGCGAATCGCAGTCCGATCTGGAAGGGGTTGTCCAGACCCACCTGTTTCCCCTGTTTCAGATTGATGCGTTTGGCAGTGCGACAATCTCGGCCGCCCCTTCAAATCCTTCCTCCACCAAATTGGCCCCCATCGCCGCCGTGGGTTATTCACCCCATGAAATCGAGTGGGCTCTGTCTTGCCAACCCTACCTGGAGGACTTCACCCGCCTGCTTAGTACCGGCTTGCGCACGGTGCTGGCCACCGACATCGACGTTTCCCGCAAATCTCTGAGAGACAGCTTTCACCGCTTTTTCGACGATCATCAGGAGATCGACCCTGACGACGCCCCCACTTTGAAGAATATGAGCGGGCATTTAACCATAGTGGATGGACCGGAAGTGTCCCTTGCCGTCGGATTGAGCCGGATTCGGAATGACAATTCGTTCACCTATCGCGAACTGCGCATGGCGGAACTGCTCCAGCCCAGTCTTCTGCACGCCTGCCGGTACGTGGCGCTTCGCCGCACTTTGAACCATTTCAGCGCGCTGGCGGAACACCTGGCCGACACCGCCAATCCCCTAGTGCTGGCTCAACCGGAAGGGTACATCATGTTTTGCAATGCTTCGTTTCGAGACCGGTTCCAGCTCCAGCAGGGGGACCGCCTTCCTGAAAATCTGCACCGGTGCATGCAGATGCAGGACGACATGTATTCCCCTGCCGAGAGTTTTGAAGAGTTCGACCGGTTTCCTCCCTTTTACAAGATCGGCAAAGACGTGTTCCGCCTGACCCTGACACGGCTGGACCCGATGCAGGATTACGAAAACCGTTGCTGGCTGTTCCAGTTGAAACCGGCACTGGCTCCTCAATCGCGGGTGGGTTTCGCCATGAAGGAGGCGCACCTGACCGTGCGGGAAATCGAAGTTGCGTCGCTGGTGTGCGACGGGTTCAGCGACAAGGATATCGCGCGACGGCTTTTCATCAGTCCGAACACCGTCAACAATCACCTGAAAAACATTTTCAGGAAAATGGAGGTGCACACGCGCGTGCAACTGGCACACCGACTGCAGGGCATCCTTCAAGGAAAGGAAGCGTGATGAGTCCAGATATCGACCCACCTTGCTCCCTGTCGGAAGCCGATTACATAAAAGTCATCGAGAGCATCCGCCAATTTTATCGATGCGAAACACGGGGGCAACTTGAAACCTTAATCAAGGAAACCCTTTTCCCATTGTTCAGGGTGCAAACATTTGGGGCGAGCTGGATCGATTTTGATTTGGGAAGAAAGACCCAGGGGCATGGAAAAACAATTTTTCAACTGGGCTACACGCAGGAAGAAGCCGACGCCTGGCAGAAAGTGTATCCCTACCATGAAGACATCACCCGATTGTTTGCCACCAGCCTGCGACCCGTCCTGGCTTTCGATGTGGACCTTCCCCGGTCCAGCCTGCAAGACGTTATGAAAAATTTTTTATGCGACCACCCACAATACAGGAAGCCCGGATTCGAGTCCCTTCACACCGTTACCAGCCTGATTGCTTTGGTCGACCCTCCGGACTTTAATATTGGAATCGGTTTGACACGGTTTCAACCCTACGAGGACCCATTCACCGCCCGGGAAGTGCGATTGGCGGAATTGATCCGTCCCAGCCTCATTCATGCCCTCAAATTTATAGCCATTAATGAAGAGTGGAAAACCACCCGATCTCTTGTAAACCAGCTTTCAAAAACCGCCAGCCCCATGTGCCTTATTCAACCGCAGGGGCTGATCACTTTTTGCAATGAAGCTTTCCAGAACATAACGAATTTGAAGCGAGGTCAATTCCTTCCCGAATCTTTCAGGGAATTGATAAAGGAGAGGGAAGAAGGCCTTACCGAGCCGGCCTGTGTGGAAGCCCCTTCCGATTTTATGGATTTTATCACATTGCCCTCTGGAGACGTGCATTGCGCGTGGACCCGTTTGGTGCATTCGGACGAAACCGAGGCTGGATGCTGGCTGCTCAAAATGAAACCCGTCGCCGATCCCTATTTAAATACCATGCTGGTGATGAAACGGGCGGGATTGACTCCACGAGAAAAAGAAATTGCAGAAAGGATGTGTGATGGGCTCGGCGATTCCAATATTTCCCAGCGCCTGTTCATTTCCCCTGCCACTCTAAAAAATCACTTCAAAAGCATCTATCAAAAACTCGACGTACATTCACGCACACAATTAATGGAACGACTCAGACCAACTTCTAAATCCGAAAGGAGTTGATCATGAATAACTCAAAAAGATTTACGCTGGCTGAAACAGATTATTTGAATGTAATCCACATCATGCAGAAACTCCACCCCTGCCGGACGCGAAGCGATTTGAAGAATTGCTTCAAACAAGACATCCTTCCTTTCTTTGAAGCCGATGACGCGATTTACGGGTCGCATGATATCAACCTGATCAAGGGATTATCCCTTTCCGTGAATGCCATGGACGCAGTACGGGTTCCGGGCGACCAGATGCCCCTGGTGAATAAAATGGGCCAGTACTTCATTTCCTTTCCGCAAACCTTTTCCCGAACCCACCGGAAAGTCATCGCTCATGATGTGGACATCCCGAGAGAACGTTTGCAAAAGGAAATCCAAAACTTTTTCAAAGACCATCCCCAATATTCGCCTCTAAACATTTATCCCATTCAGCGCGGTTACGAATCTTCCCTGGGAACCCATGACAGCGGGGATAAGGTCACAACCGGGATCCTCCGTTACGCACCCAATCACAAACTCTGGACGCGGAGGGAAATCCGCCTCATGGAACTTCTTCTGCCCGCGCTCAACGGCGCCATCAAGCGAGTGGCCATTCAGGAGCAGGTGAAAACCCACCAGGCATTGATTGTGGCGCTGGAAACCATGGATACCCCCATGGCGCTGGTGCAGGAAGACGGACGGGTGCCGTACCGCAATGCGGCCTTCTCGCATCTCGTTCCTGTCAAAAGCGGCGGGGTTCTGCCACAACCCTTGATGGGGTTGGTGGAGCAACAGAAATACCGGATGAAACCGGACCGACGACCGGATTCAGCCAGTCTTCGTTTGGCGTTTTATCAGCATAACGGCTCTACCCATCGTCTGGATCTTACGGAGTTGAATGCGAATGGCAATGGCAGGGACCCCGCCTGGCTGTTGCGCCTGGATGCGGCCGACGATCCCCACACCGGACTGCACCGTACTCTGCAAACCGCCGAGCTGACGCCGCGCGAGGTGGAAGTCGCCATACTTGCAGGCGATGGACTGGAAGATGCCGACATCGCCCAGCGCCTGTTCATTTCTGCCGCCACGCTTAAAAACCATTTCAGAAGGATTTACAAAAAACTCGGCGTGCATTCCCGCACGCAACTGGTGGCAAACCTCAGGTCATCATGGAATCCCATAGCAGGAGGTTGATCATGGACGACCGGACTCACACCGCACTGCCTGAAAATGATTACCAGGCTCTCATCCAAATCATGCATCGGCTGTACAACTGTAAGGCCAAAAGCGACCTGAAGGCCGTGTTTAAAAACAGCATCCTTCCCTTCTTCGAAGCCGAGGACAGCAGTTATGCCTGGATGGATGTGCAAATGATTGAGGACAAGCTCATACCCGGCCAAACCATCGACTGCATCCTGATCCCGGAAAAACAGTTTTCCATCCTGGAAAAAATAAGCGGTTACATGGTTTCCATTGGGGAGACCTTCATTCAATCCGGCCGCCCGGTGATCGCCCACGATGTGGACATCCCACGCGAGAAGCTTCAGGAAGAATTGCAAAACTTTTTCCGGGATCATCCGATCCACACTCCGGCGGATTTATACGGCAATGAAAGTTATCTGGCAACACTCGTCGCCAACCATCGTCCGGACAACGTCGTGGTGGGTTTGCACCGCTATGCGCCCAACGACAAGCTCTGGACGCGGCGGGAGATCCGCCTCATGGAGTTATTGCATCCAACCCTTTTCAGCGTGATCAAACGCGTGGCCATCCAGGAACAGGTAAAAACCCACAAGGCGTTGGTTGCAGCACTGGATCAAACCGGCGCACCCATGGCGCTGGTAGGAGAAGGCGGACGTGTGCTGTACCGCAACGCCGCATTTTCCTGCATCGTCGCAGTCGAAAGCGGCGGCGTCTTACCTCCACCCCTTCGAAAATTATTGGAACGACAGGCAAACCGGATGAATCCCGCAAAAGTTCCGGAATCCGGCGCGCCCCTCCTGGCATTTTTCCCTCAGGGGCAAGCCGTTTACCGTCTTGATTTCACACAATTGTTTCAGGATGGAAACAGGGCCGACCCTACATGGATTTTACGCCTGCATCCCGTTGACGATCCTTACACCCGGCTTCGTTTGAATCTGCAAAAGGCCGGGCTGACGCCAAGAGAAATGGAAACTGCCATCCTGGCGGGCGACGGCCTGGACGACGTCGACATCGCCCAACGCCTGTTCATCTCCCCCAACACTCTTAAAAACCATTTCAAAAGCATCTACAGAAAGCTCGACGTCCACTCGCGCACGCAACTGGTGGCAAACCTCAGGTCATCATGGAAGCCCATAGCAGGAGGTTGATCATGGACGACCGGAACCACACCTCACTTCCTGAAAAAGATTACTTGAAAATCATTGAGATCATCCAGGCCTTGAACCGTTGCCAGATCAGGGAGGATATAAATCTGGTAGCTCTCAATCATCTTCTACCCTTAGTGGAAGCGGACCACATGGGAGTCGCTTTTAGCGGCATGGATATTGGCAACAAACAACATTTACCCTGCAGGGTTTTTATGGGATCGTTTAAGAATAGGGTGGAGTTGAGTGATCAGGAGTATGAGGCCATTGAAAAAGCATTTCCCTACTATAAATCCACGGCCAAAACTCTGCTTGAAACGTTCAGGCCGGTGATTTCTCATGACATCGATATACCAAGAGAAGAGCTACAAAAAGAACTTAGCCAATTTTTTGCGGACCATCCGCAATATAATCGGGACAAATTCTTTTATCTCAAAAATATAGAATCCACTTTGGCTGTTATGGAGCCACGGGACTGGAATCTGGCTATGGGTTTCAATCGTTTTTACCCTGGAGCCAAGTTTTGGACACGACGGGAAATTCGCCTGATTGAACTGCTGCGTCCTACCTTGTTCACCGCTGTCAAACGCGTGGCCATCCAGGAACAGGTAAAAACCCACAAGGCGTTGGTTGCAGCACTGGATCAAACCGGCGCACCCATGGCGCTGGTAGGAGAAGGCGGACGTGTGCTGTATCGCAATGCGGCGTTTTCGACGATGGTGGAAGTGGATACGGGAGGCGTGCTACCACGGCCTATGCGAGAGTTGGTGGAACAACAGGTGGCGCGGATGAGTCCCGATGAGATCCCGGAATCCGGCGCGCCCCTCCTTGCATTTTTCCCTCAGGGGCAAGCCGTTTACCGTCTTGATTTCACACAATTGTTTCGGGATGGAAACAGGGCCGACCCTGCATGGATTTTACGCCTGCATCCCGTTGACGATCCTTACACCCGGCTTCGCTTGAATCTGCAAAAGGCCGGGCTGACGCCAAGAGAAATGGAAACTGCCATCCTGGCGGGCGACGGCCTGGACGACGTCGACATCGCCCAACGCCTGTTCATCTCCCCCAACACTCTTAAAAACCATTTCAAAAGTATCTACAGAAAGCTCGACGTCCACTCGCGCACGCAACTGGTGGCCCGCCTGCGGCCACCGCCGGAACCTTAGGGAGATTGATCATGAATGGCACTCGGCACACTTCTTTGGAGGAAAGGGACTATCTCGCCATTCTGGACATAATCCCCCGAATGCTTGACTGTCGTTGCCGGGAAGATATTAAAATTTCCATACAAAAATACATTCTGCCTTTGTTTGAGGCTCAATCCGCCATGTGGGTTTGGGTTGATGTTGATTTTTTATCCGAGCGACTCCGCAATCCAAAATTCATCGGCAGTGCAGGGATACCGGAAGAAGAGCTGGAAATAATTCACCTTTTTGTCCCATACCAATTCTCCATACCTCAAAAAATTGCAGAAACGACTCGGTTGGTTGTCGCTCACGACATTGATATCCCCAGAGAAAAAATTGAAAAAGAGAAGGACTTGTTCTTTGCAGATCACCCGCAATACCGGGGAGAAAAAGGCAACTATCTGAGGCAACCGGTAAACATTTTGGGCACCATTGACCGCCCGGATTTCAGCCTGGCTTTTGGGATTCAACGCCGTTTCCCCTTCGACAAACCGTTTACATTGAGGGATATCCGGGTGCTTGAACTCATCCAGCCTCACCTTTTGCGAGTCATAAAAACCGTGGTATTGAATGAAGAACTGACCAAATACAAGGCATTGACGGAAACACTTGCGGAAACTTCCTCAGCGGTTGCACTCGTCAGCCTGGATCACAGGATCATTTTTCGTAATGCGACCTTTTCCCAGTTACTGCCTGTCCAGGAGAATCAACGGTTGCCTCGAAAGGTTGCGGATTTGCTGGAAACGGAGGCATCCAAATACATATCTCCTTTCAGTTCGGATTCCTCGACTCTTGAACTACCCTTCATTCAATTACCCAAGGGGATGTTCCGTTTGACCGCCTCCCCAATGAGTCCACAGGGGGAGGTGGAAGAGCAATGCTGGCTTCTGCAATTAAAGCCCGCGACGGAACCGTTTTCCCAAATGAATTTGTTGATGCAGAACAAAAGCCTCACCCCCCGGGAAATGGAAATCGCTTATTTGATCTGCGATGGGATGACCGATCAAGAAATAGGGGGCCGCTTGTTCATCAGCATTCATACAGTCAAAAACCATTTCAAAAGCATCTACAGAAAGTTCGACGTGCATTCGCGTACGCAACTGGTGGCAACCCTGCAATCCTTCAAGCCCACACCGGAGGGCTAAAGCATGGCCAGGCAGTCCCACACACCCCTTCCTGAAAAAGATTACCTGAAAATCATCGAGATCATCCAGGCACTGCACCGTTGCCGGAACAGAAATGACATGCGGCAATTCATTCAAAAATATTTCGTTGAGGGGATGGAGGTGGATTACGTAGCCTGGGGGTGGGTGGAGGTACAGAAAGATTTAATGAAGGTTAGGGGCGCACAGGTACTCGATTGCGTCGGGTTGCCGGAAAATGAAATTGAATGCGTCCGCAAGATGCTGGACTACCACGACCAGTTGACCGAGTTTATACTGAACGGATTCCGCACCGTCACCGCTGCCGATGTGGACCACAGCCGGTCCCTTCTTCCCCGCCAGGTGGACGCCTTCTTTACAGACCATCCGGAATACGATCGCGAAACAATGAAAGTGGGAAAGCTGGTGACGGCCATGTGCTTTTTCGACCGGCCCAACCTGGATGTCGGCCTGGGTTTGAACCGGGTGTTTCCCAACACCAAGGCGTTCACCCTGCGGGACGTGCGCATGCTTGAGTTGCTACAACCGGTTCTGGTGGCCACAATCAAACGCATCGCCCTGCAGGAGCAGTTGAAAACCTACCAGGTCCTGACCGACGCACTGGCGGATTGCGACCTGCCTCTGGCGCTGACCCAGACGGACGGCCGCCTGCTGTTTCGCAATGAGAGATTCCAACAGATCGTTCCGGTGGAGCCAATGAGCCTTTTGCCGGAAACCCTGATTGCATTGCTCCATAAACAGGCCGCGCGGATTTACCCGGAACATCCGTCCACCGCCGCCGCCCCCGGCATCGAAACTTTTGAACACGGCGGGGAAGCCTACCGGTTTGAAGCCACACCGGTTCATCCCGATACCGCCTTGGACAACCCGGCATGGCTGTTGCGCCTGCACCCGGCGGACGACCCTCATTCCACCCTGCACCGTCACCTGCAGACCGCAAAGCTCACCCCACGCGAGGTGGAGGTGGCCATCCTTGCCACGGACGGAATGGAAGACGCCCACATCGCCGAACGGCTGTTCATCAGCCCGCACACGCTCAAGAACCATCTCAAGCAAATATACAGGAAGCTGGGTGTGCAAAACCGCACGAAGCTTGTCGCCAGGCTCAAACCCTTTTGATCCAATGGACCTTGAAGCCTCCGTCCCGAATTCGCCCACCCACCAAAACACCTTGTAGCTGATTTGAGTTATTTTCGGGGGCAGGATGCAAATGACTGATTTGGGTCATTTACATTCTTTGCCTTCATTTTTATTGTAGAGGAAAGTTAAACCCTTCCGAATTATTGACGCCTTCGGGGGGTTGCTTGTCCAATAATCAAACGAAGGGGGAATGGTTATGTCCATCATGGATGATTGTGCAGGCACTCATGGAAAAATCCTGATTATCGAAGACGATCCTGATATTCGCGACGTGCTCCGGTTTCAGCTGGAACAGGCGAATTACAAAGTGATTGAAGCCGCAAACGGGGAAGAGGCCATTGACCTGATGAAAAAAGGATCCAACCTGCTGCAGGTGGGCCTGATCCTCACCGATATTCGCATGCCCAAAATAAATGGAGTAGAGGCCATCGAATACATCAAAGCCAACGCCCCGTCCATTCCGATCCTGGTGGTCACCGGGTATCCAGATACGGATTTGGCGGTGGACTTGTTGCGCAAGGGGGTCAAGGATTTCCTGGTAAAGCCCGTGGAAAAAGAAACGTTATTGAACAAGGTGGCTGCAATTCTCGCCTCCCCGCAGGAATTCAAATACGCGTGACCTCCGATCCCGTTTTTTCCAATACGGGTCAAATAATTTGCTAAGAAATAAGAAAGGAGATCGATGTCCACAGGCTCACACAGTGTTTAAGGGATTTGAAGACAAAATTTATTGGCTTGTTTCCAGCAAGGCAGGAGGTGTTCCATGCGTATTCCAGTTCGAACTCTCCCCCAAATCTGCTTGCTTTCCATACTTCTTTCGCTCCCTTCGACGGCGCGTTGCGCTGAACTTAAAGTGTCCACTTTGGGGGTGGCCCCACACAAAGTGGCCTCTTACCTGCATTCGGTCATTGAGGCCAACCGCACCATTTATTCTCAATACCTGGTCGATCGGCTCAAAGAAACGGTGAAACTGAATGCGACCGAAAACTGGGAGGAGGCCCACACCCTGCCTTTGCCCGCGCAATTCCTGGCCATGTCGGCGGATCGGGTGCGTTCCCAAAACCTGGGGTTGCAATACCGGCTCATCAGCCTGTGGCCAATCAATCCGGAGAATGGGCCCGAAAGCAACATAGAGGAAAAGGCGCTGAAGAAAATCAGCAAACCCTCCGAAACGCCCTTCGCCTGGATCGATGAAAGCAAAGGGGACCTCACCTTCAACACCCTGTATCCGGACAGGGCAATTACCCGCCAGTGCACCATTTGTCACAACAACCATCCGGACAGTGGAAAAAAAGATTTCAAGATGGGTGACGTGATGGGCGGGATCCTGGTGCGATTTCCCATCCATAGTGCCAACGATGGCCGGAACACCTACTTTTACGTTCCTCCGGAAACGGCTGCAGACTACATCCATGCCATTCTGGAGGCGGACCGCGCGGTGTATGCCAAACACGTGGTCCACCGGCTGGAAAAAAACAAGGTCAGCTACGCCTCGGCAAACTGGTGGGAAGACAATGCCCTTCTGCTGCCCGCTCAGTTTTTATTGAACGCCTCGGATTTGATTCAAAATCTTCGCCTGGGTTTTCATTACCGGTTGATCAGCCTCTGGCCGGTCAATCCTCACAATGGCCCGGGCAACAAATTTGAAAGGCTGGGATTGAAGGCCCTGGCCCAGTCCCCGGTGCACCCGTACAAACGCACGCTCCTGTCCGGAAACCGCGAGTTTTTTCAAGCCATGTATCCGGACCGCGCAACCACGCCTTCCTGTGTGAAATGCCACAATGCGCACCCCGAAAGCCCCAGGCACAACTTCAGGCTCTTTGACGTCATGGGCGCCATTGTGGTGAGCATTCCTTTGGACAGGGAGGAGGAACTCGTGTCGTTCGCGCCGGAGGAATAGTGGTTTCAGATATAAGGAGATGAACCGGCTGACTCCTGAATGTATTCATTCTGATAGAGGTTCTGCTCGATCCGCATCAGAATGCCGTTCCGTGTGACGGCCCCGGGTGTGAACTGGGGAGAGCACACCCTTTAAGGCAAAAAGGCTGACTCACGGAACAAAAAGGCCCTGCATCTTTTAAGAGGTGCAGGGCCTTTTCTCAAATCGCCACCATTTCCCGCTATTAGGGAAAACTTCAAGATACAAGCCACGCTCATCGTAAAGACGGAGGGTTTTCCAGGAGGGCTTGTCGTTTTTGACGGCAGTGCTGGTAAGGGCCATCTGGGGGAGCTCCGTTTTGAGTTCCATGATTGCCCTCAATGATGCCTCCGAATGTCAATACATCCCATCCAGTGCACCCGGACCCCAAAGCAATAAAAAAGCCCGCTTTTACGCGGGCTTACGGACCTGCTCGGATTTTATTGGAATTAAAATTGGTGGAGGCGGGGGGAATTGAACCCCCGTCCGGAAGTCTTCAACAAAAGGCGTCTACATGCTTAGTCCGCGTTTTGGATCTCACCGGAATTACTCCCGCGAACAGGATTGCATTCCAGCCAGCCTCTAAAGTTTAACCACACACTCCCGAGACGCGAAGTGTACAGCGAGTCCGCAGAGATGACGTCCATATCCTCCTCGCGGACCGAAGAGGACGGGACGGTAGCCGGTAAGGGTTAGTTACGCAGCTACAGCTACTTCATAATCATTGGCGATTATGTTTTGTACCGTTTTTTAAGGGGCCAACGGTATCCCCTGCATGCAACCTTCGTCTCCTTACTCCCGTCGAATCCAGATCGCCCCCCTATGCGTGAAGCGCCGATGACAGAACAAACGAAGTGTTTCTATACTATTAATATAACACCGCCCCCGCCGTTTCCCAAGCAATCAAAATCTTTTTACTTTCAATAGCTTATGCATTATGGCCCGGAGAGCCGGAAGCGGGGCTTGCCTGAATTCGGAATTCCGTTAACCTGAAAGAGATCGCCAAAGTTGTTTTTACGGGAGGGGCCTGAATGAAATCGGTTTTGATAGCCATCGCATTTGCCGGAACTTTGCTTTTCGGTGGCGCTTTCGCCCTGCTGTCCACAAACACGGATTATGTGGAAAAAAACGCCCAACGCTTTATCGCTGCCCAGATTGAAAACAAAATCCAGGAGGATTTCGGTCTATCTGCCGACCTCTCGAGCAAAGACTCAAACCCCAAGCTTCACATGTTAAAAAACCAGTTTTCAGGACAGGCCCGCAAACTGGAAAACCAACTTTTTTCTGACTTGCCTGATCGGATCGCGACCCAGATCGCAACCATGTGTGTCTGTGGTTCTACCGCAGAACAGGCCAAAGAAAAATACCGTCAAACCAAAAAGAAAGTGAAGCGGCTTATCGTCGATTCGTTGAAAGATGCGGCTCTGAGCTTTGAAACGGCCATCGATAACGTCAACCAACTCATTCATGCCCAATACTATATTGTCACTCAACGGTTGATTGCCGACCTGAAAATATTTACGGGATCGAACGCAACCCTGTTTCTAATCATTTTAAGTACGGCATTGTTGAAGAAAGACTCCTTGCGACCCATCTGGATTGCCGCAATCTTTTTACTTGCCGGCACTCTCACCTCCACTTTTTTCTACTTATTCAATCAAGACTGGTTTTATACCATTCTGTTCAATGACTACACAGGTTGGGCTTATCTTATTTACATCGGGTTGGTCAGTTTGTTTCTTGCAGATGTTTTATTGAACCGAGCCCGCGTTAGTTTAAAAATCCTCGAGATTTTCAAATCTGCTGGGAGTCTGGTTCCTGGCTGTTAATACTTTTTGTTCATTTTATTAAATCTTTCCGGCCCCTTAACTTTGTTCCTTAAAATAAAACACCCCCCAACCCGCTATTGGGGGGTGCGGCCAAAAGGAAAGGCCTGCCGGAGCCGGGAGCTTCCCAAAACCCTGGCGGCTCCGTTGGTCAATCCGGCCCCGGTTGGCTTTCCCGGGACCTTCCTTTTTATCGGGACCGCCTTGTAAAAAGTTGATTTTATTTACTTTATACATTAACATATGGCCTCTCCGAAGGGCCTCCGTTGGCCCGGAAATTCATTGATTTATGCACTTATAGGACTTGGAGGAAGCATGCGTGGTATCAGGTTGGCTTTGATCTGGATGATGGTATGGGGACTCCCGGCAACGGCGTTTGCGGACATGGACCCGAAATATTCGTGTCTCGATTACTTTTCGCGCCAGGTGACGGTGGTGAAAGCAAAAGACAGAAAAGCCCCGGCGGTGGAGGCGTCGTACACCTTCCGCGGCCTGCCGGTGCTGAACGTCAACTTCCACGCGCTCGCCGCCATGAAACCGAGCACCCTCATGCAGGAGTTCATGTACTACCGCGAATGCGGCCGCCATGTGCTTGGCTACGTCGTCAATCCCGCCACCACCGCCTTCCAACTGCGCAAACAGACGGAGCTCGCCGACTGCTGGGCGGTCAACCGGCTTTACTATTACAACGGCACCGACAAGGCAACGGTCATTAAAGTGCAGGAAATGCTCAACGCCCTGCCGCGCGGCCACTGGCAACACTTCCCCGGCCCCATGCGCATGGTCGATTTCCCAAAGAACTGCTATTTGCGTTGAGGGGAAGCAGTCCCGTTTTCCAGTCCCTGGGCGCGGTGTCGCCTCGCAGAGGATGTGTGATAGAGTGGGGGCATGGATAACCAATCCCAAAAACCTCCGCCCAGGCGCCAGGAAAATCCCATCTTCACCGTCTGGGTGCACGTTGGCTACACCATCCTCGTCATCTCCATGATCGGCTGGATGGTGTACATGGAATTCTTCATGTAGCAGAGTGCCTCTGCACCCAACTGGCCGGGTTGCACCCGGAAGCAATGGGTTATGCCCACCGTTGGCTCCCGGCGCCGCCGGGTCAGTGAATGGCCACGCGGCGTTCCAGCAGGTCCACCACTTTCGAAAACAGCAGGGTCAGCAACAGGTAGGTGAGCGCGACGTAGGTGTACGTCTCGAAGTAATTGAAGTGCGTCGCCGCGTACTGGTTGGCCACGCGCAGGATATCGCTGATGGCGAGCACGGAGACGAGGCTGGTGTCCTTCAGCATGCCCAGCGTCTGGTTGCCGATGGCCGGGATGATCGTCCGCCACGCCTGCGGCAGAATGATTTCAAACATCGCCTGCCGGTCGTTCATGCCGAGACTGCGCGCCGCCTCGCCCTGCTCCTTCGGCACCGCCTCGATGCCGGCGCGGAACACGTCGGCCATGTACGCGCCGTAACTGAAGCCGAATCCCAGAATCGCCGCCATGAGTTTCGGCACCGAAAAGATTTCCCCCAGCGCGTAATAAATGTAGAAGAGAAACACGAGAAGCGGAATGCCGCGCAACGTTTCGGTGTACAAAGATGCCGCCAGTTGCAACGGACGTTTTCCCGACAGCTTGCCGAAGGCGACGACGAGGCCGACGAAGATGGCGGCCAGGCTCCCCGCCACCGTCACCCCGAGCGTGTACAGGATGCCGATGGGCAACAACTGCATCAATCCCAGGTAACTGCCCGGCACGGCGCGTCCCGTCAACGCGTCTTCGGCGGGCAGATAGACGAGCAGAACAAAACTCGCCACCACCACCAGGTTCCACGCCAGTTGCGTGACCGTACCGGAAGGTTTTCGCGCGGGCTCCACGTTCAGTCCTCCTTACCCGATGCAATCGTTTTAGGCACCACCGCCGCCTGACCAAGCTCCCATTTCTCGTGCAGTCTCGCCACCGTGCCGTCGGCCAGCAGTTTGTTGAGCGCTTCATTGACTCTCTGCAACAACTCCGCCTCGTCTTTTCGTGCGACGATGCCGTAATGCTCCTCCGTTAAGATGTCGCCCACCATCTTGATCTCGCGGAACACAGCGGCGTCGTTGTTTTTGTAATACAGCGTGCCCGTGCTCTCACCCAAAACGGCGGCGATCTCGCCCTTGATCAAATCCTGAATAGCGTGACCGTACAACTCATACGCCTGTTTGTTGAGTTCGGAGTAATCCTCGAGATAAAAGAACGCCGTGGTGGCGCGTTGCGCCCCGACGATACCGTCCTGCGCCTGCACATCCTCCAGAGAAGTCACGCCTTGGGTGCCACGCTGCACCACCAGCGACAACCCGCTTTGCAGGTACGGCACGCTGAACGCCATGCGTTCCCTGCGTTCTTCCAGGATGGTGACCGAACTGATGACGAGATCGTATTTCTTCGTGATGAGCCCGCCGAACAGTCCGTTCCACTCTACGTTGATGAGGTCGTACTCGAATCCCGCCTGCTTCGCCACCGCGTCGATGAGATCGATTTCGAATCCAGCAAGTTGATTCTGGTCATTCAAAAACGACATCGGCGGCAGGGTGGCGTCAGTCGCCACGATCAGTGTGCGTTTCGCTGTTTGTGGCTCCTCTCCCCCGCACGCGGAAAGCCACACCATCGCCGTGCAAAAAAGAAGAATCCATTTTCGCCGCATTTCACGCATTCGCCGCCTCGTGTGGATCGCGTTCATAAATCAAAGTGTCCTCCGCAGCCACCTGCACCCAGACCGCCGTCCCGGAAAAAAGCGCCGGATCATTCCCGTGCCGCACCTGCACCGTCACCGCCTCTCCACTTTTCAACATCACCCGGTAGCGCGTGTGACTGCCGAAAAAAGATTTCCTCTCCAGCAATCCTTCCAGCAGGTTCATGCCGTTTTTGTAATCCGGTGAGATCCGCAACACCGCCTTTTCCGGCCGAAAAAACACATCGACAGGCGTGCCCGGTTTGAGCTTCCCGACATCCGCTACCGTCATGACTCCACCGCCATCGAGCCGCACCGCGCAACCGCCTTCCGTAACGCTTTCCACCACGCCGGGCAGACGGTTGACGCCTCCCAGGAACTCGGCAACGAAACGGTCCGTCGGACGATCGTACAACTCTTCCGGCACCCCCACCTGCAACAGCCGCCCTCCTTCCAGCACGCCCATGCGGTCGGCGAGGCTCATGGCCTCTTCCTGGTCGTGCGTAACGAACAGGAAAGTGATGCCGAACGCCTTCTGCATCTCCACCAGTTCGTCGCGCAAATTCTGCCGCAGGCTGGCGTCGAGCGCCGACAGCGGTTCGTCGAGCAGCAATACCTGCGGCCGGTTGATGACGGCGCGCGCCACGGCGACGCGTTGTGACTCGCCGCCGCTCAACTGCCCCGGCCACGCGTGGCGCAGGTCCGTCAGGCGGGTGATGGCCAACAGCGCGTCGATCTTGTCCCGGATGTCCGTCTCGGTTTCGCCGCGGATGCGCGGGCCGACGGCGATGTTGTCGTACACGGTTTTGTGAGGGAACAGGGCGTGACGCTGGAAAATGAATCCGACCGGCCGCCGCTCGACAGGAAGGGCATTGACAGCTTGGTCATCAATATAGATGGTCCCGGCATCCGGTTGCTCGAATCCGGCAATGCACCGGAGCAGCGTGGTCTTGCCGCATCCACTGCGGCCCAGAAGAACGAACCGTTCTCCTTCTTCTATTTCCAGCGACAAATTCTGGAGTACGGGTTTGCCGCCGAACGATTTGGAAAGTCCTTCAATGCGGATCATGCACACCTTCACGGATTGCGGCCACGGTGCCCGTTTTTTCCGGGGCTTGTATAAAAATAGCATGGATTGCCGATAGCGTGGCTTCGGACAATTAAAATTGTGCGGGGTGCCGTTTTTCTATAAAATTCAGGCCAGTCACGAAACAAAACAAAATCCATAAAAGGAAAGAAGGGGCATGAAAATACTTGTCATCGGCGGCGGTGGCCGCGAGCATGCGCTGGTTTGGAAAATCAAGCAAAGCTCGCTGGTAAAGGAAGTGTTCTGCGCTCCGGGCAACGCCGGCACGGAATCGATTGCCCGCAACATCGCCGTCTCCGCCACCGACCTCGACTCACTGCTCGCCATCGCGCTGGAGAACCGGGTCGACCTCACCGTCGTCGGTCCGGAGCAACCGCTCGCCATGGGCATCGTCGACCTGTTCCAGAGCCAGGGATTGAAGATCGTCGGCCCCACCGCCAAAGCGGCGCTCATCGAAGGCAGTAAGGCGTTCGCCAAGGACTTGATGAAAGCCCACAACGTGCCCACCGCTGATTTCGAAGTATTCGAGGACAAGGAAGCGGCCAAGGCGTACTGCAAGGGACGCGGTCCGGTAGTGGTGAAAGCCGACGGCCTCGCCGCGGGCAAGGGCGTGTTCGTCTGCAGCAACGAGGCGGAAGCCATCGATGCCGTCGAGCAGATCATGGGCGCAAAAACGTTCGGCGATTCGGGCAAGCAGGTGGTCATCGAAGAACGGCTGGAAGGACAGGAGGTGTCCCTCCTCGCTTTCACCGACGGACACATGATACTGCCCCTGGAAGCGGCGCAGGACCACAAAGCCGCGTTCGACGGCGACACCGGACCCAACACCGGCGGCATGGGCGCGTACTCACCCACGCCCATCTTCACACCCGAGCTCAAGGATGAGGTGGTCGAACGCATCATGCTTCCCGTGCTTCGCGGCATGCAGAAAGAAGGCGTTCTTTATAAAGGCATCCTCTACGCGGGGCTCATGCTCACCGCCGACGGACCCAAGGTGCTGGAATTCAACTGCCGGATGGGCGACCCGGAAACGCAACCGCTGATGATGCGCATGAAGTCGGACATCGTGCCGCCGCTCAAGGCCTGCGCCGAAGGCACACTGGAAAAACTGACGCTGGAATGGAAACCGGAGGCGGCGGTGTGCGTGGTGATGGCGGCGGGCGGCTACCCCGGCTCGTACGAAAAAGGCCATGCCATCACCGGCATCGAACAGGTGGCGTCGATTCCCGAAGCGCAGGTGTTCCACGCCGGAACGAAGGTCGACGGCGGCCACATCGTCACCAACGGCGGCCGCGTGCTGGGCGTCACCGCCCTGGGTGCGGACATCGAGCAGGCCATCAACAACGCCTACCGGGCGGCCGACAAGATCCGCTGGGAAAGCGCGCACTTCCGCCGCGACATCGGCAAAAAAGCGGTAAAGAAGTAACGGAAAAGGCGGTCCCCGCAGTGGCGGGTCCGGGCGGGATCAGTCCAGCTGCGGTTCTTTGAGGGTGTGGACGTCTTTCATTTTACGGCTGAAGACCTTCGCCGAACCCCACCAGGTGAGCCAGGCGACTCCCAGCACCAGGCTGATGCCAAGGGTGGCCCACAAGGCCACGTTGCCGGAGGCGGAAGCGCCGCGTAGAAACACGAACATGCCGAGCGGCAGGGCCATGACGAAACCGAAGCAGGTCAGCAGCATGGAGCTGCGGGCAAAGTATTTCGGACGCACGTCGATGTTGAGTTCGCCCAGGTATTTCTGGTTTTCCGGCACGGCGGCGTCGAGCAGCTCGATGTCGCCCTCGCAGTTCGGGCAGAACTTGCCGCCCCAGAAAGCGTCCTTGCATTGCAGACAGAATTTGACCACGCGTCGGTCTCCGGCGAAAATGGTACCTTATATAATGATGCCTTATCATAAACCATCCCGGCACCCGGGACCAAGCGGAAAGCGGCCATTATCATGACAGGCTACCAGTTCGCCCTGCTCGCCCACGGCGGCGCGGGTTCCGACAACGCAAATTCCGACGGCACCGACCGCGCCTGCGAGCGCGGCCTGGAGCTGATGCAGGGCGGGTTCACCGCGGTGGACGCCGCCTGCGCGGCGGTGGAGGTGCTGGAAAACGACGGCCGCTTCAACGCCGGGGTGGGATCGCGCAGGCGCGCCGACGGATCGATCCAGATGGACGCGGCGTGCATGGACGGCGGCCGGCACACCTTCGGTGCCGTGGCGGTGGTCGAGGGATTCCAGAATCCGGTGCACATCGCCCAGGCCCTGCTCGACGAACCGTATCACCTGCTGGCCGGGGACGGCGCGGCGCGGTACGCGACGGAACGCGGTTTCACCCCGCTGGACGAGAGCCGCGTGCGCAGCGACGGCGCGAAAAGTTCGGACACCGTCGGCGCGGTGGCCTGGGACGGCAAACAGTTCGCCGCAGCGCTCAGCACCGGCGGCACCGGGAAAAGCTGGCGCGGACGCGTCGGCGACGTCCCTTTGATCGGGTGCGGCCTTTACGCCGGGCCGAGCGGGGCGGTCGCCGCCACGGGCCATGGCGAATCGATCGCCCTCAACATGACCGCCTACCGCGCGTACCAGTTGCTGGAAACGGGCGCGTCCTCCGACACGGTTTTGCAAGAGGTGCTCGGCTGGTTCGAGGCGGCGCAGGACATCGGCCTTCTGGTGGTGGGGGCGAAAGACTGGGCGGGCGGCTCCAACCGCAGCATGGCCTGGTCCGGACTGACCGGGAACCCGTGAAGAGGCTCGTTCGCCCGACCCAAGTCTTAACCGGCGGCACCGCGATTTCGGCATTGATTTTCGAGGCCAAAACCGTTTAAATAATCACCTCCAACCCAAGCAAGCCGACGTAGCTCAGCTGGTAGAGCAACTGATTCGTAATCAGTAGGTCAGCGGTTCAAATCCGCTCGTCGGCTCCATTTTTTCCCTCTCCCCTTCCCCGCACAATTTTCGCCAAAGCGGGCCAATTTCCTGAAACCGTTCACTATACTATCGCTCCCCCTTTAAACGCGTTCTTCATCTCCCTTTAAAAAGAGTGGCGTCGAACCGGCCCGGGTTCCTACCTTTATATATAGAAGGAACCTTTTCTCACTAGGAGAACATCATGGCCGACACCACGCACACCACCCCGCAAACAGGAACCCCGCGCCCGCCGCAAAAGAAGAAATTCTTCCGCTACCTCACGTACAAGGAACCGCGCTGGTTCCACATCTTCATTCACACGGGATTCCTCTTCGCCATCGCCATCGCGCTCATCCTCATCGGCGTCGCGCTGTGGATGAACCCCGAACTGGCGCACTGATCCCGGAGCGCCTCTTCTCATGAGCCGCCGCGTCTCGCGTCACTCGAAAATCGTGAAGGCGTACTGCAACTGCACGCGGTGATCGGCGAAGCGTTCGTCGGCGCGGTCGGCGGTGATGACGCCGAAGCGGTAGCGGACGGAAAACCCTTTCAGCATTTCCTGGAAACGGTAGCGGATGTCGAAGTTCGTCTCGGCGGAGTCCGCGCCGCCCACTTCTTCCGGCAGGTCGTAATGCGCGTGGCTGAGCTTCACCATCCACTGCTCGCCGTAACGGTAGAGGGCGGTCGCCTTCACCGCCCATCCCGCCTGCACGGTGGGTTTCACGGTGAGGCCCTGCATCATGCTGTTGGTGAACAACGCATCAGTCGAAAAGTTGTACGGCGATAAAAAACTGCCGCTGCGGAACGTGCCGGGCTCGGTGGGGATGTAGTTCCACCCGACGCGGAACAGCGCGCCGTAGCCCTCCACCCCCGCCTGTGCGCCGTAGAGCGTGGACCGCACGGTGCCGAGAAACGCCGCCTGCACGTCGTCCTCGCGGCCGAACTGGAATTTCAGGAACGGCCGCACGTCGGCATCGGGGAGCAGGGTCACCTCGCCCTGCACGAAGAACAGGTGGAACAGATCCCAGAACCAGTACTCCCACACCTGCAAGCGCATGTGTTTGCGCCGCCAGTCCGCGCCGAGCACGCTGACGCCATCGGTCTGCGCCGGCGTGCCGGTGAGGCGGCCGGTGACGAATGCGCCCGCGTCGTCGAACTGGTCCTCCTGCCGGTTCTTCACCTTGTCCAGGTGGATGGCGTGCAGGGTGACGTCCATCGGCAACGTGTGCCGGAACGCGAGGCCCTCGACGTGAAACGGAATCATGAACGCGTCGGCGGGATTGATGAACGGCGTGTTCACCGTCTGCCGACCGGCGCGCAGGCGGGTGGCGCCGCTTTGGTATTGCAGGAAGGCTTCGGCGAAGACGGCGTTGTTGTCCACCGTGAGCGCGCCGTTGGACGGCGGATCGCCATCGCCGGAAAGGGCGAATCCGTTGGCGGTGTAAAATCCGACCCGGCCGCTGAAGCCGTGCGTTTCCCCCGTGTGCCACACCAGCCTGCCGCCGACGGAGGCGACGGAGG
>NZ_HG422173.1:494623-538541 GCF_000341545.2 Nitrospina gracilis 3/211
ACTGGAAATACGCGCGCACGTTGCCGCGCAGGGTGCTGTCGCGGAAGAACGCGGGGAGGTCGGCGTCCGCGGCGCGGACGGGGTGCGGTGCCGCGAGGGCCAGGGCGAACGCGAGTGCCAAAATCGTTAATTGTCGCGGGAGTTGAGTCCTCATGCGGGTCAGCGCGGAGCAGGGAGCAATCGGAACCGAAAAAAATGCGCCTCAGCATACGGCATTGCGGTGCGGGGCGCAAGGTCGTGCGGGCGCGGGGGACACCCCGGTTTGGGTGCGCGGGGCGCGGAGGCGCGGACGGGGCTTTAAAATTTCGCAGGTTGAGATATACTTAGCGGGGAACCTGCAGGTGGGGGTTTCCAGTCTTTCCTGAAAACCAGCCTTTTATGCCGGTGTAGCTCAGTTGGTAGAGCAACTGATTTGTAATCAGTGGGTCGGGGGTTCGAGTCCTCTCACCGGCTTTTGATTTCTAACCAATTGGAAATTCTGTTGGATGCTGTTTCTTCAGAAACCTCAAATATGTTTGAAATTCCTTTTGCCAAATAAGGAGCCAACAATTCGTCGGCTGGTAAAGACCCGTGTTTGGAAAACTCGGGGTTTTTACTCAAATCATCTTTTGCCCTTTCGAATTCTTTTGCGAGGTGTTTGGTAGGTAGCAGCAAAAATGCCGCAAACATATTTGCTTGCGTTTCCAGCCAGTCCCTTTGACGATCATTTAGTACAAATTCTTTCCATTCCTCAAGGCTTCCAAAATGTTCCTGTTGCACAAAATCCTTGTGCAAAACAAAGTGGCCGATTTCATGAGCCAAGGTAAAACGCGCTCTTCTCTCCCTTTCGGAAAATTGTTTCCCGTCGATGTAAATTTCCTTAAAGTCCCTAGTTGAAAAGGCATCGATTCCAGTTTTTATTAAATCGGGGGAGGGAATAATGCGAATGTCCAATTTAATTTCCACAATATCATCAATGGGTACTGGTATCGTATTTTCAAGACGAAGACCCTCAACAAATTCCAGCGCCTTCTTCTCAATCACGGGGGGAGGAAGAAATACTATCGGCATCAGGCTTTTCTAATAATCTCTATCAAGGTTTCAATTTTTTTTCATCCAGCCCTTTGTTATTCAGTGTCCGAAGAAACATAGGCAGTTTCTCCAGCAAAGCCTCATCTCTTATATGTTCAATTCCAAAAGTTTTATTTGAAACATGGGCTAAATCCATAAACTTGATGTAACTTTCTGATCCCTTTTTTAAACCCAAGGCTTTGGCATAAAACTGCAACTTCTCCTCCGACTTTGGAGCCTGCAACTTCCCTCTCTCCAAACGAGAAATGTTCCCAGGATCCTCTTCGAGAATTTCTGCAAACCTTCTTAAGGTAAAACCCTTCTTAATTCTAAGCTCATGAAAAAATTCCCCAAAGTGCATGGTCAACCTCCTTTTCCATCCCTCCTGTGTTGTAATTATATTACAACACCGCTTACTGTCCGTCAAGGCTTAATCAAATACGAGGCGATCCCCATCTGACCCTCCCACCCTCCAACCGAGCCCCCCATATTCAATTTTTCATTAAAAAGCGCAACCCGTTCTATTATTTGAGGGTGGCGAACTGCGGGGTGGGTTTGGGGAACGGGCCGGCCAAGAGTGGCGGGGAGTGGGGATGAATTTGTGCCCGCAAGCTATTTAATTTGGTTGACCTATGAAATGAATTTCAGGTATCGTATTTCATGTATTCTGATATCGGGATATTTCGATTCCTGAAACCGCAGGCTGGGCTCCAGGGAAATGCCAGGGGCCGTACAGGGTCGTGGTGGAAGATGACAGCAAAATAACCGCTCCGTCGTGGACGTTTCTGACCAACCATGCACACGTCCTGTTGTGCCTGGCCAAGAACCCGTCCGAACGGATACGGGACATCGCGGTGGAGGTGGGCATCACCGAACGCGCCGTGCAACGCATCATCGGCGAGCTGGAAGCGGACGGCTACCTGAAGCACCACCGGGACGGAAGGAGGAACGTATACCAGGTTTTCAGTCACAAGCCGCTTCGGCACGCCATCGAAAAACACCGCGAGGTGCACGACCTGATCCGGCTCATCAATAAATAACGGAACGCAAAGTGTGATCCCCGCAGGGGACGAACTTGACGAGGCTGAATCAATGGACCGCTCTCTATGAGTACGATTTCAGTGCAGTCCCTTTCCCAGGAAATCCGCGACCAGGTGCGGCAGGTGGTGCTGAACGCCAGCGAGCCGATCGCGCCGTTCTGGCCCATGCGGACGATGGTGGCGCAGAACCCGCTGCACGGACTGGAATACCTGCCGTTCGACGAAGCGGTGCGCAAGGGCAAGGACCTGCTGGGCGGCAATGGCTACCTCGCCAACGACGAGTACCGCCAGTTTTACCGCAACGGGCGCATCACCCGGCAAAGCTTCGAGCACGCGTTCTCCCGCGCCGGGCCCCGCGCCGACGGGCGGGTTCCTTTAGAAATAGGAAGCCGGGCGGTGGCGCCGGAAGAGGTCTGGCAACTGCACCTGCTTTACGGCTTCGAGGCGTTGCCGCCGCCGCTTCTGGACTGGCAGTTGAGCGGAGGCGGGGCCACCCGGCAATTCCGGGCCTACCTTCCCGAAGCCACCCGCAAACGCATCCTTGAAAAACACTACACTGAAAACGCGCCCGGCACCCATCCGGAAGCCACCTACCTGACGCAGTTATGGGAAAGCGTCACCGCCGCCCTCGAGTTATCCGATTCTTCTACCGCATCCCCAATCTCCGACCCAGACACACAATCACAGACATCCGTATCGATTTCCCTGCCGCCGCAACGCACCCTGGGCGACTGGGTGGACCGCCTGAGCGCGGGCGAGGTGGTCGAGGAAGTCAACAACCAGCTCATCAAGTGGGTGGCGGCGTTTCTCGATGAAGGGTTGTCCGGCTGGCCCATGCCCGGCCGCGAAAAAGGGTTCTACCACGCATGGAGGGAGCTGGCGCCGGAAGATTTTTCGGCACGGCTGATCGGCATCAAGGACTTTTCCAAAAAGGTTCGCGGTCTCCCGGAAGCGGCGGAGGACGCCATCATTCACAGCCTGCACCGGCTCAAAATTCCCGAAGCGCAATGGAAGGATTATCTCACGCGGCAACTGTCGCTGCTGCCGGGATGGACACGCTACATCCGGTGGCTCGGCGAACACCCGACGTACCACGCGCAACAGAAACATCCGATTGACACCACGCAATACCTCGCGGTGCGGTTGTTCTATGAAGCGGAGCTGGTGCACAACCAATGCCGGCAGGAATGGGGCATCGATGCCACGGTTCCCGCGCTGACCGCCTACTGGCAGGAACACGCCGAAGAGTACCGCGAGCGGATGGGCCACGATCCACACACCGCCGATCCGATCAAAGAGGCGACATGCCGGGACGCGTGGCGGTTGTTCCACCTGGCGCAGTTTCTGGAGTTGACGCCGGAAGACGTGCGCGGCCTTTCCCCTGCCGATGCCCAGACGCTGTTGCAGTGGCTGGACGACTTTCCTTCGGACCGGCACGGGCGGGTGTGGATCGAGGCGTACGAAGATTCTTTTCGCCGGAACATACTGGGAAAAATCGCAAAGCACCGCGGCACCGTGGCGGAGGTGGAAACGCGTCCGCATGCGCAACTGGTCTTTTGCATCGACGTGCGCTCGGAATCGTTCCGCCGCCACATCGAGGCCACGGGCCCTTACGAAACGTTCGGGTTCGCGGGTTTTTTTGGCATTCCCATCAATCACCAGCCTTTCGATTGCGACCAGCGCGCGTCCCTGTGCCCGGTGCTGTTGACTCCCAACCATGCGGTGATGGAAACGGCCCGGCCGGGGGAAGGCGCGGCGTTGGAAACATATGCTTCCAATACCCGCTGGGGCTGGCTGGGTCACCATTTTTTTCATGACATGAAGCACCATCCCATCGGGTCGATGATGGTGATCGATGCTTTGGGATTCTTTTTCAGCCTGGGGCTGGTGGGCAAGACCCTGCTTCGAAAATCGTTTCGCACCCTGACCTCGGTTATCCGGAAGGGACTGACGTACCGGGTTCCCACGCGCGTCGCGATATCCGCGCCGACCGATCCCCAAACCCCGCGGGACGGAGAAGTGACTGGAGACGGGATCCCGGACGGGCTGGCCGCGGGGTTTTCCCTTACCGAGCGGGCGACGTTCATCGAAAACGGGTTGCGCGCCATGGGGCTGACCCGGAACTTCGCGCGGCTGGTTTGTCTTTGCGGACATGGAAGCGAGACGGACAACAATCCCTATTACGGGGCGCTGGATTGCGGGGCCTGCGGCGGAAAGCCGGGCGATGCCAACGCGCGCGTGTTCGCGGCGATGGCGAACGAGCCGGAAGTCCGGCGCATCTTAAAGGAAAAGGGATTGCCGATCCCGGATGACACGTGGTTCCTGCCGGGCAAACACAACACGACGACGGACCGTGTCGAGTTTTACGACCTGGAGGAATTGCCCGGTTCGCACCGGGACGACCTGCGGGCGTTGCAGGAAGATCTCGAAAAAGCGGGCGCGATGCAGGCGCTGGAGCGGTGCCGCCGCATTCCCAGTGCGCCGACGGACATTTCCCCGGAGCAGGCGTTTGATCATGTGGACGCGCGCAGTTGCGACTGGGCGAATCCCCGGCCGGAATGGGGCTGGCGGGCAATGGGGCGTTCATCATTGCAAGGCGCAAGCGGACCAAAGGACTGGACCTGGGCGGGCGGGCTTTCCTGCATTCTTACGATCCGGTTGCGGACCCGCAGGGCGCCATCCTGGAAAAGATCATGACCGCGCCGTTGATTGTCGGCGAGTGGATCAACACCGGCTACTATTTTTCCGCGGTGGATCCCTGGAAGCATGGAAGCGGCAGCAAGGTGCTGCACAATGTCGTCGGCGGTGTGGGGATCATGCTGGGAAGCCAGAGCGATTTGCAGATGGGGTTCCCATTGCAAACCGTCAACAACGGTGACGCTCATTACCACGAACCGATGCGGCTTCTGGCCATCATCGAGCAGGCGCCGGACGTGATTTCATCGATCATTCAAAAACACGCGATCCTTCAGCAGCTGCTTCACAATCAATGGCTGAACCTTGTGGCCATGGATCCGAACACGCAGGAGTTTCACCGGTACAACCCGGATGCGACGTGGGAGGCGATACACGATCTCTGATTCGACATCAATTGAAGACAAGCTCATGGACTTTGACAACAACGCAGACGATTCATTCCAAATCTACGGTTGGTTCTTTATAAGATGAAGCGAACACACTGACACCCGGCGGGCAACGCGCATCGGATACCTTTATGTCATCTCGACTCAGGCCCATATCATTCGGATTCCTGTTCTTCAAATCCCTGGCCCTGTTTGTGTTCTGGGTTATGTTGTCCGCCAGCTTCGAATGGGTTCATCTTGGATTGGGCCTGGTCCTTTCCGTCGCCGTAGCCTGGGTGAACGCGGGCCACTCCTCCTTTGTTCCGAAATTCCGGATATGGCCACGAATCCTCCTGTACCTTCCGTGGCTGTTTTACAAGATCATTCAAAGCAGTCTTCATTTGTCAAAGCTCATTTTGCACCCCTCGCTTCCCATTTCACCTCAATTGATTCAGGTGGAATCGAAACTGCGTCACCACGGCGCGGTGGTGCTTCTGGGTAACTCCATCACGTTGACCCCCGGAACCATTACCGTGGAAGTGGACCGCAACAACCTCATTGTTCACGCGATGGACGGTGTTTTGGCCGAAGACATTCAAAGCAAGCAGATCGAATCGAAAATTGCAGATATTTTCAAGGACGAAGATCCGGACTTATGACAACGTTTCTTTTCAGTGTTCTGGTGGTGCTGGCGGTGCTCATTGGCGCGTATCTGTACCGCGTTCTGCAGGGCCCCACCATTTTTGACCGTGTGCTGGGCCTCAATGGCATTTCCACCAAGGCGATCATCCTGCTCATTGTCATCGGGATGTATCTCGAACGGGTCGATATGTTCATCGACATCTCGACCGGGTATGCCCTGCTGAATCTGGTCGGTGCGCTGGCCGTGGCCAAATACCTGGAGCAAAGGGGGCTCCCGTAGCATGGACATCTTTTCCGTCGTTTTCATCGTAGCGGGATTATTTTTCCTGGTCGTTGCCGCAATCGGCGTGATCCGGTTGCCCGACGTGTTCAGTCGTTCACACGCCGTATCGCTGACCGATTCCCTGGGCGCGTTTCTGGTGCTGATCGGCATCGCTTTTCACGAGGGGCCGGACAAGAATTCGCTGAAAATCCTGGTCGTGCTGGCCCTGCTTTATATTCAGAATCCGGTCATCGCCCATGCCACGGTCCGCGCGGCTCTCAGGTCCGGCTTGAAACCCTGGAAAAAGGAGAGTTCATGATCTTTTCATATGAAATCATATTACTCATTCTTCTGATTGCGACGGCCGCCGGCGCCATCCTGGTCAAGGATTTGATGAGTGCCGTCCTTCTTCTGGGCTCGTACAGTTTTTTCCTGTCGCTGGTATGGGGATTGCTCGGAGCGGTGGACGTCGCCTTCGTGGAAGCCGTCGTGGGGGCGGGTCTGGCCACGGTTCTCTTTCTACTGACCCTGTTCGGCACGGCGCCCAAAGACACCCGGCTTCGCCGCCCTCCCCCTTCTTTAACCACGTTGATTGTTTTTCCTCTCCTGGGAATTCTTCTGCTTTACGGCGCGATTGACCTGCCTCAATTCAGGAACCCGAATTCTCCGGCGAGTGTTCATATTTCTCCGACGTACATCGAGCAGAGCTATCAGGAAACTCACACCCCGAATGTTGTGACCGCGGTGCTGATGGACTATCGATCGCTCGATACGATGATCGAAACCGTTGTGATTTTTGCGGCGGGCATTGCCTGCGCTTTACTGCTTAGGAGACATGCAAAATGATACAGCCACACGACAGCATTATCGTGCAGACCCTGGGGCGTTTTCTCATTCCCGTGGTTCAGATTTTCGGCTTGTATGTGTTGTTCTTTGGACAATACGGTCCGGGGGGTGGTTTTGTAGGCGGGGTGATTCTGGGCACGGGGATGATCCTGTCGGTTCTGATTTTTGGTCACGACGCTTCCCGGAGTGAATTTACCAAAAAGATCCTGCATGGCGATGGGGTGGGAATGTTGCTATACGCCGGGGTGGGCGGTTTGTGCATGATTGGTGGCGGGGAATTCCTCAATTACGCGAACCTGGAAATCCCGGGTCTGGAAACCGCCGCCCGCAGGTCGCTGGGTATCGTGCTCACGCAAATCGGCGTGGCGATCGATGTTGCGGTGACTGCCGTTTCCATTGTGTTCAGCCTGTCAGCGGAAGAGATCATCGAGGACTCCATCAATGTTTGACGCATTGCTGGCCGTATTCCAGCGGCCCAATTTTTTGACGTTTGTCATCATTTTCCTGTGGGGCTTTTTCATCATGATCACGCGGTACAACCTCATCAAGAAACTGATCGGGATGTACCTGGTGCAGACCAGCGTGATTTTTTTTCTGGTGTCCATCAGTGCGAAGACGGGCGCGACGGCTCCGGTTCTCCTGTCGGTCACGGAGCCGGTGCAGGCGGTCGATTACGTGAACCCGCTGCCTCATGTTTTGACATTGACGGCCATTGTGGTTGGCGTGGCGATCCAGGGAGTGGGATTGGCCCTGTGCGCGGCGATTTATAGAAAATATGGAAGTCTGGATGAAGAAAAAATCCTTGAGAAACTAGAATGAGCCAACAACTTCCAGCAATTCTGTTTCTTCTCCCCTTGTTTGCGGCCATTTCCATGCCGGTGGTTTGCCTGAAGCACCGTCATTGGAGCTGGTTCATTTCCATATCCGTTTTGGCGGCCATGGTGCCCATCTCCATCTTGAATCTGCATAACGTCGTCCATCATGGGGAAATCCGGTATATGTTCAGTGGATGGACGGCGCCCCTCGGCATTGAGTGGGTGGCGGACGGGCTGGCAAGTGTTCTTCTGGTGCTGTTGAGTGTGCTGGGTTTGCTGGGTGTGTTGTTTACCGGATCCACCTCCCCACAAGCCCTGGGCGGTCGAATCGTTCATTATTACACGATGATTCTACTTCTGATCTCCTCCCTGACCGGCATTGTTTTCGCCGGGGATCTGTTCAATATTTTCGTGTTTCTGGAAGTCGCTTCCATCTCCAGTTACGCACTTGTGGGCGTGGCCGGGGGAAGGGCGCTGTTTGCCTCCTTCCGCTATCTTATATTGGGCACCCTGGGCGGTTCTCTTTATCTTTTGGGAGTGGGTTATTTCTATGCGTTGAGCGGCACGCTGAACATGGCGGACATGGCCGACCGGCTTTCGCTTTTGCTCAGCTCGAAAGCCTTGGTGAGTGGACTGCTCTTTATGTTCATTGGCCTGGGGATCAAGATGGCCCTGGTCCCATTTCATTCCTGGATGCCCGAGGCCTACACCTACGCGCCCGAGTCCATAACTCCCATCCTGGCTCCACTCGTTACCAAGGTCGCGTTGCTGGTGTGGATCCGAATCATTTATTGGGTTTTGAATGCATCCGTTGTTGTTAATACCATCCCGATTTTAATGCTGGTCGCGGTGGTCGGGGCCCTGGCGGCGGTCATAGGTGCCAGCCTCGCCCTGGCACAGCGGGACCTCAAAATGATGTTCGCGTATGGCGGGATTTCACACATCGGCATCATTCTCATTGGCATTGGCCAGGGCAACGAAACCGGGTTTGCCGGAGGGGTTTTTTATTTAATGAACGATGCCGTTATGCAGGCCGCCCTGTTTTTTTTAGCGGGCGTGGCGTTTTGCCTTTACGGGGTCAAAACCATCGACGACCTGGGGCGGATTGGAAAACAAACTCCATGGCTCACCGGCTCCCTGATCATTATAGCCATGGGTATGATTGGCCTGCCGCCGACCGGTGGATTTTTTGGAAAATGGTACATCATTCTGGGAGCCTTGGAAGCGGGAGATTATGTTTCCGTCGCCGCGGTACTGCTCTCCACACTTTTGACACTTGCCTATTTCGTCAAACTGTTTGAACGCATTTTCCACCAGTCTTCAACCCGATTGGAAATCCAGTCTAAAGAAGTTCCCATCTCGTTCAAACTGAGTTTGGGATTCACGTCCGCGGCTATCCTGATTCTGGGTTTGTTCAGCGCACCCATCGTTCAGCTTCTGCTGAACGAGGCTCTACCACCGCGTCTTTGAGGGGATAAAATGAAATTTTTTGTTCTCATTCCTTTGCTTCCCCTCCTGGCTTCTCTCATTCTCCTGCTTGGAGGACGCCGTTGGGGCGAGACCAGCCACCGGATCGCGATTCCCGCCATCGCCATTTCCTTCGGGTTGTCCGTAGCCGCTTTCATTGAAGTGATGCGTAATGGACCCTTCACCCTTTCTCTATACCGTCTTTTCCAATCCGGTTCCCTTACCATTGACCTGAATTTGTTCGTCGACCAACTGACGGTTCTGCTTTTGCTCCTGGTCACGGGGGTGAGCACGATTGTCCATGTGTATTCCTCCCGGTACATGATAGGAGATTCCCGCTACAACCGTTTTTTCGCCGTCATTGCGTTGTTTACTTTTTCCATGATTTTGCTGGTCATGAGCGGCAACCTCCTGATGCTTCTGGTTAGCTGGGAAGTGATGGGGATCTGTTCCTATTTACTGATTTCCCACGCCGCAGAACGGCCTTCCTCCTGCCGGGCCGCCACCAAAGCGTTTCTCGTCAATGCCGTCGCCGATGTCGGGTTCAGCTTTGGCGTCATTCTCACCTTTTTTACTTTTGGCACGCTCGATATCCAGACCATTCTTGCCCAGGCGGACGGCATGCAGGACCATACCATCAATATACTGGGGTGGATGGGTTTGGACCTGCACATCCATACTGTGACCGTCATCCCCTTCTTCCTTTTTATGGGGGCGATGGGAAAATCGGCGCAATTTCCATTTCATGTATGGTTGCCCTTTGCGATGGAGGCTCCGACCCCGGTATCGGCGCTCATTCATGCGGCCACCATGGTGAATGCCGGTCCTTTTCTGCTGGTTCGGTTGAGTCCGTTGATCGTTCTCTCCCCGTTTGCCATGGCATTCATCGCCATCATTGGTATTGCTACTGCGGTCTTTGCGGGAATCGTATCCCTGACCCAGTCGGACATCAAGAAGATCCTGGCTTATTCCACGATCAGCCAGATCGGGTTCATGGTGATGGCGTGTGGTCTGGGCGCGTTCGCGGTTGCGATTTTCCATCTCCTCGCCCATGGGTGTTACAAGGCGTTCTTTTTCTTTCCACCGGAAATGCATTGCGGTCGGTGGAGCAACACCTTGAGCACGGCGCACACGAACATGCTGCTCCAAAGGAGGGAATGGGAACCTTGTATGGCGGGGCCTTGCTGTTGGCGTTGATCCCGCCGTTCGTGCTGTTTTCCGGATCGTATGAAAACCTGTGGGGAGTCGGCGGGTTTGCTTCCGCTGCGATCGGGTTCAAAGTCATTGGCCTGATCACGGTGTTTGTGGCCTCCCAATATATTTTAAAAGCGGTCACCTCGCTTTTTGCTCACGGGCCACGAACTCACAGACCCGCTTCAGGTCCGGATAGCCGGGAGACACAATCCGTTCGGCCCCGGTTTTTAAACGGTCCCGTTTTAGCCGGTTTTATCCTGGCTGCGGCAGTCGGCGGCGGGTTGCTGGTTCTGACCTGGAGCTGGTTCGCCGGCTTTCTTGCTCCGGCTTTGACCTCCCCCGCAACCTTGCCAGGAAAAGGTGCCGTGGAACAGGGCTTTCCCTCCTGGCTTGTGGTTTCTCTTGCCGTAGCGGTGGCGGGGTGGGCCTATGCCTATTCAAACCAGGTGCGAAATGCGCATCAGGCCTCCAAAGCAAATGCAAGAACACGTCGATGGTATGTCCTTTTTTGGAACAAAGGGTATTTTGATGAAATCTACGACGCTTACCTGGTAAAGCCGACCATCCGGCTGGCGCACTGGTTATGGCGGATGATCGACATGAAGGTTATAGACCAGTTCATCCATTCCATCGCGACATTTTCCGTGTATTTCGCCAGGCTGCTGTGGCGAATCGTCGACATGCGGGTGATCGATCAATTCGTCCATTCCATCGCAACCTATTCCGTAAAGTTTGCCAGGTTGTTGTGGCAGATTGTTGATATGAGGATCATTGATCGCTTCATTCATTTTATCGCGAATTATTCTGTGGGATTCGCCAGGTTGCTGTGGCGCATCGTTGATATGCGCATGCTGGATCAAAAAGTGGGACAGGCCGCAGGACAAGTCAATAACGCGGGTCAGATACTGCAGGAAATGGAATCCCGCACCATCCAGCGGCAATTACTGGTAATGATATTCTGGTTGGGGGCCATGACAGGCCTGCTGTTTTTCCTGGTTTGATGAGTTCCCGGTTTGTATCCCTGCAACAGAAAAGGGACCCGGTTGCAAAAGGCTTCAGACATTTCCCTGTGCGAACTTGAAAGGCCACAGGCTTACTTTTTCCTGAGGTTTCTTAAATGGCCATATTGATGGATCATCTGATCAGCTGGATGGTTGCCATTCCATTTCTGGGAATTGCCATTCTGGGATTCATCCGTGATGAAGATTGGATTCGACGGATTGCCCTGGGCGTCACAGTGACTGAGTTTCTCCTGTCGTTGATACTCTGGAAGCACTTTGATTTCACCCAGAAGAACATGCAATTCGTGGAACGCATGGAATGGATGCCCACGTTCAATATCCAGTATGCGGTGGGCGTCGACGGCATCAGCATGGTTCTGGTGATGCTCACCGCCCTGCTCTGCCCGCTCTGTGTCCTTTGCTCGTGGACGGGAATCACAACCCGGGTACGCGCCTACCTCTCGCTGATCCTGCTGGTGGAAGGCGCCATGATTGTGGTCTTCACCGCCCTCGACCTGTTCCTGTTTTTCATGTTGTGGGAACTCACCATGATTCCCATGTACTTCATGATCATCCTGTGGGGAGGACCAAACCGCATCGCCGCCGGACTCAAATTCGTTTTGTACAGCCTGACCGGAAGCCTGCTGCTCCTGGTGGGGATCCTGGGCCTTTACCTGAACGGCGGCCATACTTACGACTTGCTGGTGTTGGCGGAACAAACGTATTCCTCCAACACACAGTTCTGGCTGTTCCTGGCATTTTTTCTGGCCTTTGCCATAAAAATGCCGATGGTTCCCTTTCATACGTGGCTTCCGGACGCACATTCCGAAGCGCCAACAGCGGGCAGTGTGATTCTTGCCGGAGTTCTGCTGAAAATGGGCGGATACGGGTTTCTGCGATTTTGTCTTCCGATGTTCCCGGAAGCATCAGCCAACTTCGCGCCTTTTATTTTATGGCTGTCCGTCATCGCAATTATTTATGGCGGGTACATGGCCCTTGCGCAGTCGGACCTCAAAAAGCTCGTGGCCTACTCTTCCGTTTCCCACATGGGATTTGTGACTCTCGGAATTTTTGTGTTCAACAGCCAGGGAATTCAGGGGGCGGTCCTGCAGATGTTCAATCACGGAATCACCACTGCTGCTTTGTTCATAGCGGTCGGCCAATTGTACGACCGGACTCACAGCCGGGCGATTTCCGATTACGGCGGCCTGCACAAAACCATGCCGCGATTTGTGGCCTTGTTCTTCCTGTTTTCAGTCGCCGCCTTTGGCCTGCCCGGCACCTGCAACTTCATTGGGGAGTTTTTGGTATTGGTAGGAACATCCTATGTCAGCTTTGCCATGGTCTTCATTTCCATCGGAGGTATTCTTCTGGCCGCTTCCTACATGCTGTGGATGCTGCAACGGGTGGCGCTGGGAGATCCCTCGACCGAAGCCGCCAAAGCCCTCCCGGATTTGTCGAACCGGGAACTGGCCACGCTGATTCCGTTGGCCATCCTCGTGTTGGGGATTGGGTTGTACCCTTCCCCATTGATGGAGATGATGGATGCGAGCGTGATTCACCTCATTCAACAAACCACAAAGCCGTAGCTGATGAACTCCCTGCACCGGTTCGTTGGTCCCGACTCCCAAGCCTTTGCGAAAGCTCAAACACCGGGACCTTATTTTCAGCGACTCACCATTTGATTGAATACGTGGCGCTGATGGTGCGGCCCATTCCGGCTGAAAAGCGATTGTTGAAGTTGTACATCTGGGAAATAGTCGGGAAATACTGCTCATCCAACAGGTTCCGGATGCCCACCTTCAACGTGCCTACCTTGAACTTGTAAGCGCTGAGCAAATCCACCACATAAAAGTCGCTCACCGTCCCCCTGCCGAAACCGGTCTGCCCGTGGAAACGGTCGCGGTTGCCGGAATACAGAACCTGCAGGCGGTTTCGCCAGTTGGGCAGGGTCTGGTTCTCGACGTAGCCGGTTACCTTGAGCGGCGGGATACGGTTGCCCAGCATGTAGGAATCGAAGTTGCCGTTGTTATCGGAATCCAGTTCGCCTTCCATCAAGGTCAGGGTGCCCCCCATCTCCCACAAGTCGACCGGCTGTGCATCGAACGAAGCTTCTATGCCGTACACACGCTCCGGGATGCGCAGAACAAGGATGGGGTCGCTGGGCAAAGCCGGGCTGGTGAGGGAGGTGCCAAAATCCGATTCGCTGTAGAACAGGGACACCTCACCCTGCACCCTGGACCAGTTGCCGCGAAAACCCACTTCGTAGTTGTCCACGACCTGCGCTTTGGGACGGATGTTTTCCACGGAAGTACCGGCGGGCGCGTTGCGCAGAACCCGGCCGATTTCCGGCACCGTGAATCCCTGCGAGAAGGAAGCGAACGTGCTGATCTCCCTGGTGAGATTGTACGTCACACCCGCATTGAACACCGCGCGCTCGTAATCCAGACTGCCACCCCGGACATTGTTGCCGAAGACCGTGGTGTAATCGTCCACATCAAACAGGATCTGCTCGAAGCGGGCCCCGCCATGAATCGTCAAATCTTCCATCACGACAATTTCGCTCTGCAGGAACGGACCAATGGTGATCTGGTCCATTTCGGGAACGAAATCCCGGCCGTCTTCCATGGGTTGCGACGTTTCTTCATACAGCAGGTCCAATCCCCAAAGGATGCGGCCCATGGAGAACGGCGTCTCCACATCCAACCGCCCACCGATCCGCTGTGAATCCAGAGCGTTCTGCCCGCCGGAGCCAAACGTGGGTGCCGGAAAAAACCCGAAGCGGGTGAAGTAATCCCGGTAATAGATCTGACCTTTCACCTGGCTTCCCATTACATCCCGGTTCACGTAGTTGAGGTTGAGCTGAAGGTTCTCCGTACCCATTTTTTTGCCCGGGGTTGTACCTTCGACGGCGGTGGTCTTTTTCACACCCGTCACGCCATCCACCAGAATAAAATCGGTATCCTGCCTGATCTTGAAGAAGTTCAGGGAAAATTCAAACCGTTGGTTCTCGTCCACATCAAAACCCATTTTGCCGAACAGGTTGTAGGAGTCGGAATCCGCCAGTCCGCCCTGACCATTGGGGTCGGGAGGAATGCGGTCCCCGTCTCCATCAAAGAAACTTCCGGTTTGCTCCGCCGTCACGCTGAAAATGTAATCGAATGTTTTTTCACTGCCCTCCACGCTTTGCATCAGGCGCTTGCGAAGACTTTGCCCCACACTGACGGGCGCGAAACCCAATGTTAAATCCGTGGCGAACTGCGGCTTCCCTTCGCCCGGCTTTTTGGTGATGATGTTGATGACACCGCCGGTTCCGCCCAGGCCGTACACACTGCTGGAACCGCGCAACACCTCGATGCGCTCGATCGCCGAGGGGTCGATGGTCCGCAGGTTACGTTGTCCGTTGCGAAGGGGAATGGTCTGCGGCACGCCGTCGATCAGGACAAACATATTCTGGCCGCGCAGGGTCTGGCCGACATCGGTCAACCCCTCAGTGCTGGTCCCAAGGCCAGGCACCGTCTTGCCCAGCATGTCGCCCAGGTCGCTGGAAAGAGCCAACTGTTTTTCCACATCCTCCTTGCTGACGATGGTCACTCCCTGAGGCGTGTCGATGAGATCACCTATGCCACGAGTCGCGGAAACCTCCACCTTGTTCAAGGACGTTACTTTGGTCACCGTCACCGTGTTGGCGTTGGCAAACCGGTGATCGAGCCCGGTGCCTTCCAGCAGGATCTCAATCGCCTCTTTGGGCGTGTAGGCTCCACGCACTCCCTGGGTTCTCACACCGGATGCAATCTCCGCGTCATATAAAAGCTGAAGGTCGGCGGCCTCACCAAAACGGGTCAGGGCAGATGCCAGATCCTGCGGGGGAATGTTGAATTGCACCTTCCCGCTTCCAGCAGATGACACCGCCTCCGGATTGGATCCGGAAACATTCTGTGCGAAGGCCGTCGGCGCCATGACCAGCATTGACACCGCGAAAAGAAATAGGAATATGAGATTAATCCAGGAAGGAATGCGATCCATGGATCGCACCGTGACACCAGGCTGTTCTTTCATCGTTCAGCTCCAATTCGGCAAAATGGAAAAGGTATGGCATTACGTTAGTTAAACGATAAAAGAACCCCTCCCCCTGACATCGGGGCGGTATTATTTTGAAATGCGCGTCTGCAGTCATCGCATCTCGTTAAATGGAACGACGTGAGAGTCTCGCTCCCTGACATTGGAATCGTGATTTTTTTCGGTTATTTGAATTTATTAAACTATTTAGCGCCTTAATAAGGACAAAAAGGTCGGGATACCCTAAGCGGAATACGGGGGTGGTTCGGAAAAGAGATCAACTGGCTGGAGCCGGGGTTTTGGCCTGATCCAGCAGGACCAGATAGTCGGTCACCCGGAGGATTTTGATCGGCAGGGTGTCCTGAAGAGCCTGAAGCACCAGACCCGGGTCGGTGATATCGAAAACACCGCTGACTTTGGATGAGCGCAGTTGCGGATCTAGGATGAGGATGGTGCCTTTGTGGTAACGATTGACCTCTTCAATCACCTCGGCCAGTGTCTGGTTATGGAACACCAGTTTGCCGCGCCGCCAGGTAGCGATATCCTCGCGGTCCACCATTGCAACTCCGGACAATCCCGTATCTGAACTGTAGTGAATCTGCTGTCCGGATGTCAGGTTGGTTTTCGAAGAATCGCGCGAGACCTGCACCCTGCTTTCCAGCACGGTCACCACCACGCCACCCGGTTTTCTGAGCACTTCAAATGCCGTGCCCAAAGCGCGAACGGTACCGCCGCCCGCAGCTACTTCGAAAGCCCGGTCTTTATCTTCCGCCACGACAAACAAAGCGCGGCCGCGGTCCAGAACGAGCCGCCGGATTTGGGGAGAAAATTCCACCGACAGAGCCGAACCGGTATCAAGATAAACCGTCGAGCCATCGGTGAGGGTCAACTCCCGCCGCTCTCCGGTTTCCGTGTAGTGGTCGCTCGTGATTCGTACCCAGGCATCCGGCAACCAGAAGCTCCCGCCAAACAGAAACAGCAACAGGATAACCATGGACGCACGCCAGCGGGAAGCACCCCGTCTGGTTATTCCGCTCGGGACAGCGGTCGAAGGGGAGACAGGAGGTGCTTTTGAAAGGGGACGGGAATCCGCGCCAGACTTGAGTCCACCAAGATCATTCCAGATGGAGCTGACCCGGTCGTACTCCATCGCATGGAGTGGACTGTGTGCACGCCAGGATTCAAATTGACGGCGGGTCTCTTCCGTGACATCGCCGGATTGCAGGCGGGTAAACCAGGCAATGGCTTCATCTGAAACGGTATGATTTTCGTCGCGCGGATCAGGGGTCATGCGGGCCGTTAACGGATCAGGTGATAAAAGATTTCTGTGTGTCCGGCCAGACCAGCGGCCCGTCGCCGGACGAACTCTTATTACCTAAGACGCAATGCCCCCTATTATACCTTACCCTCGTTTATTGAATAGCCTGTTGAAGGCGATCCCGGCAATGAGCGAGGCCCCTGATGATGTGTTTTTCCACCATGTTGCGGGAAATATTCAAACGCTCCGCAATTTCCGCGTGCGTGCAGTCCTCAAACTTGTGAAGCAGGAACACTTCCCGGCAACGCGGCGGCAACTCATCAACCGCCCGGCGCAAAATCGCCAAGCGTTGTTGATAGTCGATCACCCGGTCGGGCAACGGCATGCCATTGGAAATATCTTCCGGTGCCGATTCCACACTAATATGCCGCTTGCGGGCTTTTTCTGAACGCAGGTGGTCGATGGCCAGGTTGGCGGCCATTTTAAACAGGTACGCGCGGGGATGGGCAACCGTCCGCGGCTCGGCAAGCTGGTTTACCCGCAACCAGGTTTCCTGAACCACATCCTCGGCCAGCAATTGGCAACCGAACTTGCGGATCAGAAACGCCTTCAAATCCTCATAAGAGGAAACCAGGACGGCATGCAAATTGGAATGATAATATTGATAGGACATGCTATTGGAGAAACCTCCCCGTTAGCGCAAATGGATGGTTGAACTGCATAGGGTTCCTCCAGCAATCGCAAGGAAACGGAAGCCCCATTCCGCCAAACCGCACGGGGGAAACCGGCGCTTCATTCCAATCGATCCCGCCTCCCGGCAGGCGGAACCCCTTTATTGAAAGTGGTTATCATAATCATTATTACTATAGAGTCAAGCACTTTCTTTTCACTGCTACCCGCTAATTCCCAGAAAGCCCGGGAGAAGCAAGCGCGGAGGCGCACGGAGAAATGCAGATGGGAGTTGATTAGCCCGGAGCGGATTCACCAGGGCGGAACGGAAGGAACAGCAGGAGGGACGGCACCGATTGGGAGTCGCCGTGAAGGAAGCGTCAACTGATTGCAGGACGCAACAGGACGTACCCTCTGCAAAGGGGGTCCGTTTCAGGGAGAAACTTTTAAGGTTTCCACCCGCTCAGCACCCCACGCTGGGCGGTGAGGGGAAGGATGCTGTTGAGGTCGTCGGCGATGGTTTGCATGAATTCTTCCGCCTTCTCCTGGTCGTCGAAACATTCGTACACGTCATCCAGAAACCCGCTACGCAGTAACGGGTGGCCGAGAAACTCCTTGCCGGGTCCGGTCTCGATCTCCAGCGGCCACTCTGCGGTCTCGATATTTTTCATACCCAGCTCGCACAACCATGCGCGCGCATCGTCGGTAGACGGCCGTTCATCGAGGTATTCCTGAAAGCGCCCGAGTTCCACAGTCAGGTTTCTCGACTGCATCTCCCGCTCCACTCTCCGCCACAGGGAATCGAACGTGCCTTTCGTAGGCCAGGTGAGGACGATCTGCCCGCCGGGCTTTAAAAATTGCACGAGGCTTTTGAGTGCGGCGGGCCGGTCCGGCCGGAAAAACATGAAGGCGATGTTGCCGGTGATGCGGTCGAACTTCGGCAGGTTGGGCGGCAGCTGGCGCATATCGCCCACTTCGAACTGAAGCCAGGGCATGCGCGTTCCCTGCATGCCCCGCGCCCTCAATACCTGGTTGTGGTGGATATCCACCGCCAGCACATATCCCTGCGGACCCACTTGATCGGCGATGTAAAACGCGGGGATGCCCCCGCCTGCGGCGACGTCCAGCACCCGTGCCCCGGGAAACAGGTCCAGATGATGCAACAACGCCTGAGCGAACGGCGTGGACCAGGGGTTGCCTTCCGGCAAGGCCCAATGCGATTCCATAAAAATTCCCCCCTCAAGTTTTACAGGACTGGACAGCGGCCGCACCCCCCTCAGAATGCGTCTGCCCGTTGTATCCCTTTTTTCTCCTGCTTACTGCATGCCGGTCGCATTTGCGCCCGCCATACTAATTGTCCAGCAGGTACTGCGCGCCCGCGGCGGCGACTTCGTGATCCTTCTCCACCACGTCGCCGGACACACCGATGGCACCGACCACGTCTCCGCCCTTCGTCTTCAGCGGCACACCGCCGGGAAAGGTAATGAGTCCGTCATTGCAGTGTTCGATCTGGTAAAAGGGCCCGCCGGGCTGGCTGAGACTGCCGATCTCGCCCGTAGGCAGGTTGAAATAGCGCGAGGTTTTGGCCTTGCGAATGGCGATGTCGATGCTTCCCATCCAGGCTTCGTCCATGCGGAAGAAGGCTTTCAGGTGACCGTCCGCGCCGACGACAGCGATGTTCATGTTCGACCCGATTTCGCGGGCCTTGGTCGTGGCCGTGCGCAGGATGTGCCGCGCGGCTTCGTCGTCGAGGTCCTTGTACGTCTTGAGTTCTGCCATGAGTGTCCTTTCCTGACAATCCAGTTTTGGGGGGAGTGAATTGCCGATTCTCTTTAAAGTTCCGGTTAAATTGTATCGGCCCGGAAAGAAACTTCAAGGTTTTTTAAAGCTTATTTAAAGGGCCATTCCCGCTGAGAGAATGTAGGAAATAGAACGAATGGAAATGGGAGGGTTTTTACAGCGTGACCCCTTGCGTCAGGCTTCCTGCTCGCGAGTGGCCTGTTCCTGTTTTTGCTGGCGGCGTTCATTGAGAAGCGCGATACGCAACCCATAAATGAGGCCGATCAGAACGATGGCGAAGGGCAGACCGGTGGTGATGGCGGCGGTCTGCAACGCGTTCAACCCACCTGCGATCAGCAGCACGATGGCGATGACGCCTTCGGTGACCGCCCAGAACAGGCGTTGCAGTTTGGGCGGGTCAGGGTCGCCGCCGGCGGTGATCATGTCGATCACGAAACTGCCGGAGTCGGACGAGGTGACGAAGAAAGTGATGATGACGACGGTGGCGATGGTGGCGGTGATCGCGTCCAGCGGCAGCGATTCCAGCATGAAGAACAGGGCGGTGCTCACGTTCTTGTCCACCGCCTCGGCGATCGCGCCGCCTTCGACCAGGTCCAGATGAATAGCGGTGCCGCCGAACACACTGAGCCACGCAAACGTCGCCAGGCACGGCGCGAGAAGGCAACCGAGTATGAACTCGCGGATGGTGCGGCCGCGCGACACGCGGGCGATGAACATGCCGACGAACGGCGACCAGGCAATCCACCACGCCCAGTAAAACGTCGTCCAGCTGGAACGCCATTCCACGCCGTACATGGTTTCGCTGGCGACACTGAGCACGAGAAAGTTCTGCGCGTAGTTGGCGAGAGTCGTGCCGAAAGTGGTCAGGATGTAAAGCGTCGGCCCGGCAAGAAAGACGAATAAAAGAAAAATCCCCGCCACCCACAAATTGAAATGACTGAGGCGGCTGATGCCCTTGTGCAATCCCAGCATCACGGAGAAGGTGGCGATCAGCGTGATGAATGAGATGAGTGCCACCTGCACCCACACCGACTGCGGCACGCCGGCTATGAAATGCAGGCCGGAGTTCACCTGCATCGCGCCCAGTCCTAAGGACGTCGCCACGCCGAACATCGTGCTGACCACGGAAAAAATGTCGATCACGTGACCGAACGGACCGTAGATGCGGTCGCCCAGCAACGGATAAAACGCCGACCGGATGGTGAGCGGCAGTCCCTTGCGGAACGCGAAGTACGCCAACGCCATGCCGACAACGCAGTAAATCGCCCACGCGTGCAGACCCCAGTGGAAAAACGTCAACTGCATGGCCTGTTCGGCGGCGCGTTCGGTTTCCGGCACGCCGATCGGCGGGTTCATGTAATGGCTGATGGGCTCGGCCACGCTCCAGTAAATGAGGCCGATGCCCATACCGGCGCTGAACAGCATGGCGAACCACGTGGCGAAGCTGAATTCGGGACGGTCGCTGTCCTTGCCCAGCCGGATTTTCCCGTATGGGCTGAACAGCAGGAACAGAGCGAAGAACAGAAGCAGGCAGGTGGTGATGGTGAACACCCAGCTGAAATTGCCGGTGATGAACGTCTGCACCGCCGTAAAAACATCCTGCGCCGTTTTCGTGAACAGCGTACCGTACAGAATGAAGAGAAACATGATGGCCGCAGCGGTCACGAACACCGGCGGATTGGTGCGCGTGAAAAACCACAGCGGCCGGGTTGGGATTTCATGTTTCATGACGGGGCCTCACAACCTGCCCACGGACCACCGGCGCGGGGATGCCGGTTTTTCAGGGTGTCCGGGGCGCTTGGAATATAGGAAGGTATTTGAATGAAACCGTACGCTCACGGAGTCCCGGGTTTCTCGAACAGGGTGATGCCCCAGGCCAGGCGGCCGCTTTTGCCTGCGTCCACCCAGTGGCCGAGTCCGGTCAACATGCGGTCAATGTATTCCTGTCCACACAACTTCACCACCTCGTCGTAGTGCTTCAGGGTCTCGTCGCGCACACGGCTGTAATGCATGGTGAGCTGATTCGAGTGGTCCTCCATCCGTTTCAGCCGGAATCCCTGCTTGCCGGCTTCATCGTAATAAAACCGGAACGACCCCAGTGTGGATAAATGAATGCGCGCGAGAATGGGACCGAGCGCGTCTTCCGGGCAATCGTCCTTTTTCATGATGTCGGTGAAGATGAACAATCCGCCGGGTTTCAGCACACGGTACGCTTCCGAAACCACGCGCGCGCGGTCGGCGCTGTGCAGAAACGAATCCTGCGACCAGATCACGTCGAACGACTTGTCCTCGAACGGGATTTCCTCGAAGCTCCCGTGAGCGACGTCGACCAGCCGGTCGAGCCCGCGTTCCTTGTTGAATTCCCGGTTGCGGTTGTTCTGCGTCTCGCTCAGGTTGAGACAGGTCACATGGCACCCGCGCTGGGTGGCCAGGTACCGCGCGCCGCCGCCGTAACCCGCGCCGAGGTCCAGAACCCGCTTGAATATATTAAGATCCAGGAGGCTCATCATGTGGTTCACGATGCGTTTGCTGGCGATACCGATCGGCTCTTCTTCGTAATTGTACTGGCCGATGTGGATGTGCTCGCCGCCCCAGATTTTGAAATAAAATTCGTCCGCGTTGGAACTGTCGTAATACTCCTCCGCTTTTTCCACTGCGGTGGACGTATCGTTTTTGGTCAAACTGCTCATATTGGATCCCCCAGATAAATGAACGCTCACACACTATTTCGATGGGGTCGTGTGAAATTCACGATTCACAAAGACATGATGGAGAAGTGTGTGGGACAAAGAATTGTGAAAGAATTTCAATTATATGCATTTGAGAGTGCCTTTTCAAGGCGGCCGGGTTCCCCGCACATGCGGACCCGGTACCAACCGCTTGGAAAAACGCCGTTAACCCAATCCGTTTTTTTCCAATCAGGCAAAAAAACCGGGGCCGTCCTCAGCAGGATCGAAAGACTTCGACCCTTTTTTACTCAATTCAATGATGGAATGGCCTTGCACTTCCTCCTATTGTAGAGCGTTCGCCGTATTTCGGCAAAGACTCGCTCCCCTCGAAACGGCCCGGCACCGATCAGAGAAAACCATCCAGCCCGCACCAATGCGTTGCAATGGATAAGGTTGATACGTTCCGCCGAACCCCGACAGTCGGCAGGAGCAATCCCTTCAGCCTCTTCGAGGTAACTGTTTTTTTGGCGTCTCTGGCGCGTTGTCTGGTAACATTGGACTTCCAAAAGACCCTGAATGGGACCACTTAAAGCCATTTTAAAGGGAAACGCCCCGGTTACGTTCCATTTACCGGGGCTCAAGGCATTGCAGGGATTCATGTGTTCCCTTTGAAAACGGCTGGTAATTTCTGACCGCAGGCACCGGGAAACGCCCCGGCTTCGCGGCACGGGACCCAGACCATGAAACTGAGCAAATACAACATCAACCTGGAAACCTCGCATTGGTGGATTCCCATCGCCAATATTTTTCTGGGGATTGCCATGCTTGCCATGATGGGCTTCAGCTTCTGGAAGGGACTCGAGATGAATACCGTTTACGCCCCCCTCATCAACGCCGACACGGAAGTCAAACTGAAGGTGGTGGCCGCCCACATGTGGGTGGAGGAAATCCTTGGCGGCGACCAGACCAAGGACACGGAAGGCGTGTGGAGATTCCTGGACCAGGCGGACTGGTACGCCAACGCCATGCTGGAAGGCGGACAGAATGAGGAAGGCACCATCATGCCGCTCAACGATCCGGAAATCCGCGAAGTCATCCGCGAGGTACGCAACAACATCGCCGAGTTTCGCAAGATCGCCCACACGCGCCTGTCCAACCGCGCCACGTCGGGAACCGGGTCGCCCATGGACAAGTACTACGACGAAGTGTACCTGAGCTTCAACCGCAAGGCCGACCGCATCAAGCACCGTTTGCAGGAATTGATGGCCACCGACCTGCAGTATTTCAAAGTCACGCAGATCACCTTGATGGGCGTCATGTTTCTTCTGTCGATGTCGATGGCCCTGGTCGTGTTCCGCTTTGAGCGGTTTCGCGACAAGTGGATTCATGCCCTGCACGAAGCCAACGTGAACCTGGAAAAAGAAGTCGAGGAACGCAAACAGGCGGAGGTCAAGCTCACGGAGTACGGCAACCAGCTGCGCCGGCTGACCAACCAGCTGCAATCGATCCGCGAAGAGGAAAAGACCCGCATCGCGCGAGAAGTCCACGACGAACTGGGGCAGACGCTCACCGCGCTCAAAATGGAACTTGCCTGCCTGGTCAACGACGTCAAGCAGGGTTCTGACGGCGTACCCCAGAGGACACGTTCGATGAGCCAGTTGATCGACAGCACCATTCAATCGGTGCAGCGCATTGCCACAGAACTCCGGCCGCAGATTCTCGACGTGCTGGGCCTCTCCGAAGCCATCCGCTGGGAGACGGCGGAGTTCGAGAAGCGGACGGGGATTCAATGCCACGTCAAATTCATTCCGGAGAAGGTCATTCTCGAACGCAACCTGTCCACCACCCTGTTCCGCATCTACCAGGAGGCGATGACCAACGTGGCGCGCCATTCCGGAGCGAAAAACGTGACCATCTGCGTGAAAGAAAAGGAAAACGAAGTGATTCTGGAAATCTGCGATGACGGACGCGGAATTCAGAAGCATCTGTTATACAACTCGCAGTCCCTCGGCCTGCTTGGCATCCAGGAACGCGCCCGCGCGCTGGATGGCGAAACCACGATCGAGGGCGACCCCACATCCGGCACCACCGTTCGCGCCGTAATTCCAGTGAAACAGAAACTATATGAAAACATCCAATAGCAAAATTCGTATTTTCGTGGTGGACGATCACGCGGTCGTTCGCCAGGGCATCAAGCACATCATCGTCCAGAACGCCGACATGGAAGTGGTGGGCGAAGCCTCCCACGGCAACGAGGTGCTGGATAAAATCAAGGACCTGGAAATCGATGTCATGCTGATGGACATCGAGATGCCTGAGAAAAGCGGGTGGGAGGTGATGTCGCAGTTGAAGTACAGCCACCCCAACCTCGGCGTCATCATTCTCAGCATTTTCCCGGAAGATCATTACGGCGTGCGCCTGATCAAAGCCGGCGCATCCGGGTACCTCACCAAATCCAGCGCGCCGGAACAACTGGTTCAGGCTATCCGCACGGTCTCCGACGGCGGCAAGTTCATCAGCCCGTCACTGGCCGAAAAGCTGATCCAGGAACTGGACAAGAAGGAAGGACAGCCTTTGCACGCCGTTCTTTCCGAACGCGAGTTCCAGGTGTTCTGCATGATCTCCTCGGGCAAGAAGACCAAGGAAATCGCGGACGAACTGTCGCTCAGCATCACCACCATCAGCACCCACCGATCGAACATCCTGGAAAAAATGGGGATGAAGAACAACGCCGAGCTCATCCACTACGCGCTCAAGAACGGACTGGTCCGCTGAAGCGTTTCCTGCACAGCAAAACATGCGGTGCCGGGAAACACACCTTCTGCGTGCTGATAATTTCAGGAATAAAAGTGGACCGGGAAGGAATACGGCCGGGTCAGCTGGGCGAGGACCAGCGCAGCCATTCGGCCCGGCCCTGTTGCGGCCGTTCCTTGGACTCGGTGTCCGCCACGGAAACGGAAGGTTCCGTCTCCCCCGCTGGCAGGGATGCGTCCTTGGGCACCCGGGCGCGGCGGAATGTGCGGTCCTTCATCTTCACATCTTTCGGAGCCGCTTCCGAGCGTCCGCGTTTCAGGAGCGCAAACACGGCGTTGCCCACAAACGGCGGCAACATGGAGAACAGCAGGTTGGTGCCCAGGATGAACGCCATGCCGGTGAGCGACGCCACCTCGCGCGGCTTGAAAAACCAGTTGGGCGGCAAAGAAACCCAGCCCACGCCCTTGTCGCGGAGCATGATGGACTTGATGATCTTCCACTGGAAGTAGTATTGCAGGTTGCGGCGGATGATGTCGCGCTTCAGTTCGAACTCCGTCACGCCCTTCGGCACATAAGCCAGCGGCATGGTATCGAAGATGCTGCGCGTGATGGACAGGGTGCTGTTGAAATTACGCCAGCCCTCCATGATGTGCAGGCGGCCTTCGCTCTGCGCCACATCGTAAATCGGGGTGCCCGGGTACGGGATCAGGTTGTTGAACTTGACGAACCCGACGTTCGCCCCGTTGACCACCCGCCACGACTCGTCGCGGTCTTCCTTGCTCTCGCCCGGGAAGCCGTAAATCATGAACAGCGACACCTTGAAGCCGTATTTTTTGCACAGCCTGACGGCTTCCATGTGCTGGGCCACCGTCTGGTCCTTGTTGGCTTCCTTGGCGATGCGCTCGACGCCGGTTTCCATACCCATGCCGATGGTCTGGAAATTGGCCCGTTTCATCGCCGGCAAAATCTCTTCGTAAATATTGTCGGCGCGGGTCTGTACGGCAAAGGCGCACTTCTCGTGAAGGCCGGCTTCGACGATGCCGTCGCACAACTCAATCACCCGGCGCTTGTTGACGCTGAAGATGTCGTCGTAAAACGTGATGTTCTCGATCTTGTATTTATTGACCAGGATCTTGACGTTCTCGATGATGCGTTCCATCGAGTGCCAGCGGTAGGTCAGGCCGGTGAGGATGCGCTGACTGCAATAACTGCATTTGTACGGACACCCGCGCGCTCCGGTGAGGAATCCCATGTCGTATTTGGGATGCTCAAACAGCTCGTAGGGAAAAATCGGCACATCGTCGAGGTTGTCGATCAGGTCGTTGTCTTCGTTGGCGACCAGTTCCCCGTTATCGTCGAGGAAGGTGATGCCGCGGATTTTTTTCCAGGCGTCGCCGCCTTCGCGAAGGGCGTGGTAAAGCTGGCGCATGGTCTCTTCCCCTTCGCCGCGCACCACGATATCGGCCGAGCCGTTGCGAAGCGGTTCCTCCGGCAGCGCAGTGACGTGCACACCGCCCATGACGACCGTGCAGTCCGGATACGCTTCCTTGTACATGCGGCCGATGGTGTAGGCCCGTCCCGCCTGCGCCGTCAGCACGGTGATGCCGATGATCAGTGGCTGTTCGAGTCCCTCGGTAAACTGGCGGAAGTTGTCCTCGGTGATGGTCTCGATTTCCTCGTCCACCACGCGGATGTTCTTCACCCCGTATTTGCGAAGATACGCGGAGATGACCCCGATCGATACGGGAATGCCCACCGGGATGTACCGCGACAGCATGCCGCCGAATTTTTCGTATGCCGGATTGATGAACAACATGGGTTCGAAACCTTTCGTATAGGGGGCTCGAACTTACACGAATGCCTGGGTTGAGGGACCGCCCTCCTGGCCCCAAAAGGTGTGTTCTTTAATGATAAAGGAGGGCGGAATAATTTCAATCAAATTCGCTGCTTTTTCCAAGAACAATGCGTTTGGCCACCACAATGGCCTGGGATATCCAGAGCATGACTGGTTTTCCGATAAAATACCGTCCGTCGCGCTCCACGATCTGGCCGGTGCCGAGCAGCCGTTTCAACCGGATTTCAACCATTTGCGAGGCATTGTAGCGTCCCAGCAGCTCGTCGAGGGCCAGCCCCCCTCCCGCCTCGTGGAGTTCGCGCAGCAAACGGATGCGCCGGGCGGTTTCGCCCAGGTTGATGAAGTGGAAATAGCAATAGCCCAGCATGCCGTAGGTGACCACATTCACAAACAAAAGCGCTGCGGCCTCGTTCAATGCCAAACCCGAACCCTGGGCGATCACCCATTCCCCGCCCAGCAAGGCTCCCATGCCCGCCGCAAAGCCGAGGTAAACGGATTTGAGCAGGCCCCACCGTCCCCACCGGGCCACGGCAATCTGGATCAACACATTGATCGCAAGGCACAAAACGGGGTTCAGAACATGGGCGATTTCACGTGCCGTCACCATCGGCTCAGCCTCCCTTTCCGGCCTTGAACAGCGACCGGTACACCACGAACAGGCGCGCCATCAGACGGCCTTTCGGCGTCAAGCGGTAGCGCCCGTCCTCCAGCACTGCCATCTTGTCGGTCAGAAGATCGCGCAGGCGCGGCTTCACCAGCACATCGTCGTTCATGCGCTCAAAAAACGTTTCCACCGGCAGGCCCGGTTTGCCCGCTTCGGCCACGGCCTGCACCATGACAAGTGACGGACTGTCCGCTTCCAGACCGGAGTAAGTGATCATGTACGCCAGCGTGAACGCGGTGAACATCAGAGCGATGTGCAGGAACTGCGCCCAGCGGGTGGGCGCGGTCACACCGAACAGAGAGGCTTCCGGGTTCGTCCACAACACGGCGGATCCCAGCACCAGAGTGCCGAAGAATATCTGCAACAGCACCTTGGTCTGGCGCTGCGGCAGGCGGATTTTCCAAATGATGAGGTGCAGGGCCAGTGCCAGAATCAGCAGGGCCAGGCCCCAGACAAGAACTTGCATTGGAAACGGATACAGGTTGAAAGAAAAGGATTACGCCAAACACCCCAAAGGTGCGTGGCGGCGCCACGGGGGTTCCACCCGTTTTACTTTTTAACTTTATACAAGGTGTTTTCGGTGGCGTAGCGACGCGAGGTCGAACTGCCCGCGACAAATTCGTCCTTGGCCACCTTGCTTTTCTTGCTGAAATAGAAATCCCGCACCAGACGGAGATAGCCTCGCGCCACACGCAGAAGTGACGGATAGGACACCGCCTTGGACTTCCCTTCCAGCCGCAGGCCCAGCCGGTACGGCACTTCCGCAAACAGGTATCCCTTTTTCACCGCACGGATCAGGATGTCGGTCTGGAAGAAAAAGCTGGCGCTCCGGTATTCGAGTTCTTTCAGGATGCATTTGCGGTAGAGCACGGTGCCGTTGGTGTAGTTGAAATTGACCATGAAGGTGGAGTTGATGACACTGCGGTATACAAACGAAAGGATATTACGGAAGACGCTGCGCACGCCGCGGTTGTACACAAAGGGGATGACGATGTCCACGTGCTCCAGCAGGCGGATGTACTGCATGATTTCCCAGGGATCGTTTTCGTTGTCGCCGGGAAGCATGATGACGATTTCATTGGCCGCGTCGTCCACCCCTTCCCAGAAGGATGCACCGATGCCGCGCGGTTTTTCGTGATGGATCACCCGCACGCGCGGGTCGCGAGCCATGAACTCCTCGACGATTTGCGGCGTGCGGTCGCGGCTACCGTCATTGACGGCAATGATCTCGCCGGGAATGGAAAAGTGGTCCAGCGCATCCAGCGTATTCTGCAAGGCAAGCGCGATGTGCGCTTCCTCGTTCAGCGCCGGCATGATGACGCTGATCGTCGGATGATCCCCCATAAGCTTGTCTGTATCCGGCATCCCCCGCCCCCTCAGGTTGGTGCCTCAGGCAACCGCTACGCGCTGGCCTGCTGGTTCATGATCATGGTGTCGAGTATGCAGTGACAGATGGCGTGGTGCAGCACCTCAACCGGCCCGTATCCCAGGAACGGCACGTAGAAATTGAGGTCGCCCTTGACCCGCAGCGGGTTTTCCTCCTTGAACCCGGAAAACGTCACCACATGACACCCACGTTCGCGCGCCGCCTTGACGCCGTTGTGGATGTTCTCCGAATTGCCGGAACTGCTGATGGCGAACAGGATGTCGCCGGGATCGGCCAGAAACTCGATCGGTTTCTGGAACACGTACTCGTAGCCGAAATCGTTGCCGATGCAGGTCAACAGGGCACCGTCGTTGAACGCGGTGGCCCGTTTCCCGCCGGCCTTGGTGAAGTCGGTCGCCATGTGGCTGGCGATGGAAGCGCTCGCTCCGTTGCCGATGAACATAAGGCGTTTTCCCGCCTGCGACTGCTTGTTGATCAGCTCCACCGCCGCCACCACGCCATCGGGAAAACTGTAGGTCTCCCCGTTCTGGCCGGTCACCATGATGCCATCCATCGCCTTCTTCAAGTTACCAAAATACTCTTCAACCATACGTTGCATAAAACAACCCCTGTTATTTGGCCAGTGAATGAATCAGTTCCAGAACTTCATTTTTTTCAACCGATCGCTTGTTGCCCATGATCTGCACCGCCAGCGCCCCGACCGCATTGCCGACGAAGGTGACCATGTCCATCGGCATCGACTGCGCCACGCACGGCGCGGTGTAGGCGAAGTAGGCATCGCCCGCGCCGATGGTGTCGACCACGTTGGTCGAGAAAATGGGCGTGCGGAACACCTGCTGTTTGCCGTTGACTCCCAGCGAGCCGCGTTTGCCCAGAGTCACCACCAGGTGGTTGGCCTGGATCTGCTCCTTGATGGTGAGCGCGATCTCGTCGATGGCGCCGTGTTTGTCCTGCGCCGCGAGCCGCACTTCAGGCTCGTCCAGGCAGACATAATGCGGCCTGGCGTATTTGGTGATGAGATTGTAACCGGAATTCGCGGCATTGGTCTGTGTGTTGACGGCCAGCACCTTCGAATTGTCCACCAGCGCCTTATAGATGGTCTCCGACACGAACCCGTGCCCGAAATCCGAGAGCAAAACCAGGTCGTACCCCTGCACCTGCTGTTTCAGGTAATCCGCCACTTCCCGGTCGAGGGAGGGCGACAGCTTGGTGTCGTTGATGTAATTCACCTCGAACAGCTTCTGGTTCAGGTACTGGTGCACGAAACGGGTCTTGGTGATGGTCGGGCCGTCTTCGCGGTAAAAGAACCGCGTGGTGACGTTCGGCTTCAGGTTGTCGCGGATGAACTCGGCGCGCGGATTGTCCAGCCCCAGAAGCGTCACCAGGTGCACCTCCTTGCACAGTCCTGCCACATGGTTGGCGATGGCGAACGCGCCTCCCGCAAACACTTCGTGGCTGAGGAACCGGTTGACCACCAGGTTCGCCTTGCCCGCCTTGCCCATCGGTTCGCAGTAATGGTATTCGTCGATGATGCCGTCGCCGATCAGGCACACGCGCAGGTTCTCCATGCCGTGCAGGTAATCGGCGATTTCCTTGAACGTGTAACGCTTGAAAAAGTTTTTCAGGAAGAGCTTGGTGTCTTCCGGGTAGAGGTCGAAGAAGTTACGCAGGATGTGCGAGGAACGCATGGAAAACCCGTCGGTCTCGCGGATCTGGATTTCGCCCCAGAACAGGTCACGCTCCTCCTCGAAGATCTTGCGGTTCACCTCCTGGTCGCGTTCCTGGTGCGCCTGCCCCTTGGCGAACACGTCGGGGTTGAGGATGCGCACGCATTCGAACGGACGCTCGTCGTCCACCAGGCAGACGTAGTCGACCTGGGCGAGCGACGCCACATTGTTCAGCCGCAGGGTTTCCGGGAACACCGGCCGCCCGGGACCGCGCCTCACGTCTTTGTCCTTGATGACCGTCACGATCATCACGTCGCCCATGCTGCGGGCCGTGTTGAGATGCTGTACGATACCGGGGTGAATGAGATCGAACACCCCGTGCGACAACACCACTTTTCTGCCTTCGGCCTTGAGTTCGCGCACTCTGGCGGCGAGATCTTCAAAGGTAAGGATTTTTTCCTGCGGATCGACAGCCATAGCCCCTGCCTGGTTATTTGATGTATTTGTTGATGAGTTCCGTGGAGGAGAACACGATCTCGTGGGTGAAGCGCATTTCCGCGCCGATCTCCTCCAGCACCTTGAACTCCTTCTGAATCTTGCCGGTCTTGTCTTCCAGCTTTTCGAACTCCTGCCCCTTCACGTAGATGTCCGGGCGAAGCAGGCGCAGGGTTTCCTCCGCCGTCGGCCACTCGTTGATGCCGGCGTAATCGACACATTCGAGCGCGGCCAGCGACTCGGCCCGCAGCCGCTCCCCGAACACCGGCCTGCCGGGTCCTTTATCCACAAAGCGGTCGGGACTGACGGTAACCACCAGCACGTCGCCCATCTTCTTCGCGGCCTGCAGGTACTTGATGTGGCCGGGATGCATGAGGTCGAAACAGCCGTGGCACAGGACCACCTTGCGGCCACGGGCTTTTTCCTCTTTCAGTTTCTCCGCCAGCGTAGCCAGATCGAAGACCTTCGCGTCGGACATTCCGGAGTTCCTATAAAACAGATTAACGGGTTTTTCCCGATTTGTGTTCCAAATTCTGAATCGCCTGCCATAAAGCCGGAACCGTGTCCGCGTGGGTGCCCTTCACATAATGGCTGTCGCCGCCGTCGGCGACGGTGCGCACCAGCATGGTTTTCCACGGACGGTAATAATAACCGGCGCTCGACCGCGGCGCTTCCCTGCGGAAGTTCGAGGGCAGGTCGTGCAGGTCACAGACCAGCGTGGTGAAGCGCCGCACTTCGCCGCCCTCCTGGTGCGCCAGGTTGCGCGCCATGCTGAGCGCCTTGAGGTACACCTCCGGGGCCATGACGGCACTGCCGAAATTCATCACCACCCCGCCTTCCAGCCGCCTCACACAGGCGGCGAACCTGAGAAAATCGGTGTAGGACAGGGCGCCCGTCGCCGCACCGTCGAAATTCGGATGCTGGTGGATGATGTCCTGCCCGATGCACACGTGCACCGTGGCCGGGATCCCCAGCCGCTCGGCATGCGCGAACAGGCTGATGTCCTTGTGCGGGAAATCGCTTTCTCTTATGGCCCGCCCCACCGCCTGCCCCAGTCCGACGTGCGGGTCTTTTTTGTAGGCGGCGTTGACGATGTCGTTGAGCTCCGCCGTCTCCTTCCAGAAGCCGAACTCCCCGGTCTGGATGTACCGCGCCACGCTTTCGGTGGTGGCGCCGATGCGCGCGAACTCGTAGTCGTGAATGATCCCCGCACCGTTGAACGCCAGGCAATCGAGGTAACCGCGCTCCATCAGGTCGATGAGGTAGCGCTGCACGCCGGACCGGATCACGTGGGCACCCATCATCAGAATGCGTGCGGTGCCGGATTCCTTCGCCCGCATCAGACATTCCGCCACCGGCCGGAGCACCTCGACCATGAGCGGCGACGCGCCGCGTTCCAAGTCGCGGATGCAATCCACTTGCAGATCGTGCTGTCGTTCGGCCAACGGTTTGATTTTCAGGGAGGTCAGGTTGAATGACGGTGTTTGCATCGGTCAGCCCGTGGCCGGTCAAAGAAAGTGGAGAGCCGGGACCCTCCACCTGCCGGGGCCCCTAAGTCTGTGAATTGTATAATTAAAGGGAGCGTCTGGCAAATTGGAATTCGTTTTCCCCTTTCCGGGTGTGTCCCGGCAACCGTGCCCGCAGGCCCTGACAAAACCCGCAAGCATTTAAGGCCCCGGTTCTTCAATGAAAAACACGTCTTAACTCCTTGCCGTTTCAGGAGTTCCTATCCGGTTTTGATTGATTTCACAAGCGGTCCTTGGCATAATACCTGAACGGCCAGACAGCCTGAACAGGCACGCATCCGAAAAAACCCGACCCCGCTAGGGTTTTCAGTTTTCCGGCCCAAACCCGATTGCATCAACCCTATGTCCATAAAGGCACGCTAATGAGCGAATCTGATTCGAATAAAAACCGTTTTGGTCTCGACGCAAACACCCACATCCCCAAGGATGTTCCGCTTGCCAAAACCCCGGGACACAAACTGCGTACGTCCAACACCATTGTCGACCGCAAGGCCCTGCACGAAACGCAGATCAAACTGAAAGAACAGGCGGTCGATTCCAAAAAAATCGACAAGATGGACGACCAGGAAGTGGAGTACGTCCAGTTCGAGGACCAGGTCGGCATCATCCGTAAAAGCGCCGGAGAAGAAGAGGAAGCGCAGGAACCGGTTCCGAACATGTTCACCGGTCCGAGCTACCGCAACCAGAAAGAACGGTTCCGCTTCGACGGCCACAAGATGATGCACCACCTCGACCGCGTGATGTCCTGGATGCAGGGCGGCCGCTTCGCCCCCATCCACATCGACATGGGCCTGACCAAATTCTGCAACACCGCCTGTCTTTACTGCTATGCGGTTGTGCAGAACATGACCAAGGGCACCATGATCCAGCGCGACGCCCTGCTCCGCTACATCGAGGACTGCGGCAAACTCGGCGTGCGTTCCATCGGCTTCATCGGCGACGGCGAACCGACGCTGAACCCGGCCATGTACGACGCCACCGTGCTCGCCAAGCAGATGGGCGTGGACACCTCCATGGCCACCAACGGGCTGATCATCGACATGGATCGCGCGCATGAACTCCTGCGCGACATGACTTTCATCCGCATCAACCTGTCCGCGGGCACGCCGGAAGGCTTCCGCCGCGTGCACCAGTCCACCGAGGAAAACTTCCACCTGCTGGTGGAAAACATCCGCGAGCTGGTGCGCATCAAGAAGGAAAACAATTACCAGTGCACGATCGGCCTGCAGATGGTGCTCATCCCGGAATGCTTCGAGGAAGTCATCCCGGAGGCCAAGCTGGGCGCGGAGCTGGACGTCGATTACTTCGTCATCAAGCACTGCTCCGACTCCGAGTACAAGGAGATCGGCATCAATTACGAAAACTACCTGTCTCTCGAGGAGATGCTCCACGAAGCCGAAGGCTACAGCAACGACAGCTACGTCGTGCAGGTGAAGTGGAACAAGATCATGGCGGCGGGCGAATCCGACCTGTACAAGGACGGCTACCGGAAATACGACGTGTGCTACGGCACGCCGTTCCTGCTCCAGATCTCCGGCAACGGCAAGGTGTATCCCTGCGGCCCGTTCTTCAACAAGGACCGCTTCTACATCGGCGACCTGCACACCGACTCGTTCTACGACATGGTGATGGGCGACCGTTACTGGGAGGTGCACGAGGACGTCGCCAACTCGGTGGACGTGCACAAGGACTGCGCCATCGGCTGCCGGCAGGACTACGTCAACAAGTTCCTGTGGGACCTGAAGAACGCGCCGGAACACGTCAACTTCATCTAACCCGCGCCGCACCCCCGGGGAGGGGGACGTGTGACCGATTTCAGCCAGAACGAATCCCTGCCCGTCTTCGTGGGCGCGATCGTGAGCGACCCCGACGGCCGAATCCTTTGCCAGTTGCGCGACAACAAGCCCGGCATCCAGTATCCGGGGTACTGGACCTGCTCGCCGGGCGGCCATGTGGAACCGGGGGAACCGCTCACGGACGCCATCCTGCGCGAACTGCACGAGGAATTTGAAATCGAGGTGGATGCACTGCAGCCGCTGACCACCCTGCGCTACACGGCGGCGGACCCGGAACCCCCGGGCGTGTACAACGCATTCACCGCCCACCTGCGCACCCCGGTGTCCGAAGTGCGGTGCAACGAGGGGCAGAAAGTGGACTTTTTTCGGCCGGACGCCATCCGGAAACTCAACGTCCACCCCATCAGCCTGCGGTTTCTCGATTTGTTTTTGACAGGGAAAACCGAGGCGTTATCCTGATAAAGAACCACTGAAAGGAAGCAATGGGAATCCAGATCAACGAAAAGACCGAAACCGTGAGCGACAAGCACAAAATCGACGGACACAAACTGAATTACCATGTTGACCGCGTCAACGAATGGCTGTCCGGGTCGCGCACCGTGTACCCCATTTATATAGAAATCGCCCCGACAGGCGCCTGCAACCACCGTTGCACCTTCTGCGCCGTCGACTACATCGGCTACAAGGTCGTCCACCTGGACACGGACCTGCTCAAAAACCGGCTGACGGAAATGGGCCGCCTCGGCGTGCGCAGCATCATGTATGCGGGCGAGGGCGAACCGCTCCTGCACAAGGACCTGCCGGACATCATCCAGCACACAAAAAAATCGGGCATTGACATCGCCATCACCACCAACGCCGTGCCCATGACCAAAAAATGGTCCGAGGCCGCGCTGGATGCCGTCACTTGGATCAAGACCAGCATCAACGCCGGCACCGCGGAATCCTACGCGCAGGTGCACCAGACGAAAGCCGACGACTTCAACAAGGTGTTGAGCAACCTGGAGACCGCCGCCAACCTGAAAGCGAAACGCGGCGATACCTGCACGCTCGGCGCGCAGATGGTCCTGCTCCCGGAAAACGAGCACGAAGCGGTCACGCTGGGCCAGCGCATGCGGGACGTCGGCATGGATTACCTCGTCATCAAGCCGTACTCCCAGCACAAGAAAAGCATCACGCGCAAATACGAGAACATCGACTACTCCAAGTCCATCCAGTTGAAGGACGATCTGGCCGCGCTCAACACGGACAACTTCTCGGTCGTCTTCCGCGACAACACGCTGACCAAGCTGTTCGATGACAGCCATTACTACCAGAAATGCTATTCGACGCCGAACTTCTGGGCCTACGTCATGGCCGACGGCGCGGTGTACGGGTGCAGTGCGTATTTGCTGGACGACCGTTTCAATTACGGCAACATCACCGAAAACACCTTCCAGGAAATCTGGGAAGGCGAAAAGCGCATGGCCAACCTCGAGTACGTCGAGAACGAACTCAACATCTCCGAGTGCCGCAAGAACTGCCGCATGGACGAGGTGAACCGTTACCTGTGGGACATCAAGCACCCGCCCGCCCACGTCAACTTCATCTGATTCTATGATCCAGAAAGAACACGCACGCGACCTGTACGAAAACCTGATCCGCATCCGCATGACCGAAGAAGCGATCGCGGAAGAATACGCCCAGCAGGAGATGCGCTGCCCGGTGCACCTGTCCATCGGACAGGAAGCGGCGGCGGTCGGCGTCTCCGCCTGCCTCGAAGACACCGACGTCGTGTTCAGCACGCACCGCTGTCACAGTCATTACCTCGGCAAGGGCGGCAACCTGAACGCGATGATCGCGGAACTCTACGGCAAGCAAAGTGGTTGCGCCAAAGGGTTGGGTGGCTCCATGCACCTGATCGACCAGAGCGTCGGCATGCTGGGCGCCTCGGCCATCGTCGGCGGCAGTATTCCCCTTGCGGTCGGCGCCGCATTGTCTTTCAAAATGGACGACAAGAAGCGCTTGGCGGTTGCGTACTTCGGCGACGGCGCCTGCGAGGAAGGCGTTCTGCACGAAAGCCTCAACTTCGCCTCGCTTCACAAACTGCCGGTGCTGTTCGTCTGCGAGAACAATTTCGTCGCCACCTCGTCGCACCTTTTGGCGCGCCGCCCCATCGACAACATCCATGAGCACGGCAACGTGTTCGGCGTGCCCGGCATTCGTGTTGACGGCAATGACGTCGGCGAAGTGGTCAGCGCCAGTCAGCGCGGTGTCGCCCGCGCGCGCGAGGGACTCGGTCCCACGCTCATCGAGGCGCGCACCTTCCGCATGATGCGCCACGTCGGTCCGCAACAGGACAAGAACACCGGCATCCGCACCGAAACGCTGTGGGAGGAATGGGAACAGAAATGCCCGGTGCGCCGCTTCGAGGATTTGTGCCTCAAGAACGGCTGGCTCACGCAGGAAGACATGAACGGTATCCGCAAGGGTATCCAGGAAGCAATCCAGGCGGCCTTCGAGTTCGCCAAATCCAGCGAGGACGCGGTATGGGTGTGAACAACGATCAACGGATTCTCAAATACCGCGAAGCGCTGAACGAAGGCCTGACGCAGGCGATGGACGCCGACCCGAGCGTGTTCGTCATGGGATGCGGCGTGGACGACGAGGGCGGTATCTTCGGCACCACGCGCGCCGCGTTCGAAAAGTTCGGCAAGGACCGCGTGATGGATGTGCCGCTGGCGGAAAACTCGATCGCCGGCATCGGCGTCGGCGCGGCCCTGCTTGGCAAGCGGCCGGTCATCGTGCACGCGCGCAACGACTTCCTGCTTCTCGCCATGGACCAGATCATCAACCACGCCGCCAAGTGGGAGATCATGAGCGGCGGCAAGATGAACTGTCCCATGCTCATCCGCGCCATCATCGGCCGCGGCTGGGGTCAGGCGGCGCAACATTCGCAGAGCCTGCAGGCGTTTTTCTCACACGTGCCCGGCCTGAAAGTGATGCTCCCCGCTTCCGCTTACGACGCCAAGGGCCTGCTGATGGCCGCGCTGGAAGACACCGGCACCGTACTCTCCATCGAACACCGTTTGTTGTATGAGACCGAATCCCACGTACCCGCAGAAAAGTACACCGTGCCGCTTGGAAAAGCCGCCGTGAAACGCGAAGGTGCGGACGTGACAATCGTAGCGTTTTCGTTTATGGTGAAGGACTCTTTGGACGCCGCAAGCTCTCTCAGCGAAGAGGGCATCGATGTGGAAGTCCTGGATCCGCGTTGCTCCAGTCCTCTGGATATGGACTGCATTCTCGATTCCGTGCGCAAGACGGGACGCTTGATCGTTGCCGACACCGGCTGGACCAGTTTCGGTATTACCGCGGAGATCGCGGCGCGGGTTCAGGAGCTCTTGTTCGATTCCCTCAAAGCCCCCATCCTGCGCGTGGCGCTTCCCGACAAAAACACGCCGTGCAGTGGCCCCCTCGAAAAAGATTTTTATCCCGGCGTGGAAGACATCTGCCAGGCCGCTCGCCGCGTCACCGGCGCGACGGGTGAAATGAAAGCCGGCGACCGCACCGCCCCCCTCGAACACTCCACCTTCCAGGGCCCGTTTTAGGTTTCCAGCTTTTCTAATCCCACCAAGCTTATTATTTCAGTTCTCCTCGTCGCTCGACCTTCTCTCTTTAAAATTATGCGTGGAGAATGCGATGAAGTAGCAGACAGCGAACAAAATCAGAAAAAACATCACCCGGTTCTCGATAATGGCCCAAGTGACTTCCTCCACAGGAAAGAAACTGGCACTGATCAAACTCAGGCTCAAATACAATGAAATCAAAATCCTTTCTTTGCGGGTCAAGCTGGGGGACTTACCCCACTTCAATCCGGGCAGGTAAAGCCAGGGATTCAAATTGTCCCGCTTACACGCCTTATACAAAATAACCGTCGCCGCCAGAAACAGGGCAATCCAAAGAAACATTGCTATGGGATGATGAATTTGAACGGCCATAAGCTTGAATCAAAAAAGCGTTAGCTGACATTCACTCCGCATTAAAAAACATACAATTCATTTTGAGAATGGAGTTCTTGAGCGTTGAAAATAAATCAGCTTCTCATTTTCGAATTGGAGAAAATAAGCATGAATTAGAATTTCTTCCCAGGTTAATTTCCATGAATTGTATTTTAAATATTCCCGCTTATCTTCCTCCGTAAATTTTAATGGGCCATAATTTTTTTGGTATGGAATATTGGCATTAGAATCTTTTTCTTTTTTCGAAACCCCAAAAGCCGTTGCTCGAACATCTTGATCTCTTAAAGTTTCAGAAAGCTTGGAAAAGGCTTCTACCTTACTCATCCCAATTGTCAGGCCGAAACCAGTACCCTCTTTATAAATATACCTAAACGTGGTTACTTCCCAGAAAAACCAGACAAAAAAATATAGCCCGAGAATCCCATAGACTCCGTAAGCAAAAAATTTCTTTAAAGAAAAATTTTCATCCATCCCCACTCCACCTTCCAAGGCCCGTTTTAAAGTTTTCTCCAGGAGACCTTTAGAGCAAATAAAAAATAAAGACCCCAAGCGCAAGCACACAAAAAATCAGGAGAGATGTCTTCTTCCAAGCTGGATACTTATCTTTTTTCTCAGCCTCAAAATCCTCCTTCGAAACTTCGACCAAACTGAATAATTTATGGGGAAGAATGATGATAAATATGATCGAGGAAAGGGCACCGTATTTACCGATCGCGCTGTAACACATTAGATAAGTTTTTTCTCCGGCGGAAACATCCATTGATATGGGTTTGCTCCTGCACCAATCCTGCGAGACCCGGAAGGTATGTTGCCCGACAGAGAGCGGAATACGAATACATTCATCCTCCGCTATTTTCGAATGCTTCTCGCCATTCACATGAATCCAGATACGTCGGAAGAATGACATTCGAGCCTTTCTCAGGATCAATACGGTCCCTTGCCCCCTGCGGTCTGCATCTCTCGGCGTTTCCATGAACCCCTCTTAATAATCAATCTACAGAATCCAACAATTAATTTCTCTGTTTCAGGCGCCTTAGGATTTCCAGTACTTCATCTTTTCTTAAAGTAACTTCTGCACTTGTTTCATCTGCCAAATATAAAACCCATTCCTCGATTTCCTCAGACTCCATTTCAAAATCTTGAGAAAGCTCAAGGGCTGTGGCGAGGTAGCACACTTCATCAGAATCCAGTTGATCGTTAAGAAACCCTTCGCAGATTCTTTTCACATGAGGAGCCTTGACGATAAAGACATTATTTTCGTAGTCAAGAAAGACGGGAGAGCTGGCTCCCCGTTTTGGCTTGTTGCGCTTGTAACCAGCGACACCTTCTTCAATTTCCTTTTTCAGGGATTCAAAATCTTCTTTCCCATCCAAAAACCTTTTCAAGAAGCTGGCTTTCATGACAGTACTTTTTCCACATTCACTCCGTATTTTTCTCGGATTTTCTTCAACACCCTGTAAAGCTGATAAAAATACACAACCGTTCCCGCAACAAATATTGACAGAAAAGTAAAATAAGCAATCGGACTCACATCAAATTCCGGCTCCCCATTTATTTCTACCATGTCCGCCATGAATATAAATTCCAATTGAAAAACCGATATCGAGAAAAGGAGAGCAGTCCCAAATGCACTTCATAAAGAAGCACCTGAACCAAAAACACTGCTGCTAACACAAAAATCAAATCAACCATGTTGGCAACCCTTGAAGTTTTGCCGCCTGAATAATCGCTAGTCCCAGTAACTCGCAGATCGCGGTAAAATTATCGTTCCATCCAAAAGGCCCCAATTGTCTTGGATTGTTCCTCGCATGCCGTTCACGTTAAAATGCCCTTTAAAGGTTCCCTTTAATGACCTCTCATTTATAAAATTCGGAGCTTCAAATTTAAAAAAGATTGCTTTGTCTTTTATTGCAGGTTGAATCGGCAGAGGCTCGCTCGGTTCTCCAAGGCAAAACTGGAAGGTGCCTTTATAACCATCCGGGGTGGCAACGATTCGAATTTCAAATCCGGACAAATCCCCATACTTCATTTTGATACTGCTAAAGGTTTCCAGTTTGTCTTTGCCGGATTCAGAAAAGCCTGCCGACGGCATGGTTGCAACCGTTGCCGCAACACCAATCAATAAACATAACAGCCGAATCTTTTTTAAATTGGATTTGATTTTCACTTTTTGGCCCTCCAGCGCATGCTATCCATCTGTGATCCTCTTCACTTCACCTTTTCTCCACAATTTGGACATTTCGATGGCAGCCACGGCAGGGCACCGTAAATTAGAGGCTTATCCAGTTCAATTTCAATAAGTGGCCTCATGACAAGGGACCAACCGCATTCATGGCAACGAACATTGCGAGTCAACCAGGCACAGTAAAGAAACAAAACAAAAATAAAGACGATAAAGAAAGAATGGACCTCAAGTGCCAAGTAAATCAAAAGCAGTCCACCGAGAAGCCACAAAATGTAAATTTTAATGAGTTCCTTAGCCTTGGTGCCCATGTATTTCAGTATAAGGGCAGGGGTGGGGATGTCTACAGGGATGCGGAGAGCGGATGCATCGTATTGTTAAAAATACTTTAATCAGGGTGAATACTTCAGGCCTTGTTCGTCGCGTGCCGCTCCTCGAAGAAAGCCGAAGGAAAAAGCCCCCTAACCCCCTTCGGGGAGAAGGGGGAACTTATTTCTCCCTCCCCTTTTTCAAGGGGAGGGCTGGGAGGGGTTACCAATGACCGTTTCCGCTTTTTATCCCATTCAAGGAAAGTTTTGCATAACTGATAAAAAGGAAAAGCCATCAGTAACCTCCCCTGTATCCCCTCCTTGAAAAGGAGGGGGAGGAAAACTACTGTGGAGCGCGCCCACGGACCATCGCAGAGACTGTCGGACAGTAGCCATCCGCCTCGGACACAGTCCGCGCCCTCAGACCATCGTTCGCCCGCAAAGCAGTAGCCATCCGCCTCAGGCTCAGCCTGCCAACTGCTTGAAATTGCAACACTGCCTCATTTTGTGACTTGGTTTTAGGCAGGGCTGTATGGCCAAAATCCGCCCCGGCACCCGGATACAGCCCTGGAACCCGCTCCACACTCTCTGCCAACCTTCCCGAATCGCCCTGATTTAAAAGGCTTTCCGCGCCCCCCGCTTTATTTTGAAAAATTTTTCCCTTCTCCCCCGATTCCGGCACCGTTGTTGCAATAGTCCTTGGCTTTAATCACCCGCATGGGAAAGGACTATCTGACGGCATGAACAAGATCGAGGAATTGAAACTGGAGAGGGACGGGCTGGACATCAAAGCCGACATCGCGCGCTTCGCCAAAGAGGGCTGGGACTGCATCTCCGAGGACGACATCACGCGGCTGAAATGGTACGGCCTGTTCCTGCGCAAACCGACTCCCGGTTTTTTCATGCTTCGCGTGCGCATCCCGAACGGCTACGTGCCTTCGTACCAGTTGAAGGCGCTGGCGCACATCGCCGGACGTTTCGGCAACGGGCAGATCGACATCACCACCCGCCAGCAGGTGCAGTTGCGTCACCTGAAAATCGACGACGTGCCGGCGGTGTTCGACCTGATGGACGCGGTCGGCCTGACCTCCATCCAGACCGGCATGGACAACGTGCGCAACATCATGGGCTGTCCGGTGGGTGGCCTGCACCCGAAGGAGAGCCTGAACGCCTCGCCCGTCATCGAGGCGATGAACGAATATTTTCTGGGAAACCGCGAGTTCAGCAACCTGCCGCGCAAGTTCAACATCGCCGTCACCGGCTGTCCGGACTCCTGCATCCACACGGAGACGCAGGACCTGGCGCTGGTCCCGGCCTCGCGCGAGGAGGACGGCGAGACGGTTTACGGATTCAACTTGCTTGTGGGCGGAAAAATCGGTTCCGGGGGCTACCGCATCGCTTCCCCCCTCGACGTGTTTGTGAAACCCGACGAGGCGGTCGATGTATCGGCCGGGGTGGTGGCTCTCTACCGTGATTACGGCTACCGGGACGTGCGTACCCGCAATCGGCTGGCATTTCTGATCGAGGACTGGGGGGAGAAGAAATTCCGCGAGATGCTGGTACGCACCCTGGGCCGTGATCTGTCCCCCGCAGGCGAAGACCTGAGGAACGATCACGAAAACACGCACATCGGCATCTACCGGCAGAAGCAGCCGTCGATGAACTACGTCGGCATGAAGGTGCCGGTGGGCCGCATGGACCACACCCGCATGGAAAAACTGGCGGTGCTGGCGGAGAAGTACGGCAACGGCGAGGTGCGGCTGTCGCCCGCCAACTCGGTGATCGTGCCCAACATCTCCGACAAGAAGCTGGGCGACTTTCTGGAAGAGCCCCTGCTCAAGGAATTCGATTACAACCCGAACGCGCTCATCAAGGGCCTCGTCAGCTGTGTCGGCAAGGACTACTGCGGCATGGCGACCATCGAGACCAAGGGCACGGCGATGGAGGTGGCGAAGAAGCTGGAGAAGAAGCTGGACGGCATCCGCCCCATCACCATGAACTGGTCGGGATGCCCGGCCGGGTGCGGCAACCACCTGGTGGCGGACGTCGGGTTGATCGGCAAACGCGCGCGCGTGGACGGCAAGACGGTGGACGCGGTGGACGTGTTCGTCGGCGGACGCAGCGGCAAGTACCCTGCGCCCGCACTGAAGATCCTGGAGGACATCCCGTGTGACAAACTGCCGGACGTGTTGGCGCAGATCCTGCCTTACCACGCCCGTGAAAAGATGCACCCCGTAGAAAAATTACAAAAAGAAAAAAAACCGAACGCCGGGTCCCGGCCGAACCGGTCTTCAAGCGCTCCCGTGAATAAAGCGAACGCAGACGCACCATCTCGACTGCACGCAACGGACCCGGCCTTATCCAACTAGGGAGGCCCCATGTTTGATACGGACATCGACAATCTTTCCAATCAGGCGGAAAAGAAAATCGCATATTTGAAACGTTCGCCGGGCGGCTACTTTCTGCTGTCCGCACTGGCGGGCATTTATCTCGGCTTCGGCATCGTGCTGATCTTTTCGATCGGCGGGCCCATCGCCGCAGGCGGCGGCGGGGCGTATTTGAAACTCATCATGGGCGCGAGCTTCGGCATCGCTTTGAGCCTGGTCATCTTCGCGGGTTCGGAGCTGTTCACCGGCAACAACATGGTGTTCGCCGTGGGACGGCTTTCCAGGCGCATCGGCATCAGGCCCATCCTGTACCTGTTCGGCCTGTGTTTCATCGGCAACCTGTGCGGTTCGGTGTTCCTCGCCTGGCTGGTGACGGAAGGCGGCAGTCTGCCCGCATCGTCGCAGGAATTGATCGTGAAGGTCGCCGGCATGAAGATGAACCTGAGCGCGAAAGAGGCGTTCCTGCGCGGCATCCTGTGCAACTGGCTGGTGTGCCTGGCGGTGTGGATCGCCCTGCGCACGAAAAACGAGTCGGCGCGCCTCATCATGATTTTCTGGTGCCTGTTCGCCTTCATCGCCAGCGCGTATGAACACAGCATCGCCAACCAGACGCTGCTCAGCCTCGCGATGTTCCTGCCGCACGGCGCGGAGGTGAGCCTCGGCGGATTCATCCACAACCAGATCTGGGTGACGCTGGGCAACATGGTGGGCGGTGGCCTGCTGGTGGGCATGGTGTACTGGCTGGCGAACTCGCAACCGGAAACGCAGGCCGAGTCCGAACCGGCCCTGATACAGGAAACGCTGCAGGAAGAGAGCGCCTGACTTCGCATAGCCAATGCTGTCCTGTCTCCCGTTCGAAAGAAGGGGGTCGTCGGGAGACAGGATGGCGGCTTTCCTCTTATTGAAAACCCCCGGACAGGGACCCACCCTGATTTTTCTTTTACGGGGCCCCGCCGTACCGCATACTGGTAACATGACCCCCGTGCCGGAGACCCCCGACTCCCCGTTCAACGCATTTGAATTCCTGGTGAGTTTCCTTTGCGGCATGGTCGCGTTTGCCGT
>NZ_HG422173.1:538641-679633 GCF_000341545.2 Nitrospina gracilis 3/211
GGCTTTCCTCTTATTGAAAACCCCCGGACAGGGACCCACCCTGATTTTTCTTTTACGGGGCCCCGCCGTACCGCATACTGGTAACATGACCCCCGTGCCGGAGACCCCCGACTCCCCGTTCAACGCATTTGAATTCCTGGTGAGTTTCCTTTGCGGCATGGTCGCGTTTGCCGTCCTGACCCTCCTGTTCATCGCCGCGGTGTTTCTCTACATCTACCTTGTTTTCGATGTGCTCCCCTTCATCGGCCGGGAGTGCAAAAATTTTTCCTGCCTTCCCTGACCTGAACCACGCCCCGGAGTTTTCCAATGCGAGGAAATTTCAACACTTCTCCCAATCCAGCTTCCGCTCTCTCCCGCAATGCCCCCATTTTTTTGCGCCCGGAAACGCATTTTTTTCTCACGGTATGCCGATGTTGACCGCATAATGTTTTCATGACCTGGCCGCAAGACACACCACCACCGCCTGCAAAACCCCGGTTCCATGCCCGGGATTTTTTCAACAGCTACCTGTACGGCCTGTTCACGTTTCTGGGCATCGCCGCCATCATCGGGGGCATCATCGCGGTGTTTCTGTTTTACGTAATGGGAAAGATGTCCTGACCGGGAGCGACGCGTGAAACTGTTTCCACCCTTCATTTTTCAGAACCGCTGGAACGTCGGCGGTTTCGTGCTGGGATTCATCACCCTGCCCCTTCTGTGGTGGATCCTCTCCAGCCTGGACAGCGAGGAGGCCATGATGCAGCGTTTTTACAAGGGGGAAGCGGAGTCGGTGCTGGGCGGCATTTACTGGACCTGCAAGATGCACTGGGACGACCACGACCCAAAAGACGATTGCACGCGCGAAATCATCACCAGCGACGACTACCCGTTCGAGCCGGCGGACATGGTTGAGTTCGAACTCAAGGGCAACGCCACCACCTTTCGCGCCACGGCCCGGCATACCGGCGACCCGCTCCGCATCGTTTACTCGATCGATGCCGACGGCAATATCCATGACGGCGTGCCCGGGCCGGGTTGATTTTCATTCCGTTCCTTCCAAGGTACAATGGCCGACGGTTTGAAGGCCATGTTTCCAACCCGGGGTAGCTTTTCATGGAATCAAAATCGGTATTCCGCCAACTGCTTTCGGCAGGCCTGTGGGTCTCCGGAGGCGTCCTGCTGGGCCGCATGGCTGGATTCGTGCGCGAGATCGCCATCGCCTCGCAGTTCGGCGTCTCGGAGGACGCGGACGTGGTGCTGTTCGCCCTCACCCTGCCGGATTTCCTGATCAGCATCCTTCTGGGAGGTGCGCTGGCGGCCGCCCTCATACCGCAGTACCAAAGCCACGCGCAAAAAGAGAAAAACGCCCTTCTCCTGCAGTCGGCCGCGGTCGTCGGGCTGACGTTCGTGGTGCTGGCACTGGGACTGATCGCCGCCGCCGAATTCGTGGTCGCCGTATTCGCACCGGGGTTCGAAGCCGAGGCGGCACGCAAGGGAGAGTCCCTGCTTGCCATCGTACTGTGGCTGTTGCCGCTCACCGCACTGGCGGGGGTGACCACGGGATTCCTCCAGGCACAGGGGCATTTCGCGGTGCCCGCACTGGGCACACTGATCTTCAACCTCACCCTGATCGGAGCGTTGTGGGGATTCCTGGACGGACCCAACGGTCTCGTTCTGTTCGCCGGGGCGATGATCGTGGGTGGACTCCTGCGCCTGCTGTCACAGGTGCTGTGCCTGCCGAAGTACGGCGTGATGCAGGGCACGGCGCCGGGATGGTGGATCGATAAAGGTCTCCTGCTCCGCTACGGGCAGGCGTTGGGCGCGGGAAGCCTGTTGTTCCTGCTGCCGGTGATCGCCCGCGCGCTGGCGTCGCTGGAAGGGCCCGGCGGGTTCGCAACGCTCAACTACGCAACCAAGCTGATCGACCTGCCGATGGGAGTCGGCCTCGGCGTGTTCTCGGTGGTGTTGCTGCCCAAAATGTCGGAATGCTTCATCCAGGGACGCGATGAAGAAGGCGTGTCGCTGGCTCGCAACGGCGTGCTCGGCATCTTCGCCATCTCGTACACCTTGATCCTGATTTTCGCCTGGTGGGGCGACGCGTTGACCGAGATCGTGTACGGCTGGGGCGCGATGTCGGAGCAGGATACGAAAGAGATCGCGTTCCTTGCGGTGCTCGGCATGACCCTGCTTCCGGCACAGGGTGCGGCCACGCTTCTGGCCGCCACGGCCAACGCCAGAAAAGACACGGCGCTGGCTTTCCGTGCCAGCGTGGGGGGCCTGGTGGTGTTCCTGCCGGTGGCCTGGTTCGCCGCAAGCGCCTTCGGCCTGACAGGCATCGTGGCGTCCCTCATTCTCACCTACTGGGTGGTGATGGGGTACCAGTCGATCCTGTTGAAAAAACGGCACGGGATTCATCTGCTTGACGGCCCGCTGGCCCTCGATCTGCTGCGCATCGGCCTGGTGTGCCCGCTGGCCTTGGCCCCGTTTGCGCTGGCCACCACCGCACTGGAATCCGGCCTGCCCGGCATTCTGCTGTTTGCGTCGCTGGCCGGGGTGACGCTCCTGTTCGTCAGCGGTGCGGCGATCCCGCGCTACCGCGAGTATCTCATCAACCGATTGCGTCCGCGCCCGGACGCCTGACCCGGAGTGCCATGAAACGTTTGTTCGACCTGACCGCCAGCCTGTTTGCGCTGACTTTCCTGTGGCCGGTGTTCCTTGCAGTGGCCGTGGCCATCCGGCTGGACTCGCCCGGCGGCATTTTCTATTGCCAGGAACGGGTGGGGCGCGGCGGCCACTCCTTCCTCATGTTCAAGTTCCGCACCATGGTGGCGGACGCCGACCAGGTGGGGTCGCACCAGACCGCCTTCGGCGACCCGCGCATCACGCCGGTCGGTGTGTTCCTGCGCAAGACCAGCCTCGATGAACTGCCGCAGTTGCTCAACGTGGTGACCGGCGACATGAGCCTGGTGGGACCGCGCCCCGACGTGCCCGCCCAGCGCAGTGATTACACCGAGGAACAATGGAGAAAGCGCACCAGCGTCCTTCCCGGCATCACCGGGCTGGCGCAGGCAACAAAACGGTCGCTGGCGACCCCTGAAGAACGGCTGGCGCTGGACCTGGAATATGTGGAACGCCAATCTTTTTGGTTTGATATGAAGGTCATTCTCCTTACAATCAAACAGGTTCTGAATATCAAAAGCGCCAGTTGAACGAACCGAACGCGTCATGCCCCGATCCCCGGCATGAACCAGGCAGAACATCCAAATTTTAATAAAACCCGGTTTCACCAACCCAGACGCCTTTGACCCTTTTGCCCGCGACATCCAAACCCTGGAAAGATTACGCAGGCCTCGTCGGCATCGCCCTGCTGGCACACGGGCTGGTGCTGATCAACGACGGCAACTACGCCGACGGCTGGCTGTTCAACTTCTTCGCCGAGCGGGGCGACTGGGACCGGATGAAAGCCATGTGGTACGAGATCGGGCGGCCGTTTGCGTTCTGGTGGGTGTACCTGCCGTTTGAAAATTTTTTCAACATTTACCTGTTCAAGTTTTTGTCCCTGCTCCCGCTGGTGCTGGTCAGTTTCATCCAGTTCCATTTCCTGCACCGATTCACTCCGCTTTCCCGGAAAACCGCATGGTTCGTCGCCGCCTTCACACTGTGCTGGCCGTTCTACCACATGATCGTGTGGGGCGCGTTTTCCGATCACATTCCCCCCGTGCTGTTCTTCGGCGGCTGGCTGTTGTATTTCCTGCATCTCGATAAAAACGGAAACCGACTGTTAAAGGGCGTATCCCTCGCGCTCCTGTTCGCTTCGTATTTCTACCAGGCGTTTCTGGTTTATCATTATGTCATCGTCCTCGTCCTGTTTGCGTACACGATGGGCTACCCGCCGCGTCCCGCATGGACGGACATCCGGCAGCACCTTCCCGCTTTCCTCAAAGCACACTGGGCGATTGTGCTGGTGCCCTTGGTTTTCTTTTTTGCCAAGCCGTACCTCTTTCCCGTGGTCGGCCGTTACACCGGGTATTACAGCATCGACTTTCTGTCGCTGAAGACGCTGGCATTTTTTGCGGGTAGCGTGGCCAACGCGCTGTTCGCTCCCCTCATCGGCCTGGGCGCGTATTACACTTCCCTTCCGCTGTTGCTGATCGTTCTTGCGGGGGCGTATTGGGTGTATAAGAAAAAGTCAAGCGACCCTGCGTCCGTTCCCACTGCACGGCTGGTATGGTACCTCGCTTTGGGATGCGTCCTGATCGCCTCCCTCGCCTACGCGCATGCAGCCAACCACAAGATGGGAATGCTGTTGTCGTACCAGGCCAGGCACAACCGGCAAATGGGATTGGGTGCGGCGTTTCTGACCCTGGCGGCGATCGGTTACATCGGCAACCGCTTCGTGCGGGTACGCTGGCCCGTGCAACGGTTTCTCGGTTTTACAGCGCTTGCGATTCTGGTGTTCATCAACATCAGCATTTACCTCACCCAGCAGGCGCACTGGGCCAAGAACCAGGCGGTGATCCATCAGTTGAAAAAGCAGGAGCCATTGCCCGGTGTCGGCATGTATTTCATGACCAATCACCTGCCGATGGGCATGGGAGTGGATTACCACTACGCCGAGGTATCGCTGACCCTCGATGCCGCCTGGGGCGGAGAGCAGTTCATCGGCGTCCCGCCTTACCTGCAGAAACGGCGTTACGACCGCGAATGGGTCGGCATCGTGCTGAACGAACTCAGGCAAGGAAAAAATCCCCTGCCCGCATCGGAGGCTTACCTGAACGAACCCATCGCCCGCACCGGCATCGCCCGGCGCATGGAAGCGGAGTGGGGCAAAGGACTGGGCTTTCGCGCCGGCTCGAAACATTTTCAACCGGGAGGATGCCTGGGCGAACTCATCGTCCACGCCAGAGAAGACATGACGGAGGCGCTCGTCGCGCTTGGCTATTTGTGGCGGCGCATGGTTTCCCCGGAGACCCTGCCCGCACACTACGACCGGCTGGCTGCGGTCGATCTGAAACCACTGGGCATCGACGCCACAGGCAGGTCGTGCCCGCTTGAAGGCACGTGACCGATGTTCCATTTTCCTCCCATGAACAGGAAGCATTCATGAACGTTTCCGGCCAGACGGAAGCCACGCACTGCCGCTACCTTTGGAGCCTCGCCGCGCTGGGCGTCGTGGCGCACGGTTTGCTTCTGGTGAACGACGGCATCTTCCTCGACGACTGGTTTCTGTGGCTCCAGATATTTGAAAACGACTGGGCGGGGTTCGAAAAGTTTTGGCGCGACCTCGGTCACCGTCACCTCATCCCTTTTTACGACCTGATGTACAGCAGTTCCGCCGCGCTGCTGCTGCAGGGATTCCTGCAGGCCGCGTCGCTGATCCTCATGGCGCTCAGCCTGTTCGTCATCCACACACGCACCCTTCACCTGCCGCCTATGGCCGCGTGGTTCGCCGCCGCACTGGCGCTCACCTATCCCTTCTTCTGGATTTCCGTGCACCACCTGACCATGCACTACGTGGTGAGCATGGGACTGTTCTGCCTCGGCTGGGCGCTGGCGCTGAACTGGCAGGCGCACCGCGCGGTGAAAGTTCCCGTCGTCGTCCTCCTGCTCGGTCTTTCCATGTACACCTACAACTCGCTGCTCGCGTTTTATTTCGGGTTTGTCGCGTTGGCGTGGTACGGCGTCCTGGTTCGGGAAAACCGCCTGCAGGCACCGATCGCATCCACCCTGCTGCCTTTTGCGCGCCGGTGGTGGCCGCTGCTGGCGTTGCCGTTTGTCGTGTATGTGATGAAACGCAAGATGTCGCCGCCCGGCGGCTTCAACCAGAATTACAACGAGCTCATTTTCTTCACCAGACCGTTTGGCGAAGCGGTCGGCACCTTCCTTTACATCATGCAGAGAAACCTGGTCGGCGCGGTGCGGGAAACCATCCGCATCTTCCGCCAGTTCCCGGGATGGTACTGGCTGGTGTTCGCGCTGGTGATGTGGGGCGTGGTGACGCTCTGGAAACGGCGCGGCGCCGAAGCGAATCGCGCCACACTTCCTTCCGGCTGGCTGAATACGAGACTCACCATCGTGGTTGCGGTGTGGCTCACGCTCAGTATCGTGCCCTACGCCATGGTCGGAAAGGGCGTGTATTCGGAATGGGGCTACCGCCACACGTTTCTGATGTCGATTCCGCTGGGGCTTTGCTGGGTATTGATCCTTGCCACTCTACCCCGTTTTCTGCCAAAACTGCCGCCGCATTTTACCGGCGTGGCACTGAGCGCGTTCCTCATCCTTTTCACCTGCGGCATCATTTACAAGTACAACCGGATGCTGGTGCGCAGCGCCGTCGATCACGCCACCATCGAAAGCTTGAAGGCGCAGCCCCCGCCCACTGCGGGCACGCTGCTATTTTTCGAAACGCCGCTGTACACCCGACGCGATGTGTACCGCCGTTACGAGTTGTCGGGCATGCTCTACCGCGCCTACGGGGAGTTGAAATGGTACGCCGTGCATGACCGGAACGCGCGCACCGAGGCCCACATCGAACAATTCATTCGGCAGGGGCGGGAGTTTGATGACAGGCTGTTGTGGCAGGTGTGGGGAAAAACGCCCGGCGTGCGGCCGAACGGCTGCGCCGCGGTGATGAGGGTGGTGCCCGGGAAGGAGGGCGTCTCCCCTCTACTGGGACTGCGCTACGTTTTCACCCGCTGGTTCGCGGAGGAACGCATGCAGGAATTCCTGCAACCCGTGCTTAAGATCGAGTTCGAACCGCTGCCGCATGCCGGATGCACCACACCGTGATTTCCGCGCCTTGCGCTTGCCGCATCGTTCTGAAATAATTGCCGGGCCTGAAGATTCGCGGTATAAATGGAACCGCATGCGAATTCGTTTCCTTATCAACTTCTCCCGCACTGATTTATGACCGATTCCAACGTGGTTCACATTGTCCACGCCATCGACACCGAAGGACCGCTGTACGAACCGCTCTCCGCCACCTTCGAGCGCCTGCGCGACACCTTCGGCATCGAAATCGACCCCACCCACGCCAACCTGGAAAAACTGAAGAACAAACAGGTACCGCTGGACGGACGCGAGGATGTGGTCGCGGATTTCCTCAACCCCTTCCGCATGAAATACCACGAAACGTGGGCGAGCCTCGAGGCCATGCTGGCGAACATCATGGGCGACAAGTTCCGCCGCGAGCTGCCCGACTCGTTCGGCGGCGGCTGGGTATACAACTGGCACTGCGTCGATCACGTCGGCTACACCTCCAACCCGCGCCACAAGGACCTCGGCTTTCACAACATCTCGGACCGCTACGAGGAGTTCCTCGACAAATACAACAGCCGTGACCGCGACGCCATCGAGTGGCACTTCCACCCCATGTCCACGTATCAGGAAGCGCACCGTTGCGCCACGTCCTACGAAAACTCGCCACATCTGCATGAGGGGTTGTGCCGCAAAATCATTGATCGGAATTTTTTCCCGGTGGTGTTCCGCGCCGGGTTTCACACCGAGCGGCCGGACAGCCACTGGTTCCTCGAGCAGTGGATTCCCTACGACTGCTCCAACATCGCGGCCGACAACGCCGAACAGCGCGAAGCGCAGAACGATCTGCGAAATGGACGCTTCGGCGACTGGCGCCGCGCTCCGGCGGACTGGTCGATTTACAATCCCGATTTTTACGATTACCAGAAACCTGGCTCGTGCCGCCGTTACATCGCACGCTTCCTGAACATCGACAGCCGCGTCGCGTGCATCACACAGGAGGAAGTGGACAAGGCATTCCGCCGCGCTGCCGGAGGGGAGCCCACACTGATGGGCGTACTCAGCCACGACTACCGGGACATTGCCGTCGAGGTGAACCGGGTGCGCGAGCTCGTCGCCGAGGCAGCGAAGGCACACCCGGAGGTACAGTTCAAGTACTCCACCGCGCGCGAGGCGTTCAAACAGGTGGTGCACCGGGGCCGGCACGAAAAGCTCCAACTCGAGGTGAAGCTCGGCAAAACCGGAAGCAACTTCCATCTGGAGGTGAGAACGAAGGAAAGCCGGGTGTTCGGTCCGCAGCCGTACCTGGCCATCAAGACCCGGAGCGGCCGCTTCATCCACGACAACTTCGACTTCGGCCTAGACGGTCAAAGCTGGCATTATGTTTTCGATGCCGACAGCGTCCTGAGTTCCGACCTTGAGGTCGTGGCCGTCGCCGCCAACAACCGTTTCGGCGACACGTTCCTCGAAACCATTCGCGTCAACGAATGAAGGCGGATATGGACCGCAAAGAATACTGGGACCAAAATTATCTCGAATACTGGAAACAACGGGTGGAGGAAGCCGACGACCGCGCCGCCGAAAGCCAAGTGATACCCAAAGACCCGGTGACGGGGAGCGACCGGGTGATCCGCGATCTTTTGATGCGTCACCCTTTTCGTCAGGGCAACGTGCTCGAGGTCGGGTGTGCGTGGGGACGCTGGTTCGCTTTCTACCGGGAGCACGGGCTGGAGGTGCACGGCGTGGACATCTCGACCGCCATGGTCGAGGCCGCGCAAAAGGACTGGCAGGAACAGGAAGGAATCGGTTCCATCAAAGAGGCCGAGGCCGAGGCCCTGCCGTTTGAAGACAACCGGTTCGACAATGTCACCTGTCTCGCCGTGTTCGATGCGACTTACCAACACCAGGCGCTGGCGGAAATGTTCCGCGTTGCCCGGCCGGGCGCGTTCCTCGTGGTGACGGGCAAGGGCGACCGGTACTTTGAAGACGACACCGCGGCGCTGGATGCGGAAGCGGGAGCGCGCCGCAAACAGCATCCGAATTTTTTCACCGACGTCCCGGCCATGCTGAACCAGATCACCGCACAATCGCATACGCTGCTGTCCGCCTATTACTTTCCGCGGCGCGGGGATTTCGGACAGAGCCGTTTCGTCACCGAAACCCAAGACCCGTTTTACGAGTACATGCTGTTTTTTGAAAAAGGGGAACACCGGTTCGCCTTCACGCCGTTCTCCGCGGACCGGTCTCTAACTTTCAACGCCGTGCGCGGCACCGGTTGAGTCTCCTCGCGCCGGTGAAAACACCGGCCCGTCACTTCGGGAACCCGTCATGGACCTGTCCTTAACCCGTCCGGAACTGCTTCAGTTCACTGTCGACCAGTTGAACCATTTCTTTCCCGATTCCCGCCCGGCCCTGCCGGACGAAATGCAAAGGGCCTTCGACCAGTCCCTCGAACGGTTGGAATTTTGTTTCGCGCGGGTGCGCAATCCTTATTTCCACAAAGAGGGTGCGCCGCGGTTCAACCATCTCAACTCCGACCAGTACGCCATGTACCTGTACACCCTTTCGCGCGTCCTGCACGAAAACGGCGGCGACCCGTCGCTTTGTGAAAAGATTTTTTACATGAACAAAACCTTGCACGGTCTCGACTGTTTTTTCTCGGTACAACTTCCCGACGTGTTCCTGTTCATGCACCCGCTGGGTACGGTGTTGGGCAAGGCGGAATACGGGAATTATTTTTTCGTCTCGCAGAACTGCACCGTGGGCGACAACTTCGATGGTGAGTACCCGCGCCTGGGCGAGGGGGTGGCGCTTTACGCCGGGGCGTCGGTGATCGGGGCCTGCGACATCGGCGACAACTGCGAGGTTGGGGCGGATGCCAGCCTCTACAAAAGGAAAGTGGAAAGCGGCCGCATGGTATTCGGCAAGCATCCCCACAACGAGTCCCGTCCCGTTTCCACGGATGTCAAAACCAAACACTTCCGCTGACCTCCGCCATGGCCGCTAAAAAGAAAATCCTCTGCATCGCTTACGGCGGCGGCCACGTGAACATGATCGTACCCGTCGCCCGCGCCCTCCGTTCACGATCGGAGTACGATGTCACCGTGCTGGGACTCACCACCGCCGGAGCCGTTTTCGAACGAGAAGGCATTCCCCATATCGGCTTCCGCGACCTCGTCCGCGACGGCGACGCCCCGGCTCTGGAAATGGGCGAACGGCTGGCGGAGGGGCTTTCCAATCCCGCCGTGCCGCACGCCGAGACCGTGGCCTACCTCGGCCTTTCATACTGGGACCTCGTCCGCAAGCACGGCGAAACGGAAGCGGCGAAATTGTATGAAGAAAAAAGCCGCCGTGCGTTTTTACCCACGACGGTGTTCGAACGGTGGTATCAGGAAGTGCAACCCGACCTGGTCGTTGCCACCAACTCCCCGCGTGCGGAACGGGCGGCCTTGACGACAGCTTCTCGAATGGGCATTCCCTCGGTGTGCATCGTCGATTCCTTCGCGCTCATCGAATACGAATGGATTCGCGAGAACAGCTACGCCACCAAAGTCTGCGTGTGGCTCGATTCCATCAAGGACTTTCTTGTGGAAAAAGGTCGCAATCCCGAAGATATTTTAATCACCGGCAACCCGGCTTACGATTTTCTTGCAGGGGAAAATCTCGCACCACAGGCCGAGGAGCTTCGGAAACAGAAAGGCTGGAATGAACGCAAGGTCATTTTATGGGCTTCCCAGTTTCTGCCTGCGGTGCATCCGCGTACAGGAAAACAAGGCGACCCCGATCTGCCACGCAAGGTCGATTCCACACTGTTCGACATGCTGGAACGCCACCCGGACTGGCAGCTGGTCCTGCGCCTGCATCCGAGCGAAACACGCCCGCTTGCATCCCTGCCGGACCGCGCGGAGTTCAGTCCCCTGACCGACGACCTCAACGTGCTGTTGAAAGCCACCGATGCGGTGGTCTCGTTCACCTCGACCGTCGGGGTCAAGGGCATGCTGCTGGGGGTTCCGTTCATCACGCTCGATTTTTCCGTGTATGCCGACGACGCACCGTTTTCTCAACTGGGCCTCGCCCGCGGGGTGAACAAGCTGGACGATTTGGAACCGGTGCTGGCGGAAGTGCTGGCAGAACAATGGAAGCCTTCCGTGTCTCTTCCCCATTTCGGATGCGCCACGGAAAATATCATGGATGTCATTGCATCCCTTCTTGCCGGAAAAAACGGTTGATACTTTGATACGTACCCATGCCTTCTTCCCCTTCCCCATTGCCTTTCCGCCATTTCGCGTTATTCTAAACATTCATGTTTTTCTGAAAGAAACCACGAACCATGAAAAGTAACAGGAGACCATGCGCGCCCTGATCATCGGCACCGGGTCGATCGGTACCCGGCACGTGGAGAATATTCGCGAACTGTTTCCGGAAACGGAGTTTGTATTCCTGCGGCGGGAAGCGGTACGCGATGCCCTGGCCGATGCCTGCCGGGCGGAAGTCGTCGCCAATTTTTACGAAACCCTGCAACCACGTCCGGACTTTGCCGTGGTCGCGACGCCCTCCGGCCTGCACATGGACGCCATCACCCCGCTCATCGAAGCGGCGATTCCGTTCTACCTGGAAAAGCCCGCCGTCACCAGACAGTCTGACGTGGACGCCCTGCGCCGCCTGTTGAAGGAAAACAAGTTCAGCGGTCCCACGTTTGTCGGCTGCAACCTGCGGTTTCTGGAATCCATCGTGCGCATCCGCGATATTTTGAAAGAGGGTTCGCTGGGCACCGTGGTGCGAACGCAGTTGACCGTCGGTCAATGGCTGCCGGACTGGCGCAAGGCTCAGGACTACCGGCAGAGTTACAGTGCACGGAGCGACCTGGGTGGCGGGGTGATCTTCGACCTCATTCACGAATTCGACCTGGCGCGCTGGTGGTTCGGTGAGTTCGAACACGTCACCGGCCATTCCGGGAAATTCAGCATGCTCGATATCGATGCGGAAGACACCGCCACCATTCTGCTCAAAAAGAAAGAAGGCCCGCCGCTGGTGACGATCAACATGGATTACGTTTCCCGCCAGCCCGTCCGGCGGTACGAGCTGGTGGGCGACCGCGCCACCCTGGTCTGGGACCTGGGAGAGCGGACTCTGAAAAAAATCGGCGCGCGCGAAACCGAGATCATCGATTGCGGTGTTTCGGGCTTTGACATGGTGGATTCCTACAGAACGGCGATGCGGCATTTCATCCAGTGCGTCGAAACCCTGCAACCGACCTGCCTGGATGTCACCGACGGATTGAAAACCACCGAACTGGCCCTCAAAGCCAGGCTGGGAGTGGGCTTGTGACCACCATCGCCACCATTTGCGCCCGCGGCGGTTCCAAAGGGGTGCCCCGAAAAAACATCCGGCCCGTCCTCGGCCGACCGTTGATCGAATACACCATCGAACAGGCAAAAGCGTGTACGTTGATCGACCAGGTCTACGTTTCCACAGAGGATGAAGAAATCGCCGAAGTGGCGCGCCGGGCGGGAGCGGAGGTGCCGTTTCTGCGTCCGGCGGAACTTGCCAGCGACAACGCGGCGAAGATTCCCGTCATTCGGCACCTGGTGGACGGCGTTTCCAGACTGGGCGTGGATGTCCGCACCATTGTCGACCTCGATCCCACCTCCCCCTGCGCGAGGTGGCGGACATCGTGGCCTGCATCGCCCTGCTAGATGAGGAGACCGACGTGGTCATCACCGGATACGAGGCGGAAAAAAATCCCTACTTCAATATGGTCGAGCAACAGCCGGACGGTTATTATAAACTGGTAAAGACCCCCGAAGGAGCACTGGCGACCCGGCAGACCGCCCCGAAAGTGTTTGCCATGAATGCCTCGATTTACGTCTGGCACCGAAGCACCTTGTCCAAAGGGTTATGGGAAGGCCGCGCGCGGCTGCATGCCATGCCGCGGGAGAGATCGATCGATATCGATGCGCCCATCGACCTCAAGCTCGTTGAACTTTTGATGCAGGAAAAACGTGAAACATCCTGATCCCAATTTTTCCCTGGATGGCAAAACGGTTCTTCTTACCGGAGGCGCGGGCATACTGGGGAGCCGGTTTTCCCTGGCTCTGGCCGCAAACGGCGCGCGGGTGGCGGTGGTGGACCGCAATGCGGAAAAAGCGGACGAAGTGACCGCCGCGGTGAATGCCGTCCACCCGGACGCGGCGCGTGCGTATCCCGCCGACATCACGAACAAGGACGCGCTGGTGTCGCTCAATCACAAGATCGAGGCGGAGTTCGGTCTCGTGGACGTGCTCATCAACAACGCCGCCTTCAAGAGTCCCAATTTTTTCGAACCCTTCGAGACGTTTCCGCTGGAAGACTGGAACCAGGTGATGGAGGTCAACACCACCGGCGTCATGCTGGGGTGCCAGGTGTTCGGTTCCGCCATGGCGGAACGCGGGAGCGGCAGCATCATCAACACGCTTTCCATTTACGGCATCACCGCGCCGGACCAGCGCATTTACGAAGGGTCGGAATACGAAGGCCGGGCCATCAACACCCCGGCGGTGTACAGCACCAGCAAGGCGGCGGTGTGGGGCCTCACCCAATACCTCGCCGCCTACTGGGGCGGCAAAGGTGTGCGGGTGAACGCCGTCACCCCCGGCGGCGTGTTCAGCGGTCAGAACGATACGTTCGTTCGGCGCTACAGCCAGAAGGTTCCGATGGGGCGCATGGCCGAACCGGACGAGATGTGCGGCGCGGTGCTGTTTCTCGCATCGGATGCATCCTCCTACATGACGGGACAGAACCTGGTGGTCGATGGCGGGTGGACAGTATGGTAGAAAACAAGCGTTGCTTCATCATCGCTGAAGCGGGAGTCAACCACAACGGAGAGGAGCGGCTCGCCTTCCAGCTCATCGATGCCGCGGCGGATGCCGGAGCCGACGCGGTGAAGTTCCAGACTTTCCGCGCCGACAAACTGGCCACCCCTACCGCCAAAACCACCGGCTACCAGAAACACCTGACCGGCCAGGACAGCCAGTACGAGATGCTCAAAAAACTCGAGCTCTCCACGCAATTGCACCAGCAGCTCAAGGCTTACAGCGAAAAACGGAAACTCGAATTCATGTCCACGCCGTTCGATCATGAATCGGTGGACTTCCTCATGAAACTCGGCATGAAGCGGTTCAAGGTGCCCTCGGGGGAAATCACCAACCTGCCATTCCTGGAGCACATCGCGTCGAAGGGCCTGCCCGTCATCCTGTCCACAGGCATGGCGACGCTGGAAGAGGTGCATGACGCCGTGGAAACCATTCGCAGTACCCGCGCCCGTTCGGGGTTCCCGGAACCGCTGGCGGAGATGCTCACCATCCTGCACTGCACGTCCAACTATCCCGCCGCGTTCTCCGACGTCCACCTGAACGCGATGGTGACGTTGAACGCGGAACTCAGCCTGCCCGTCGGGTATTCCGACCACACGGTGGGGACCCTGCTCGCTCCGGTGGCAGTGAGCATGGGAGCGAGCATAATCGAAAAGCATTTCACGCTGGACCGCCACCTGCCCGGTCCCGACCACGCCGCGTCGCTGGAGCCGGACGAATTGAAGGAACTGGTACACCACATCCGGTCCATTGAAGAAGCGCTGGGTTCCAAACTCAAACAACCGACCGAATCCGAGTTGCCGGTGCGCGACGTGGTGCGGAAGAGCGTCACCCTTTCGCGCGCGCTCAAGGCGGGATCCATCATCACCCAGGACGACCTGGTGCTACTGCGGCCGGGAACCGGGATTCCTCCACGGGACATGAACAAGGTGATCGGTAAAAAACTTCTGATGGACTGCCCCGCCTTCCACACTCTGTACTGGCCGGACCTCGAAACATGAGGAAAATTCTCTACGTTACGGGCACCCGCGCCGATTTCGGCCTTCTTCGCTCCACTCTGGAGAGCATTCACCACGATCCGGATCTCGACCTCGCGCTCTGCGTCACCGGCATGCACCTGTCCGAACACTATGGGAACACCGTGACGGAAATCGAGTCCAGCGGACTGCGCATCGCCGCACGCGTGCCGGTGGCACTGGATGAAACGTCCGGAGCCGCTATGGCCCGTGCCCTGGGATCGGAACTCATCGGCATGGTCGATGCGTTTGAATTCGAACGGCCGGATGCGGTGCTGGTGCTGGGCGATCGCGGGGAACAGCTTGCCGGCGCCCTGGCAGCGGTCCACCTCAATCTTCCCGTAGTCCACCTGCACGGCGGGGAGCGGTCCGGGACCGTGGACGAACCGGTGCGCCATGCGATTTCCAAACTGGCGCATTACCACTTTGTCGCCACCGAAACATCTTTCGATAGACTGGTGAAAATGGGTGAGCGCAGGGATCGCATCTTCATTACCGGGGCTCCGGGACTCGACGGCTTGAAAGAACTGGCCCGGCACACACGCAAAGACTTGTGCGCGGCTGAAAACCTGGACCCCGACCAACCCGTCGCGCTGGTCCTGTTTCACTCCGTGGTTCAGGAAATCGACAGCATGGCCCGGCAGACGGTGCACCTGATGGAAGCGTTGGTGGACAGCGGTGTTCAGGCCGTGATCCTGCTGCCCAACGCGGATGCGGGGGGCAACCATATTCGCGGCGTCATCGAGCAGTACCGCAACCGGAAGGATTTCCGCGTGCGGGTGCACATGCCGCGCGAGGAGTTTGTATCGTGGCTGGCGTGCGCCGATGCCATGGCGGGCAACTCCAGCAGCGGCATCATTGAAGCGGCGAGTTTTGGACTGCCCGTGGTGAACATCGGCACCCGGCAGGCGGACCGAGAACGCAACGCCAACGTGATCGACGTCCCCGCCGAAAAAGAGGCGATTGGTGACGGATTCCGCCGCGCGCTGGAATCGGATTTCTCCGGCATCGAAAACCTGTACGGAAAAGGCGACGCCGGGAAACGCATTGTCGAACTGCTAAAAACCATTCCTCTCGATCCCGCCATCCTGCAAAAATTCAATACCTACTAACCTGGCCAAATCAGGAGGGGGTGCTCGCCTCCAGTGGGGTGTCCTTCATGGCCGTGCGACCCCCAGGCAAACGGATTCCACTCAGCCACCACAGAAATCCCGCTCCGCCCAACAAACCTGTCACGATGTGCAGGATAACGAGATTCGGATAAAAGGACCGAAACTCGAATTCCACCGTGTGTTGCCCGGACGGAACGGACACCGCCTGAAAGTTGGGAGACACGCGCTTGATGGGAACCGCGTTTCCGTCCACGGTCGCGGTCCAACCGGGATGATAATTTTCCAGACGCAGCAGGTAGGCGTCGGAAGGCAGGTCGAGGTCCACCGTGACCCGGTTGGAACCGGGGTTGTGACGCTGGATCAGGGTCCCTCCCTCCTCAACCACAGCCTGGCTTTTCTTCGCTCCGCTCTCCACCAGTTGCACGCTGGAGAAAAGGGAAATGTGGGCGGCGTCGATCACCAGTTTGAAAAACGGCTGGGTGACCGGTTGCTGCAGTCTGAACGTATAATAGTGATGTGTCTTGTCCGGAACGGCCTCTTCCAGCTTAAGCTCCTGGACAATCTGCCACGAGCGGCCGTTTTCACTTTGCCACACTTCCACGCTCCCGCCTTTCCAGGAGCCCAGCCACGGCCAGGATTTGATTTCCAGTCGGTCCGGAGAAAATCCTTCCTCGATGGAAAATGAAAACCAGACCTGCGCTGTTTCTGCATCCCCCGCTTCCCCGGCCTTCTCCGACCTGCCACTCATACCGGTGACCTGCATCACCGGCCGATCCAAATTCAGTATTTTTTTCAAAGCGGGAAACACCCGTGTCTCCGGATCGGTATGGTTTCCGGCGGGAAGAGCGTAGAACAGGTTCCCCGCCGCCTGTTTGAGCTCAAGGTTTTTGTGATAGAAGGGATTGGCGTAAGCAACCTCTTCATCGAGGAATCGCTGGTGTAACAAAAACCAGGTCAGGTCCTTTTGCAGCCAGAGCATGGTGTCGGGAAACTTGTTTGCCCAGATGGCTTCCTTGTTGTAGGTGGATTTCATATATTGCGGGACGGGAATACTTGCTTCCGGCCGGACCTGCCAGGTTGCAGGGTACACAATGGGGTCCATCGTGTACTGGCGGGGATAATCGAATTTGCCCCAGAACGGACTTTGGGGTAGCGGGTGTTTGCGCGTGACGTCGATGAGGTCATACGCATGAAACGACAGCAGGACCGCCAAACATGCGACAGAAGCCCCCGCCTTCGGGATCCACCGGCTGGCGGCAAAAAGAATCAGTACCATGCCCGCCAGCATGAATTTCATCTGAAGGCCCATCGTCCACTCATCCCAGAAGAGTCCCGCCCAGAAGACCGCTCCCAGCACCACCGCCAGCGTTTTTCTAAGGGGGGTGGCTCCGCTGCTTTTAAGAGACATCAAACCCGCCAGCGAAACCGTCAGCAGGAAAAAAGCCGCGAGGCGCGCAAACATGAACGTATGCCTCAGGGTGTCCCCGAGCGGCAGGAAACCCCGCAACCACTCCCACAGGGGCAGACCAAAAATATCCTTTGCGGAAATCACAACCAGGAACAGGGACAGGATCATGAACAGACGGTTGCCTCCCACCATCAGCGACGCCACCACGGCAATGCAGGGAATGAGTCCGATGTAATAAGCGCTGTGCAGGTCCGTCATGCTGGTCATGCGTGGGTGGATCAGCATGCTGTAGGCGGACCAGGGCACCGACACCCCCTTTTGATGCGTGTAGTCGGTTGTCTTGGCATCGTTGGTGGAATATCCGCGGGTGGGGGAGGCGTAATCCTGGATCTCCGCGTAGTTATAGAACATGGGGGCCGCCGTTGCAGCCATCAGCAGCAGCGCCGGCGGGATCACCCACAGTTGCTTTCGCAGCGTCAGTCCCAAAGAACGCACCTCGGCGCGTACGGACACGTCTTCCCGCAATCCCGCCGCCAACCAGGCCGCGAGCAAAAACATCAATAACGTGTAGGCCATGTAGGTCGGGATGTAATAGTTGACCGACATCCCCAGAAAAACCGCAAACAGGAGAAGCGGCGGCCACGTGCGTTCCCGGTAATACTTGATGAGAAAGAACAGCATGTAGGGAAGAAAACTCAGAACGTAAATCACCACGCCCTGTCCGAGTTCCACAAAAAACAAGCCGCCGAAGAGCAGGGTTGTCATTCCAAGCAGGCAGACCCAGCTGTCCCGGTACAGCAGACGGAACAGCAAAAGCGCCCCGGTGCAGATGTTGAGATGCCCGAACGTCCAGATCAACTTAAAGTTCTGCGTGGAATCAAAGGGCAGGCCCAGCGTTTTGAACAGCCAGGCGAAAAAAACCGAAGGCAGGGAGGAAAGGACATTGTGGTAGAGCGCAAACGGCTGGCCCGCGCCGATAAAGGGGTTCCATCCCAAAGGTTCTCCGCTGTACACCCATTGCTGAATGATGGCCGACCATCCTTCCAGGTTCCACGCGGTGTCGTGGTAGGTCATCCGGTCGCCGGCCACAATGTCCCAGTGAAGCCACAGGAACAGAATATAGAACGACAGAACGATGGGGGTGAGTCGGCGGGTATGCGGCCAGGCGAGGACGGGACTCAGCACCATGAACAGGATCACGCCCAGGGCCAGAAAGATTTGGGAATCAGGGGAACTCAACCGGTCTCCTCTTTTTTGAAATCTGCGTGCACACCGTTTCTATTAATGTAAGGGTGGAAGGAGCAAATGAAAAGGACTAAGAGAAACGGGCTTTTGCAAAGCTGGAGCTATGAATTGGATTCCCCGCGATATTGATCGATGCGGTCGCACACGTGCTCGGCGAAAGGAAACGCGCAGGTGAAGCCAGGAGAGACGGCATTGAGGATGTGAAGCGAACGGGCGTCGCCTTCCAGCAGGAAGTCCATCACCAGCGAGGGTCCCCGCAGGTCAACCAGTTGCGCGCGAATGCCGGGGGCGCCCCAGGTTTTGTACTGACCCGGCCGCACACCGCGCGCCATGCGCGCCGCCTGGCGAACCATGTACGGGGCGTACTGCTTTTTCATTTCTTCCAGCGCCAGCCGACGGAAATCGAAATCCGCGTGCAGGGCCAGGCTCAACTGGCGCAGGCAGATGTCCGCCATTTCCCACAATTTGAAATTTTTGAATCCACCGTAATGTTCCCGCCAGAATGCAGGAATGGCCGTCGGCCCGATCTTGGCGCGTCCGTCCACCGTCACCGTGAAATGAACTCCGAGGAACGGTTGCTTCAAATCCGGTACCGGATAGATGTGGGTTTGAAACGCACCTGGCGGTTCGCTTGAATAGAGATACAATCCCTTGAAAGGCAGGATGCGGTAATGCTGCGAGAACCCGAACTGCTGCGCCACGGAATCCGCATGCAACCCGGCGCTGTTGACGACGTAGCCGCACTCGATGGAATCCTTCTCCGTGGTCACCACTCCGTTTCGCCAGCCCGCGAATCCCTCGCCCAAGCGCAATTCGATGCCCGCATCGATCACCTCCCGCTCCAGCGCGCCGAGCACCTCCGAAGGGTTGACGGTGGACGTGGTCGGTGAAAACAGGGCGCGTCCGCAGGTGCGCACGCGCGGCTCGATCTTTTTCGCTTCGTCTTCCGTTACCGGCTCGAGCTGAACGCCGTTGACCCGGGCACGGCGCAGGAGTTCGTCCAGACCTTCCAGCTCGGATTCGTTCTTGGCGACGACCAGCTTGCCGCATTTTCGGATGGCCAGCCCGCGTTCCTCGCAGAATTCGGTCAGACGGCGGTTGCCGTCGCGGGTGAAGCGGGCCTTCAGGCTGTCGGCGGTGTAATAAAAACCCGCGTGCAGCACCCCGCTGTTGCGGGTGCTCGCGTGCGCCCCGCACCGCAATTCCTTTTCCAGCACGACCACCCGCGCACCGGGAAACCGCCGCTTCAATTCGCGCGCCACCGACAGGCCGATGACGCCGCCTCCAATCACCACGTAATCCGCAGTCATGAGTTCCACGCGAAAAATGAGAGAGGACCGGTTCGCTTCCAATACCACTCGACGAAACGGGCGCATCATGGTATCCAAAACCAAACAGGCTGGCAAAGGAATTCCCCCGCAACCGCTTCAATTCCAATTGATCCCCTATGGCAATTGCGTTATTTTTGTCAGGATTCATCCCGCTCGTTTCATAAGCAGCGAGCCGCCAACCCCGGCCCGGGTCCGCAAGGCGCCCTCATCCCTTTCCCCCGACTCCATGGCCCGATCGACAGACATTCTAGACCGGATCCACATCGCGGGCTTTTTTCTCTTTCTCCTCTTCTCACCGTTTTCCATATCGCTGGCCACCATCGCATTGTTCATCGGTTTCCCGGCCTGGGCGTTGCGCCACATCCTTTCCCAAAGCTGGAATGAAATGCGGTTTCCCCTGGCAGTGCCGTTCCTTCTGTTCATCGCCGCATCCACGATTGCCATTTTCACCGCGCATGCTCCGGCCGTGAGCGCGGTGCAGGCGAAAAAGTTCGGCGAGCCCCTGATCGTTTTCTGGACGCTGAACACCCTGCTTTCCACCGCACCGCAAAGAGTGATTGCCGACCTCGCATCCTGGTTGCGCAGCCGCAATGCCGAAAGCCGCCTGGCCACTCGCGTATCGAAGTGGGTCTCACTGGATACCCCCGCGCTGTGCGTTGCGGTGCTGGGGCTGGCAGCGGCGGTATCCGGTCTGATCGGGTTCTACCAGCACTTTGTTGCCATCGACGTGTACGGGCCGCGCGCCCGGGGTCCGTTCGGCTCCGTCAACACCTACGCGCAGATGATGATGCTGAGCGGGCTCCTCCTCGCCTCGCGGGGATTGTTCTTCAAGGACCGGAGCGTTGCGGTGGGTGTCGCATTGGTTTGTATCGCCGGGGGCCTGGTGTGGACGCTTTCGCGCGGCGCGTGGATGGGATTTCTAATCGGGTTGGGCTTCCTGCTGTTTATCCGCAACCGCCGCATCTTTTTTGGCCTGGTCGGCGCCACGGTGGTGGTCGTGGCTCTCCTGCCCGGCCCGATGCAACGCAGTCTCCTGAATTACGAACTGGATGCCGAACGCAACCTGTTCCTGTTCGACCAGAGCATGCAGGACCGCGTTAACATCTGGCGCGCGTCGGTTGAAATCTTCCAAGATCACCCGTTGACGGGGTGCGGGTTTCGGTGCAGCGTTGAGATTGCCGACCAGTACCCGCACCATCCCATACTGAAACGTTTTCGTGCCGCACACAGCAACGTTCTTCAACTGATGGTGGAAACCGGTGCGATCGGCCTCGTCGCGTGGCTGGGTATCTGGTTTTTTATTTCAGGTATGCGTTTCAGGGATTCGGCCGGGTGTGGCAGAACCCCGCTTCAGGATGGCCGCGGCTGGGAGGAATGGCGGCGGTACTGGCGTTTCACACTTACGGTCTGGTGGAATCCAACTTCTTTGACTCGGAAGTCGCCATGCTGACCTATTTCATGATGGGCCTGAGCCTCGCGCACCCAACGCCAGCCGGCGATGGGGAATACACGGCCTGATCAGCGGTTGAACTCCATCTTCATTTTTCGGCCCATTTCACGAGTGAGGGGAAACACCTTGGCCGGCCGGCCGGATGCCATGCACAGGGGGGGGATGTCCTCCGTCACGGTGGTGCTTTCAAGGATGTAGCAATCTTCCCCGATATTGACTCCCGGATGGATCACCGAATGGGAACCGATGATCACCCGGTTGCCGATGACCGTGCCGACGTTTCCCATGAACTTGCGGGGAACTTCCTCCGTGTGACGTCCGAAGCTCAACACCACATCTTCACCCAGTATCACCTGATTGCCGATGATGACATCGTGGGGCACGTAGGACCGTGCACCGATTTTCACGCGGTCGCCGATCTGCACGTTGCCTTCGATGATGACCCCGTTATCCAGTTCCACATCATTTCCCAACCGCGTGTTGCCGCGCACCACCACGCCCTTCCCGGCGTGGAAGTTATCGCCGATCACCACGTCCCCGTAAATCAGGCTCATGGAGCGGATCACCGCGTTGTCGCCGATGCGCGCTTTCAGGCAATGATCCCGGTACTGGAAACCGAGGCGGACCCGGTCCTCGATCAAGCAGTTACTGCCCAAAGTGGCATAATGTTCCATATTCGAAAATAAATGAATGGCGCTCTCCGCCCGTACCGGTCCTTCATTCCGGTACGATACAGACCCTTGCCGGGTGGTTCCGGCAATCCAAATGTCTGTTTACTTGGTTGGGGTTTCCTTTTATGCTGACCTCACTCGGTCACACGATTCCGCTCCGCCGGTGCGGATCTAACTTGCGACGGAAACATGGACTTGACGTTCATCATTGTAACCTACAATCATGGTGACTGTCTGGACAAATGCCTGCAATCGATCCATGATTCTGTAAGGGACGAACAATACGAAGTGCTGGTGGTGAACAATGCCCGGCGCGACCGGTTGGGCGATGTTGAAACCCGCTTTCCGAAAGTTCGCGTGACCACCAACGCGCAAAACACAGGCTTCGCCCGGGCCTGCAATCAGGGGGCAAAAGAAGCGCAGGGCGATGTCCTGGTGTTTCTCAATCCGGATGCCCGGCTGCACGAGGGGGCGGTGGATGCATTGAGGCATCAACTGGAATCGGATCCGGGGATCGGCATCGTTGCACCAAAAGTGCTCAACCCGGACGGAACCGTGCAGGCGTCATGCCGGCGGTTTCCGCGTTTGGGGACGGGATTGTTTAATCGCCGTTCGTTGCTCAGCCGGTGGTTCCCCGGCAATCGTTTCACGCGTGAATACCTGATGCTGGACTTCGATCATGCGACCACGCGCGACGTCGACTGGGTATCGGGGTGCTGCCTGATGATCTCCCGGGATCGATTCCGGGAACTGGGTGGATTCGACGAGCGGTATTTTCTGTTTCATGAAGACGTGGATTTGTGCCGCATGGCCTGGCAGGCCGGGTACCGGGTGGTGTACCATCCGGAAGCGGTGGTCACCCACGATACCGGGGCCAGCAACCGCAACCTGCCCGCCATGGTGATCGTCAAGCGCCACCGCGGCATGGCGCATTACTGGAAAAAACACATGCGGCCCAATCCCGTGGTTTACGGACTGGTGGGCATGGCGATCGGTCTGCGCTGCCTTTTGCAACTGATGGGTTCGAGGTGGAAGTGATGTCCATCAACTCTCCCATTTCACTGGAAACACACCTGTTGGCGTTTGCCGGAACGCTGGGCGCGTCCCTGTTTCTCACCTGGTGGGTGACACAGTTTTTAAAAGGCACGCATCCCCTCGCACAGTTTCTCCTCAATCATTCCCGCGCCCACAAAGACCAGGAGGAAGTCAGTCCCTTTGGCGGGCTCGCGGTGATCGCCTCTTTTCTTTTCGTTTTGTGGTCGTGTTTTTATCTAGGCGCCCTGCACAATCACTACATGACGTCGTTTCTATTGCTGACCGTGGGTGTGCTGGCCATGATCCTTCTGGGCTTCGTGGACGACCTGGTGAATCTGAAAGCCCGTTTCAAACTGGTTATGCAGATACTCATCGCACTGTTCCTGGTGCTCAATGGGATGAAGGCCAACCAGGTTGGGGTTTTGGATTGGGCCTGGCTGGGCGCCGGGTGGACACTGTTGTGGATTGCGGGCATCACCAACGGCTTCAACCTGGTGGATGGCCAGGATGGATTGTCCGGAGGTCTGGCTTTTCTCACCTGCGGATTTGCGGCGATGGTGTTCTGGGACCGGGGTATTTATGAAGCCTCGTTTCTGGCCGTCCTTCTGGCGGGCAGCGTGCTCGGTTTTCTGTTCTTCAATTTCCCCCCCTGCAAAAATTTACCTCGGCAATACGGGCAGCCTGCCTCTGGGCCTCCTGGTATCTCTTATTTTTGTCAGCGTCTGGACAGGCGGGTTTCAGGACGAGGTGTATTTCATCCTGCCCATTTCCATGCTGGTGGTGCCGATCAGCGACACGGTGTTTGCTTTCTTCCGTCGTATTTTCAAGGGGGAAAGTCCCTTCTCCCGGGATGCCGACCACCTGCACCACCGGCTGGCGAAACTCGGCTTCACCCCTCGACAGTCCATCTCCATTCTGTTCGGGGTGACGCTGTATTTCGATCTGATCACGCTGATTTACACACACAATATCGACCGCATTCCGTTTTTCACTCCCCTCTTTCTGCTGTTTCTGGTATTGAATGTCAGCCTTCTGATCCTGACGCTGATTCATTTTGAATACACCCGGAACGGGGATCGCCTGTTCATCCAGCAGCTGATGCCCCGTCCCTACCCCCTGATCGGGTGCCTGGTGGTACTGAATGTCGGGTTTTTCATCGGAACCTGGTGACGGTTGAGTCTGTTTGAATCGAGGGGTCCATGGCAAACTGGTACATGCTCACATTGGTAGGACGCGACGGGCCGGGCATCGTCGCCGCCGTCAGCCGGGTTTTGTACGAAAACGGCGGCAACATCGGCGAGGCCAGCATGGCACGGCTGGGCGGCAACTTTTCCATGATGCTCATGGTGGAATGCCCGCTGGAGTTGAACGAACTGGAAACGCGCCTCCAACCCGCGGTCGAGCCGTGGAACCTGATGGTGCACCTCGATGCCATCGACGCCGACCTGCATCATCACGTCGAGCCGGACGTGAAGATCAGCATCTACGGGGCGGACCGTGCGGGGATCGTCGCCGCCGCGACGAGCGCACTGGCGGAAGCGGGTCTCAACATTTTCAACCTCGAAACCGACGTCGGCGGCACCGAAGCGGAACCCATCTTCATCATGCACATCGAGGGGGTGGCCGAACGCGGCCTGCCGCCGCTGGAGGCCGCCTGCCAAACCCTGTCCCGCGACCAGCAGGTGGAAACGCATCTGTCGCCAATCGACACGCTGATGGGGTGACGATGGCGGTCCTGCCAGTTCTAACGTATCCCAACCCCCGGCTCAAGCAGATTTCCAAACCGGTGGCGGAAGTGAACGACGAGGTACGCGCGTTCATTCGTGACCTGGAAGAGACCATGCGCGCCGGGCCGCCTTCGGTGGGTATCGCCGCGCCCCAGGTGGGGCGGCTGGAGCGCATCGTGCTTCTCGACGTGTCGATGAAGCCAGACATCCGGCATCACGGCCGCGTGGTGCTGATCAATCCGGAGTTCATTCAGCAGTCGGGAAAGACCAAGGGGCGCGAGGGGTGTCTTTCGGTTCCCGATTTTCTTGGCAACGTGGTGCGCTCGAAGAAGATCATCATCCGCGCGCTGGATGAGGCTGGGGAAAAACGGGTGTATGAGATGGAAGGCTACGAGGCTCGCGCGGCACAACACGAAATCGATCACCTCGATGGAAAACTGTTTCTCGACCGCCTCGTCAGCCGCCGCCACGATCTGTTTTCCCGTAATTTAAATCCAGATACTTCTTGCGAGGGCCAATCCGTGTGACAAATACGCTCCCGGTTTTTAATACTAATTGGAATGTGAACCTTATATAATTGAATTCACCGAATTTGCCGGATCATTGTGGACTATCTGGCCTCTGCTAACGACCTTACGGCCCCCGATCCGCCGGGACCCAAACCGCAAGGGGGGCGCCGCCCTATGACGAAAGCCTGGAGACTATTCACCCAATACCTGAGCACGGTATATGCCTGCCGCAACACAATTAAGGCGCTCACGGTGCGGGAAATCAAGGTTCGGTATGTTGGCAGTCTGGGTGGACTGGCGTGGTCCATCATTCATCCCCTCGTGATCATCCTCGTTTACTGGATGGTGTTCTCGGTGGGCTTCAAAATCCAACCGAGCAGTAATATTCCATTCATTGTTGCATTCCTATGTGGATTTATTCCGTGGAGCTTGTTCAATGAAACCCTGATGGCGAACACACAGGCGATAATCAAGAATACTCACCTTGCCACCAAAGTGGTGTTCCCGACGGAGGTCCTGCCGCTGGTCAATTTTCTAGCGAGCCTCATCACCCACGGCATCATGCTGGTGATCCTGCTAGGAGTCATGATTTTCAATGGCATTTCGCCTACGTTCTACAATCTGCAATTTCTGTATTACCTTCTACCTCTTACCATCTTCATTCTGGGTTTGAGTTGGATCACTTCTGCGCTCAACGTGTTTTACCGCGATGTCGGGCAGGTGATTCTAGCTCTTCTGAACCTGTGGTTCTGGCTGACTCCGATCGTGTGGATGCTGGAGATGATGCCGGAGCCTTACAGCTTTTATCTGAAATTGAACCCGATGGTCCACGTCGTTGAAGGTTATCGCAACAGTTTTCTGCATGGCGTGCCTTTCTGGCAACACCCTGGAGCCGAAATATACCTATGGGGTTGCAGTATTTTATTTTTCGTTTTAGGAGGGTGGGTCTTTCGCAGATTGAAATGGGAATTCGCGGAGGTGCTTTAATGACCACCTGCCTGCCCATATCCCTGCGCGGCGTCTCAAAGATGTACCGTCTATATGCTTCACTACAAGATCGCGTTCGCGAAGTATTCCATCCTTTTCAGAAAAAATATCACCGGGAGTTCTGGGCACTTCGTGACATCGATCTTGAAATCGAGCAGGGGACAACCGTCGGAGTCGTTGGCCGGAACGGCTCAGGCAAATCCACATTACTGCAAATAATGGCAGGCGTTCTGAAACCGACTGCCGGTGAAGTATTCGTGGAAGGAAGAGTGTCACCATTGTTAGAGCTTGGGGCAGGATTCGATCCAGAATTCACCGGGCGCGAGAACGTGATGTTCAGTGGTTCACTAATGGGCTTCGACGAAAAACAAATGTCCGAACGCTTGCACGACATTGAAGCATTTGCCGACATCGGACAGTTCATCGACCAACCTGTCAAGGTATATTCGTCCGGAATGTTCGCACGCCTTGCGTTTGCGACAGCGGTGCACGTAGATCCAGATATCCTCATTATTGATGAGGTGTTGGCAGTAGGTGACGCGCGATTTCAGCACAAATGTTTTCTAAAGTTCCGCGAGTTTCAACAGGCAGGCAAAACCATCCTATTCGTCACCCACGACGTCAATAAGGTACTCCAGCACTGCGACCGTGCTGTATTCCTTGAAGGCGGACGAATCCTGGAAGACGGCAAACCCAAAAATGTGGTGGACGCTTACCTCGACCTCGTGCTGACGGGGACGCTGGCAACCGATGAGCACCGTGGCAGAATGGCCGAAGTGTCTAACGCGAGTGAAGAAGAGGCATCCACCGAAGCACAGGCGACCGTGCAGGATCTCGATCAATTTCTACGACACACCTATGAAAACGACCAATGTCCGCAACGCCCCAATTACAACCAGGAGGAATACCGGCTGGGCGACAGCCGCGCCACCATCCTTGATTACAGGCTGGTGGTCGATAATCGGATCGATCCTCCTTCCATACCGTGGGGAACCAATACCGACATCTATATGAAAGCGACGTTTCATGAAACCGTCGAGACACCCATGTTCGGAATTTCGCTCAAAACCGTAGACGGGGTGATGGTTACCGGCACCAATACGCGCTTTACCAAACTCGACCTACGGCCCGTGCACGCAGGCGAAACGGTGGTGTTCAAATTCACCCTTCAGTTGAACCTGCAACCAGGCGATTACTTTGTGGACCTGGGTGTGGCAGAAAAGTTACCGGACCAAGACCGTCTGCTGGACGTACGCAACAGTCTCATCCACCTGCACATCGAGTACATAAAAACCTTCACTGGTTTTTCGGACTTGAGCCAGTTCGCGGAAGAAATCGTGCGCCTCACCCCAGCTTCCCACACGGTGGAAAAGAATGGATAAAATAAGTTCGCAACAGATGGTACCCGAACAACGCCTTGTGTTGGAAGCGCTGGCGCGCGCCGCTGCAATCCCCAACCTGAAGTTCCTTGAACTAGGAAGCTGGGCTGGAGACTCCACGGTTGTACTCGGCAATGTAGCGAAAGAATATGGTGGCAAGTTGTATTGTATCGACTGGTGGAAAGGCAACGAAGGCACACCATTGGTAGACATTGCCGCTCAAGAGGACGTCTCCTCCTTTTTCTGGAAACGCATTACCGAAGCCGGCCTGGAAGATACCGTCATCCCCATTCGAACCTCTACAGACCAGGGTGTGGAACTGGTACGGAGCTTGGAATTCGATCTAATATTCATTGACGCCGATCACCGTTTCGATGCTATTTCACGGGACATTGAGAATTATGCTCCGCTAGTGAAAAAAGGAAGCGGCATTCTATGCGGTCACGACTGCGAAGGGTTTCTATCTGATTTCGATTTGGCATTTTTAAAACGCGGCAAGGATCGCGACTGTTACCAGAGCGTCCACTGCGGTGTGGTGCTGGCGGTGGGCCAGGCGTTTTCAAAGGTCGCCATCGATTACAGCGTGTGGAGCGTGCGGCGGCTTGAAAAGGAGGGGCCGGGGTGGACGCCGACGGATATCTCTGTTCCGGGCCTGCGAAAAGCCGCTTACCTGCCTCCCCCGCCTTTTGCCCATTCCACTAACTACAATATTTTCCGTCTGGGGCGGGATCTGTTTGCCGTGCCCAAAAACCTGGGACATTACGATCTCACTAGCAATGACGCCTTTCCCCAAGAGGTCCTCCAAGCCACGTCCCTGAAAGCGTTGAAAGAGACCATCAACGAATCGCTGCACCCACAAGGCAGGGAACCCGTTCTAATCGAAACCTATAAAAGTTTCAACCTGATCAGTCACAACAATGAAATCATAGCGGTTCATCACAGTCTCGGCCCAATGGACCTGACCAAACTCACACCCGAAGAAATCAAAGAACATCGAATTTCCGAAAGAATGGTGTCCGGTAACTTCGCGGAGGAAGTGCGGGTCCAGATCGACCACCTGACCCCCCTGCTGGTGGAGGAGAGCTACCGGGGCTTCAATATCGTTCTGTACAAAGGACGATTTCATGCCGTAGCGCAGAGCCTGGGCGACATCACCGACTGGCCGGCCCATGATTTTTCCAAAGAACGGGTGCGAGGCCGATACTTTGTACTCGATTCCCTCCTCGAGGCACGCTCCATCATAGACACCGCAAACGATCAAATTTCGGAGAATCGAACATTAAATCAGTAATTTTTATTGAGTTTTCGCTTACTAATTTATTCGGAATAAATTAAAATGTTGGCGTTCCTCTACGGCCATGAGGCCTGCTTTCATTTCCCAATCCATATTCTTTTGAAGGGGGAAGATTATGGGCGCACTTACGGTGGACATCACCTTAAAGAACAAGAGGGGGAGCCACCAGCTCTCCGGAGAGAAAGTTCGCTTCAGCGCCCACTGTTGCTTTGCGCATGATGGCGGAATTGAAGACCTGCAATGCATGGAGACTCTGGGGCACCAACTGAACCAGCGGAACGGTGAACTGGCCCTGTATGGAACCGGTCGATTTTTTACGGAATTACTAAGTGCCGTACCGCAACTCAAATCGAAAATCCGTTGCGTGATCACAGACGATGGAGACACCGCCGTAACCGAAGTGGAAGGCCTGCCTGTCGTCTCACCTTCGGCCCTTCCTGAATCCATCGACACCGTGTTTCTGTGTGAAACCCTCACCCTTCCGCGCTGGCGCATGAAAAAACGCCTGCCGGATTCGGTCACCGTCCTCGATCCCGATCTTTTAGTGGATCTGGACGACTCCGTAATCCCGGCCCGCGCGTGGGTGCCATTCGTCGACTGCATCTATCCCATCGACGTCCCCGAAATCGAATTCAAACCCAACCAGGACATGCTGTTGATCGACTGTCCGTCACGCAACCTGTCCTTCATGCCCAACGGCTTGGGCTACGTTCACAATGCTCTCAAAAAAACGTCGATCGACTTCCAGACTTTGGACCTCGACATCATCGTCTATCACCGCTTCCACATTTACCGCCTTTTCGACACCCCCGGCCGGGTGGTGACGGCGAGCGGCCGCGAGATGCCGGAGGATCCCTGGGCGGTGGAGGAATACGACATCTGGCAGAATCCGGACACGCTGGAATTTTTCCAGAAAGACATCGACGAGATCATCCAAAAGATTGTCGCCGCCAAACCGAAAATCCTCGGCCTTTCCATTCAGGCGTGCAACATCAATTTCTCCAAACGGGTCGCCCAGGGCGTCAAGAAGGCCCTGCCGGACACGATCATTCTGGTCGGCGGTTTCAGTTGTTACCAGGCAAGCGTCGGCCTGCGCGCGTTTCCGGATTGCGATTACATGACCATCGGCGAAGCCGACCTCACTGTCGGCGACCTGGTGGAAAAGCTGGCCCGAGGCGAGCGGCCCACCGGCCTGCCAGGCGTGCTGTCTCGATTCGATCCACCGGACATGACGTTCATCCCCGGCCCCATGCCCGAAGACCTGGACGCCATCGACCAGCCGGAATACGAATGGTATGACCTGAGCGTGTACCGCAACTTCAACCATTACCAGTTGACGCCGGTCATCGCCAGCCGCGGGTGCCGCTGGTCGTTGTGCACCTTCTGCGCGGAACGCTTTTACTGGCGCATCCGCTCGCCCAAAAGCGTGGTGGATGAACTGGAATGGCTGGCCGATCGCGGATGCGACCTGTTCATGTTCAACGAAAGCGACTTCAACGGCAAGCCGGAGATCGTCATGGCCATCTGCGACGAGATCATCCGACGCGGCCTCAAGGTGCGGCTCACCGGGCAACTGCGCATCCACCGCGAAAACACGCGCGAGTTTTTCGACAAACTGCGCGCCGCCGGGTTCGTCACGCTCCGCTTCGGCGTCGATGCCTGGGCCCGGCGCACACTCAAACTCCAGGTCAAAGGCTACACTCCCGCCCGCATTACGCAGAATCTGCGCGACTGCACGGCGGCGGGCATTTTCAACGAGGTCAACACCGTCATCGGCGTGCCCGGAGAAACGGAAGAGGACATCGACGAGACCATCGACCTCATCATCCAGAACAAGGAGAACATCGGCCGCATCGCCAACATCAACCCGCTCCTGTTCGTCATCGGCAGTGTGTACTGGGAGGAACCGGACAAGTTCAACGTCAAGTTCCGCGCAGACCGAGAGGAGCTTTACCGCAAGTATTCGACGGTCATTCCCTCGCATCTTTGGTACAGCACCGATCCGTACATCGATGAGCATGTGCGCAAAGACCGGTTCATCCGCGTGGTTAAAACCTTGGATCAGAATGGGTTCAACATCGGCGACCTGGCCAAGCAGGTCATCAAGGACGTAGAGGAAGGGCGCGGTGCGGAAGCGCACGCCCGCCCGGACGACTGGGAAGATGAGGTCATCGCCGAAAAGGAAGCCAATCAGAAAGACAAACCCTCTCCCGCGTGGCCGGAAGCAATGAAGGACGACCAGTTCGTCTATGTGAAAAGCGAAGAGGCTGCGGCGCCTCCACCGCAGGAGAACACCTGCATCTTCAAATACAACGGTGTACATTACCGCATCCTACTGGAAGACGGCATGGAGCTTCCCGGCGATACGTGGATTAAAAACGTTCGCAAGGGTGGCGCGGTGACTTCCGCCAAAGGGACCGTTGGCAATCTGGCGCGCAAATTCTTCGGCGACCGCCAACGTTTCCTGCATTACTTCAAACGCGGCACACAGATTCTGAAATCGCGCGGCGTGTCGGGATTCCTTGAACAGTTTCGCGTGCACGTGCAACAGGCCAAAGGCACGGAACGCTTCATCCTCGCCACCGGCGAGGACGTGGAAATCAAGCGCAACCTGGGTGAGGACGTGCAGTTGGTTTATGAAGGGGTGCGCGGATACAACATCATCCGAGTGCTTGGCGACGTGTTTGCTATCAAGCAGGGCCACCCCTTCCACCTGGAATGGTATGAAAACGGCCAGTACGAAGAAGGGGTCTGCATCAATGCCAAATCGGTGCGTGAAGCAGAACGTCTGATCGACCAGCACCTCGCCCAAGAGACCCGGCAGGTCGCGCCGCAACCGGCCACTCAACAGTTGCTGTGTGAGGGGTTTCATGGCTACAATCTGGTTCAGGTGGGCGACCGCGTTTTCGGCGTCAAGCAGGGTTATCCGCTCTACCCTGATAAGGTGAACACGGAATTTTATCCGGAAGGCACACTTTTCGAGGCGGGCAACCAGGGTGAAATCGAATCAGTCATCTCTGCCTATCTGACTGAAGAGCGGGTATAAAGAACCGGATTTCTCCTTCCACGCCTTGCGGGCAGAAAAGACGGGCTTCCAAGGGTTCCCGTCGTTTTGAACTCAAGCTTCTTGATGAAATCGAAGTATGGAATACCTGCGGCGCGCTTCCTTTAAAACGCCCCCTGTTCTGAGTTTCATTCTCCTCGACTGGACGGTGCGGGAGAGTTTTCACACTCTCGATTACCTTAACCACCAGATCGCCGACCGCGGATTGTTCGAGGTCATCTGGATTGAGTTCTACTCGCGGCGGAGCGATGCCATCCGGAATCGTATCGAACGCGCCGAGGCCCTCGGCCTGCCTTCCCCGGTGGACACGTGGATCGTCATGGACCACCCGGAGGATGAGTACTACCACAAACACAAAATGTACAATCGCGGCATCCTCGATGCCTCCGGATCCATCGCCGTGGTGCTGGACTCCGACGCCATCCTGCGCACCGATCTCGTTCAGACCATCCTCGACGAGTTCGGGAAAAACGACAACCTGGCGCTCCATTTCGAACAGATCCGCAACTTCGATCAGAAATTCTATCCGTTCGATTACCCGTCGATCGAAGAGATTATAGGCGAGGGGTGCGTGAACGCCACCGGCGGCGTGCCGCACGGGTTCCCCTGCGCCACGAGTTTGAAGGAAGACGTGACGCTGTGGAACCGTTACAACTATGGCGCCTGCTTCTGCGCCAAACGCGACGACCTTATCCGCATTGGCGGCGCGGACGAACACATCGATTACATGGGCCACGTGTGCGGACCCTACGAGATGACGGCACGTCTCATCAACGCCGGCGCGCAGGACTACCTGCATCCGACGCATTACCTGTACCATGTCTGGCATCCGAACCAGGGCGGCACCAATAACTACTGCGGACCCAGCGACGGGCGTGGCATGTCCACCACCGCGATGGCCATTCCGGAAAACGGCCGTATTCTGCCGCTTCTAGAAAACGAAGACATTCGCCGACTTCGTCTGAACACCGCCACCACCGCGCCCATTTCCGCCTCATGACCGCATCCACACCCGGCATCGTGCAGGAGTGGGACCCAAAAGACTGGAACCGGCACCGTTTTGGGCTGGCCGTCGACCGTTGGACGTTTTTCAGGGGCAAGGCGTTCTGGGTCACTGGCGCGGGTACGGGATATGGGCGTTGCCTTGCCATTGTGCTGGCGGCGGCGGGAGCCGTGGTGTTTTTAACCGGACGACGCGCAGAAAAGCTTCAGGAATCCATCGAAGCGGCGCGGGCTTTGGGCATCGACACAGCACACTGCCGCGCCATGCCGGCGGACCTCGCCGATGCGGATCAAATCAAGCTCGCCTGCGAGCGCGTGCACCATGCCGTCCCCGCGCTCACGGGCTTGATCCACAGCGCAGGACTCCCTGCACGCCCAGAAGTAAGCAATCCCCTGCGTGACGAGTCGCTGGAATACTGGGACCGCATGCAACGCATCAACGTCACCGCGCCGTGGCTGGCGACACGCGGCATCTTTCCGCACATGGTGAAAGGCGGGATGGTGCGTGTGCTCATGCTGACGTCCGAAGCGGGGTGGGCGTTCACCCCGGGGTTCGGTCCGTACAACCTGTCGAAAGCGGCGATGAACAGTTTGACCGGATCGCTGGCGGCGGAGTTCGCGGCACAGTATCCGGATGCGGACATCCAGATCAACGCCCTGGTGCCGGGCGAGGCGAAAACCGAAATGAATACGGGCTCGACCCTCAGTCCGTTCACCTTGGTGCCGATGGCACTGGTGCTCCTGTCGTGTCCGGCGGGTGGGCCCAACGGCAAATTTTTCCACCGCGACGGCCGCCACCTGGCATTTGCCTACGCGGAACCGTTTCCCAAACCTTTGTTGTGATCGTCTAGAGCAAATCATGATCCGTTCCATTTCATTTTGCGTCATGCCCATTTCAAAGGGAAGGACGTTTCTCAAGACTTGCCTGGAAAGCATCGCCGTCCAAGGTGTGCAAGATTATGAGATCCTCATCGACGGCCCTGGAAACAATGACGGCCACATCCGTTATCTGCCCTGGTCCAGCGGCTCCGCGGGATCGATCAACCAGACGCGCAACCGCCTCTGCGCCTCAGCACAAAAAGAACACATTGTGCTGATCGACGCCTCGCTCTCGCTCGCCCCGGACTGGTTTGCGAACCTGCGCAACGTAACGTGGCTGGATGTCATCGGGTCGCGGCTGGAGACGAAACGCGGCGGACGCGGCATCGACTGGTCGTTCTCACACACCTTGAAATCCGGCAAGTGGGTTCTACCCCTGGAATACGAAGAGTGGCTGACGCGCGCGTTTGTCAATTGCAACCTCGTGTTGTTCCGCAAAGCGGTGTGGGAGCGAGTTGGCTTTGAAGAAAACCGGTCTGCGCTCGACGGATCGGAGGATTTCTGCCTACGCGCCGCAGAAATGGGTTACCGCGTCGGCATTGCGTCGAAAGCGCGCGGACTGTTCCAGGCCAATGGATCTTGGTGGAGGCCTTTCAATCCGGGTAAAGAATACGACGAAGCACGAAAGGTGGTGGGGCGGTTTCGCAAAACCCTGTTCGAGGGCAGCCAGCAGTTTCTGGCCGGGCAATACGAGCAGGCACTCGACTGTTTCCACACGGTGTTGGAAGAAGACCCGGACAACATCGACGTGCTGGCCAAGACGGGCCTCGCATTGCGCAACACGGGCAAGGCATACGAGGCGATCGAAACCTTCAACCATGTACTGGCCGCCGAACCGGGAAACAAGGTAGCGCTTCGTGGACGCGGCTGGGCCTATCTGCAACTGGGCGATGCGGCCCGCGCCATCCCCGATCTTCAGTTTGTCATGCAGAACGTGCCGCCGGGCGATTACGGTCCGTGGCTGGAAGCGGCGCGTGGGCTGGCCACGGCGCTGGGCCAGACGGGAGACACCACGGGATCCATTCAAGTTTACCAAGAGATTCTGGAAAAACTTCCACGCGACTTCGTTCAACCACCGCTCGATGTATACCAGGGTCTGGGTGAGGCACAACTGCGTGCGGGCAACCCGGCACTGGCGGAACCGCATCTTGCGAAAGCGCTGGCGCTGGCGGAAAAAGAACAGCCCGCTCTCGTACCTGCGTTGAAGCAGAAACTGGAACAGGCACGCCAGCCAGGGATCGCGCTGTTGCAGTCCGGTCAATTCGAACAAGCGTTGAAATTATTCCTTCCCATTCTAGAAAACGAACCGGGCAATCCTGACATCCGTAACCACGTTGGCTGGGCCATGCATAATCTCGGCCGCTATGCGGAAGCCATCGATCACTTCAATATCGCTCTGGAAACACATGCCGGCCACTTGGCAGCTCGGCGCGGGCGCGGGTGGGCACAACTGCAATCACAACAACACGAGTCGGCACTCGCCGACCTTCTACGGGCTTTCGAAGAAACTCCCGTAACAGATGCGGCGGAAAGGCTGGAAGCGGCGCGCGGTCTCGGCTGGGCTCAATACCATTGCGGCCATTTTATAGATGCTATCAATACATTTGAAAACGTCCTACAAACGTTTCCCAAAGAGTGGGGCGAACCGCCCTTCGATGTCTATCACGGACTCGGTCACGCTTGCTTTCAGGCCGGGCGCATGGCCGACGCAAAACGCCACTTGGCCCGGGCGAAAGAGAAAGCCGATCCCACCAACACCGACCTCATCACCGACCTTCAACACACTCTCGATCAGGCGGAACGCGGATTAATTTAGCCCAACTCCAATCAATGGATAGTTCCCGGCTTCAAAAACAACTTACGATAAACCCAGAATAGCGGGTTGTGTACATAGAACCACCTGGTATCGATCTTCTTTTTCAGCGCTGTCATGTTCTCCGCCCACACCAGCCCGTACTTTACGAACCCCTCGCGGCACAGGAAGTGGTAGGTATTCACCGGCCCCAGTATTAGTGGAATGCCGTAGTACTGATCCAACCACGGTACAATATTAAATCCCTTGTATTCCTCCAGCACCGAATCCGCAGTCAGATACTTGTGCTGATTGAGCACGAGGTCGCTGTAAAAATTTTCCTGCAAATTCAGGTTCACTTCCCCCGCCTTGATGCAGAAATTGTAATACTCGCAGGCGTGGCACACCTCGGGGCGTCGGCGAATGTTTTCGCGAATGCCCTGCGCGCGTTTGCCGAACCAGATGTCGAGGAACGGCTCTTCGTGAACGTTGCCGACGATGAACTGGTAGCACAACTGCACGTCGCCGTTATGCAGGATGCGCGCGAACTTGAAGGGAGAACGGCAGTCCACCGGCATGCCGGGATACGCCCCGTCCTGAAAATAATTGCGCGCGTCGAACGGTAGGCGCGCCCGGGGATTGCGCGAGCGCACGCACCCGCCGGAGAACAGCTCCGGAAACCGCTCGCGAAGAGGGAAGGTGTGGTTGAGCGCCGCCGCGCTCAACGTGATGCGGCAGTCGTTTTCGATGATCCACCGCGCCGCCGCCTCCACCTTCTCCGTCACCATGTCCATGACCGGTTCCAGGCTTTCCGCGCGGAGCGTGGGGTTGTCGTCGCGGAGCACCATCACGATCAGACCGAGGTGATCGAATCCCGCCCGCTCCCAATATGCCACCGTCTCCGGCAATTCGTCGAGACTGCTCCGCATGAGCGTGTTGTTGACGGCGAAGTACGCGTTGGGCGAGGTGACCGCTTCCTTGAACTGACCTATGCGCTCCAGCGCCGCGGCGTGTTCCGCGTGGCGGCGGATGCGTTCGTACGTTTCCCTGCGGATGCCGTCGAAGGAGATGACCACGTTATGGAAATCCGCATGTCGGATGCGCTCAATCACGCGCGGCGTCAGCAGGGTGCCGTTGGTAGTGAGGTCGATCTTCATATCTAGCGCGGCCAAACCCTCGACGATCTCAGCGAACTGCGGGTGCGCCATCGGCTCGTAATTGGAGCCAAGCACCACCCACTTGCCCTCCACCCCACGCATATGGTCGAGGAACTTGAGGTCCAGCCGCTCCTCGGACAACCGCTGGTAACTTACATGGCATTGAACACAACGCAAATTGCAGTTGAGCGTCGGCTCGATCTCGATATACTCCGGAAGGTCGAACTGGGTGAGCGGCACGTGTGACAGCAGTTTGGGGTTGGCAAGAGAGTCCACAAACGGCAAGCGATTGTCCGCCGCCAGCATCGCTTGCGCCAGCGCGCGGCCGCGTTCGATTTCTTCCGTGACATCGTCGAGTCCTTCCTCTGAAACAACCAGGGCAACCGCGCGATTGAAGTGGTCGACTGCGCGGTCAGCATCCCCCTGTTTTTGGAAGCACCAACCGAGAAGTCGATTCGCTTCGCGGTGAACACCACGCGTATCCGGCACTACGAGATCGAAGATGCGTGCGGCCGTTTCGATGGCATCCTCGAGTTCAGTAAGGTTTTCGTCACGGCAAGCAATATGGTAAGCACACCAGGCGAGGCCGCGCAGGATTTCCTGGCGGGCGTAGGGATCGGTGTCAATCTCCGGATGTTTGAGTGCTTGGGAGAGCGCGCGGCGAGCACCTTCGTGGTCACCGTCCTGCAACGCCGCCCAGCCGCCTGAGCAAATTGTGGAAAGATCGTCTTTGGGAGCGTCGGTCATGGTTGCCTGAAAGCAATGGAAGAAAGTCTTTACTATTTTACCAGTGACCGCCCGGGTGGGGAAAGATTGATTCCTAGATGCGATATTTTGGTGTTAAAATTTGCTCCAATTTCAAATAGGGGCTTAGATGAAACCGTTTTCCGAGACAGAACCTTCCTTAGTGACGGAACCACCCGGCTCCTTCCTATTACTGTCCTTTCTAATTACGGGCATCACTGCATTACTCTACGTTTTCACATATTCCTTTGCCCTCCAGCATAGCGAAAACGTTATCCCGGTAGGGGATCAGTATGTATACATAACTCAGCTTTTCGATTTAATCGAAAAAGGCCGCAAGGATTATTTAAATACACTCACGACCATTGTTTCCGATAAAAACTGGTACTGGCTTTACAGACTGTCCGTTGGCGTGTCTTCTCCCTTCTTAATAAAGGAACCGTTTTCAATTTGCATTGTCAATTACATCTTTTTAGCGATCGCATCACTTTCTTTAGCTCGCTTGGCCATCCGTCTGAAATTATCCTTTAACACCACATTTTTTTTATCCCTGACTTTCTGGCTGGCTCCCTGGATTTACGGCTATTGGACCACGCTAAGTCTGTTTGCCCTCCAACTGGAAACCAGCTTTTACTGGATTCTGACCATCGCAACCATTAACTCCATTTTATATGCACTTGAACCCAAAAGCCTTAAAAATGCTTTTATCTCGGGTTTGTTTGCCGGCTTAGCAGTATGGGGCCGGGGCAATTCACTCCCCTATGTCTTGTTTGTTCTATTCTGCCCCTCCATTCTAATTTTCTGGCGTGCTTATAAAACAAAGAATCGAAAACTGGCAAAACCCGCTCTTCTTTTTCTGTTAACTTTTGTTATTTTCGCAAGCTGGTTTTATTTTTTCACTCTGAAGAATATTGCTTGGTATTACGGGAGGGGTTTTGGAAACATCTACGACAAGGGAGGGGGAAGTATTGCCTACTTCTTCAATAATTTTACCCGAATCATGTCTGATATGGGCTGGACAGTCAGCCACTTCCCCGGTGTATTTTTAACAAGGAATCCAAGCTCCAACTGGTCCGTTATTTTATCTTGGCTTTTTCATGTATTCACAATTGCATCGCTGCATTTCTCATTCAATTTCTGGAAAAGAAAACCGGCCAAATCTCACCGGCTGATCCTCTACACTTCTTTAACGGCATTCACGGTGTATGCTGCCAATTTGGTTATGGGGTTGGTGCTGTTCTCGGAACATTTTGCCAGTGGTGAGCTTCTGGTTTATTTTCCGATGTTGCTGATGCTGGTAGGGAGCATGCTGAATAGCTTCTGCCTATTAGCAATTATTTCAAAGACTTTCAGCTCTCAGTTTTTTTCTAAGTCCAAACTGGCTTGTCCCGCAATTCTGGCTATTATTATCCTCTACGGAGTTATCTGTACCCGAACATCCACACCGCTCACCCAAGAAGCCAGTTTACCCAAACCATATTCCGTCGAAAAATTCTCAAAAAACCTCGACCGCATTGTGGGAGGCAAACCTCTCAACTTTCTCTGGTATGGGATTGCATACAATCCAAGCATCATAAATTTTTATCGGGCCAAGGCAGATATGCGTCCTTTTAATTTCACAATATCCCCAGAGGAAGCACAGGTCCTTCATGAAAATTTACCCAATGAAACTTATAATCGGATCGTCTCCGAGGAAAAATTTAAAAACACATTTAGAAAGGTATTAAGTCGTTCGCAATACATCATCATTCCAGAAAAGTTAAGCAAATTTGATTACATGTTAGGAAATCCAGGATTATCAAAGAAACGGAAATTGGTTGGACAAATTTTAAATGGCCCAGAAAGCCCGACCTATGCAGTTAAAATGATTCTTCACGACCACTACGCTACCCGTTTACTTCTATTAAATAGGATAAATACCGGAAATATTCCTAAAGGAATGGACTCCCTTGAAATTCCCTATGGGAGCAATGCCCATCAAGGCAATTATCCAAATACCCTAAAATATGATCAGCCTTTAAGCGACCCAGCTCCTTCTTTTCCCCTTTACTTACTTTGGGATGACTCCACAAGTTCCTTCTGGGAAAGTGCAACAGAACTTCCTCAATCTTTGTTTTTTCGGTTTTACCAAGAACTCCAATTAGAAAAATACACGCTTTCCAGTGGTGTCCATGGCCAATCTGGAAAAAGAATGCCAGTGGCTTGGGAGCTACGAGGTTCCAATGATGGGGAACAATGGACCCTTGTCGATAAACAAAATTTAATGTCCGCTTGGAACGAAAACGAAAAAAAGAGTTTTCAGTAACCAGCCCTGGTTCCTATCGCTATTACAAATTTGATTTTCAGAGAACCAGCGAGCCCCCGGTGATACGAATCTATGAAATAGAGTTATTTGGGAAACAATCTGAAGATCAACTCCGGAAACTTGAAGAATGGGATTTCTTTGCATGGGAAAATGATGGCTGAATCAATCCCTTTCCCTGCAGCATTTTGAATTGCTTTCCACATACCATCAAAATTTCCTTCATGTATGCCTCAGGTTCAATCGCTGGGCATTTGGCATTCCTGCAGGGCTCCGGTATAGTTGGCCTGTTCGCCTTGGGAGACGCTTTTGCCTTCTCCTCACTTGTTCCATCCACGGTTCGCGCATGGAAATCCTGTTCAAAAACGAATTGGCGGCACCGCCCCAGGTCACCTTCGTTCTGCTCGACTGGTCCTGCCGTGAAAGTTTCCACGCGCTGGATTACTTCAACGACCAGTCCCTGCCGCGCGATCGGTACGAGATTCTCTGGATCGAGTTTTACTCGCGCCGCGCACCGGAAATCGCCACACGCCTGGAAGCGGACCTGAAAGCGGGCCGCCCGCCCGCTGTCGACCAATGGATCGTGCTCGACTTCCCCGATGACCTCTACTACCACAAGCACCTGATGTACAACGTCGGCCTCGCCGCCGCGCGCGGCAGGATCGTCACCTTCTGCGACTCCGACGCCATGGTCCGGCCCACATTTGCAGGCAGTGTCGTTCAGGCATTCGAAGAGGCGGCCGGGACCTCCGGAGAGGCCCCCGGCATCGTCCTGCACCACGACGAGGTGCGCAATGCCGACCGCCGGCACTACCCTTTCAATCAGCCGGATTTCGAAGATTTCTTAAACGGCCACTGCCTCAACTGGAACGCAGAGGCACAGACCACCACCGGCCTCCTCGACCACGAAGACCCGATCCACTCCCGCAACTACGGCGCCTGCATGTCCGCCCGGCGCGCGGACCTGATCGCGCTCGGCGGCGCGGACGAGCACACGGACTTCCTCGGCCACATCTGCGGACCCTACGAGATGACCTGGCGCATGGTCAACGCCGGACGGCGCGAGTTGTGGCATCCGTCGGAATTCCTCTACCACACCTGGCATCCGGGCACCGACGGCAGCCACGATCACCGCGGCCCGCACGACGGACGAAACGTTTCCACGACCGCCCTTGCCCACCGCATCACCGGCCGGACGCGTCCCTTCCGCGAAAACGCGGCCATCCGCCTCCTGCGCGAGGGAGAGAAACCGCAGGGTACCAGCGCGCTCGTTCAACTGGCCGTCGAGCAGGCGGACACCGCCCATATGAAAAAACCGCCCTCCGCGACCCACCACCGGCTGAAGGCGCTGGATGCTTCCGCCCTTTGCGGCATGGCCCATCAGTTCGGCAAACGCGCCCGCCGCGCGCTGGCCACGCACCGCACGCCACGCGACCTCACCCGCGCCCTGTTCGTCACCCCGTTTTATTTTTTACGCGAGTTGCTGCACCAGAACAGCCAGTTCCACGTCAACTGCGAAACCTTTCTCGACAACCTGGACGCGGAGAAAATCCCGTCCATCGCCCTGTTCGGAGGAGGCGACGTGGCGGAAAAGTTGTCGCGGCTGGCGCCCGGTCACAACGTGCGGATCGAAGCGGTGTACGGACCCAACGCCGGCACCACCGCTTTCGGCCAGCGCATACAGAACGCGAAGAAAATTATTGAATTTACAGGACCGATCATCATCGGCTCGCGGCAGGACGCGGAACGCCTGGCCGGACAACTGCGCGCATGGGGTGTGGATGCAGACCGCATTCGGGTGGTGCTATAATCGGGATTCCGAAAAACACTGCCTGCCCTTCTCTACCCGGTTCATGCGGAAACAATCCACCTTCACAGTTTCGCCTGCAAACCGGTTGTTATTCCGAATTTTTAAGCATAAAATGGGGCACCTCAAAAACACGAAGGGGTGTTTCAGAGAAACAGCAGGGCCAACTCTCCTTTTTTTGATATTTTTTCGGATCATCTAAAACGGTCGCGATTATGGACGTCCTCCTCGTCACACCGCCCAGCAAGGATCGCGTGTTCCAGCAGCTGGGTCAGAGCCTGACCGCCATCGAGGTGCCGGTGTGGTCCATGCTGATGGCGACGTTCCTCGAACGGCACGGCCTCTCGGTGGAGATTCTCGACGCGGAAGCGGACCAGATCGGTTACGACGCGACGACGAAACGCATCCTCGACGCCAACGCAACGCTCACCGTGTTTGTCATCTACGGTCACCAGCCTTCGGCCTCAACGCAGTGCATGCCCGCCGGACGCGAGGTGGCCCGGCGCGTTCATGATGCCGCGCCGCACCGGCCGACACTCGTCATGGGCACGCACGCTTCCGCCCTTCCCGAACGCACGCTTCTCGAAGAACCCTACACGTTCGTCTGTCACGGCGAAGGACCCTATACGGTATTGCGTCTGGTCGAGGTGTTGAAAGCGGGAGAGCAGGACTGGGCCAAGGTACCGGGATTGACCTACCGTCTGGAAAACCGCGCCGCCTCCACCCCCGCGGCGGAAAACATCCGCGACCTCGACACCGAGATGCCGCGACAGGCGTGGGAAAAAGTGGACATGACAAAATACCGCGCGCACAACTGGCACTGCTTCGACCACATCCATGCGCGCCAACCGTACGCTTCCATCCAGACCAGCCTCGGTTGCCCGTACAAATGCTCGTTCTGTTGCATCAACGCACCGTTCGGCAAACCCAGCATCCGCTACTGGTCGCCCAAAACCGTGCTCGACCAGATCGACCTGCTGGTCAACAAGTACGGCGTGACCAACATTAAAATTCCCGACGAGATGTTCGTGCTGAACGAAGAGCACGTCCTCGGCATCTGCGACGGCATCATCGAGCGCGGTTACGATCTCAACATCTGGGCCTACGCCCGCGTCGATACGGTGAAGGACCGCTTCCTGGAAAAACTCCGGCGCGCCGGGTTCCGCTGGCTGGCGCTCGGCATCGAGTCGGGAAGCCAGTACGTGCGCGACGGTGTCGAGAAAGGCCGCTTCGGCGATACCGACATCCTCTGCGTCACCAACAAGATCCAGGATCACGGCATCTACATCATCGCCAACTACATCTTCGGCCTCCCGGACGACACGCACGACAGCATGCAGGACACGCTCGACCTCGCGCTGGAGATCAACGGCGAATGGGCGAATTTTTACTGCGGCATGGCGTACCCCGGCTCGCCGTTGTACGACCGCGCCAAACAGTTGAAACTGCCGTTGCCGGACGATCCCGAAGGCCCGGGCTGGATCGGTTATTCCCAGCACGCCTACGAATCGTTGCCCCTGCCGACGGACACGCTGACGGGGCAGGAGGTGCTGGATTTTCGCGACCAGGCGTTCGACACCTATTTCACGCATCCACCTTATCTCGGCATGATGCGCGAGAAATTCGACGGCGACGTCCTCCAGCACATCGAGGACATGGTGAAGATCAAAATTCGACGCAAACACCGCGACGCCCCGGTGGCGTCGTGACCGCATCAGGCGGCAAGAAATAACGTTACGGATGATTTTTTAAAATGCTTCGATACAAGTACAGCGATTTCGAATTCACTCCGGTGCCGAACGGCGGACCGCCGCCCTCCGCGGAATTCCTGCTGGGCCTGCACCGCGACATGCTGCGCATCCGCATCATCGAAGAGGAAATCGAGAAACGCTATCACGAAGACCAGATGAAAACGCCGATCCACCTGGTCATCGGACAGGAGGCGACGTCCGTCGGTGTCTGTGCCGCATTGCGTCAAACCGACCTTGTGTGGAGCAGTCACCGCACGCACGGCAATTACCTCGCCAAGGGCGGCGACCTCAAGGCCATGATGTCGGAGTTCTTCTGTCGCCAGAACGGATGCGCCGCCTCGCGCGGCGGCTCCATGCACCTGCTGGACAAAAGCGTCGGCTACGCCGGGTCCTCCGCCATTGTCGCCGGCGCGGTGCCCATCGCCACCGGTTCCGCTTTCAGCGCGCAGTACCTGAAAAAAGACCAGGTCAACGTCGTTTTCTTCGGCGACGCGGCGACGGAGGAAGGCGCGCTGTGGGAGGCGGTGAACTTCGCCGTGCTCAAGCAGTTGCCCATCGTTTATGTCTGCGAGAACAATTTCTACTCGGTGTGCTCGTCCCTGGAAGTGCGCCAGCCGCACATCCGCATCGACAAAAAGGCCGAGGCCTTCGGCATCCAGAGTTGCCGCGTCGATGGCACCAGGGTGCTGGACGTGCACGCGGTGGCGCAGGACGCGGTGGAACGCGCGCGCAACGGCGGCGGGCCGACGTTCATCGAATCCATCGCCTACCGCTGGCGCGGCCACGGCGGTGCGGGCGACGACTCGGCCAGCGGTTACCGCGACCCGAAGGAGGTCGAACACTGGCAGGAGTTCTGTCCCATCGAAAACCTGGCGCGCTCCCTCAGGGAAAGCGGCCTGCTCGACGACGCGAGAGAGACAAACCTGAGGCAGGAAATCGTAAACGAATTTATGGAAGCCCTGCACCATGCGGAAACCAGCCCGGATCCCGGTCCGGAGGACCTGATGACGCATGTGTACAGCGATTGAGAGAGGAGAAACCGGATGCCCTGGGCGGAAGCACTGATTGCCAAGCAGACGGTGGACAAGGCCCCGGAAGGGGAAGGCCGGGTGCTGACCTACGTCGATGCCCTGCGCGAGGCACTGGCCATCGCGCTGGACCTCGACCCGAAAGTCTTCGTCCTCGGCCAGGGCGTCAACGACGCGCGCGGCATGTTCGGCGTCACCACCGGCCTGAACCAGGACTTCGGCGAACACCGCGTGTTCGACACGCCGCTTTCCGAGGAAGGGCTCACCGGCATCTGCACCGGCGCGGCATTGAACGGCGCGCGCCCCGTGTACCTGCACAACCGGCCCGACTTTTTACTGCTTGCGTTCAACCAGATCGTCACGCACGCGAGCAAGTTCCATTACATCGATCACGGCCAGTCGAAGGTGCCGTGGGTCATCTGGGCGGCGATCGGCCGCGGTTGGGGTTCCGGCTCGCAACATTCGCAGGCCATCCAGGGCATGTTGCTGGGCGTGCCGGGATTGAAGATCATCATGCCCAGCACGGCGTACGACGCGAAGGGACTGATGCTCGCCGCCATCGCCGACAACAACCCCGTGCTCATCTTCGAACACCGCTGGGCGATGAAGACCAAAGGCATCGTGCCGGAGGGCATCTACCGCGTGCCCATCGGCCGGGGCGTTTACCGTTCGCACGGCGAACACCTGACCGTCGTCGGCACCTCGCACGCCCTCCTGCTGGCGCAGGATGCGCTGGACGATCTGAAAGCCGACGGCATCACCGCCGACGTCATCGACCTGCGCACACTGAAGCCACTGGATGAAGACATCATTCTGGAGTCGGTGAAGAAAACCGGAAAACTGCTGGTCGTCGATACCGGCTGGGCAATGGGCGGCGTCTGCGCCGAGATCGGTTGCCTGGTTGCCGAAAAAGCCTTCGAGCACCTCAAGGCGCCGGTCAAACGCATCGGCCTGCCGGACGCACCGACGCCCGCGGGTTACACGCTGGAACAGTATTATTACCCGGACAAGGAACGCATCGCCCAGGCCATCCGCGAGCTGGCGAAGCGGGCATAAGACAACATCCACGCCTGCGGGCGTTTTGAAAGAAAGCGATTCATGAACATTCTGGTTACCGGAGGGGCGGGATACATCGGGTCGGTGCTGGTGCCGATGCTGCTGGAAGCGGGTCACACCGTGACGGTGGTGGACACGCTGATGTACAACCAGACCTCGCTTCTCGACTGCTGTCACCATAAAAACTTCACCTTCATCAACGGCGACGCGCGCGACCGCGACCGCCTGAAGGACCTGCTGAGAGACGCGGATGCCGTCCTGCCGCTTGCCTGCCTGACCGGTGCGCCTTTGTGTGCGCGCGATCCGTACGGCGCGCAGTCGGTGAACTTCGACGCCATCCAGAGCATTCTTGAGTTACGCAAGCCGTCTCAGATAATCATCTTTCCCACCACCAACAGCGGTTATGGCGTGGGGAACAACGGCATCCACTGCACGGAGGAGACGCCGCTCAACCCCATCTCGCTGTACGGCAGGCTGAAGGTGGAAATCGAAAAAATATTGCTGGCCTCGGAGAACTGCCTCACGCTCCGTTTCGCCACGCTGTTCGGGCTGAGCCCGCGCATGCGGCTGGACCTGCTGGTGAATGATTTCACCTACCGCGCGGTGCACGACCGCTTCATCATCCTGTTCGAGGCGCATTTCAAGCGCAACTACCTGCACGTGCGTGACGCGGCACGGTCGTTCATGCACAGCCTCGATCACTTCGACGCGATGAAGGGCCAGGCCTACAATGTGGGTCTCAGTGACGCCAACCTGAGCAAGCTGGAGTTGTGCCAGGAAATCAAAAAGCACGTGCCGGAGTTTTACTTCACCGAGGCGGACGTGGGAGAAGACATCGACAAGCGCAACTACATTGTCAGCAATGAAAAAATCGAGGCGACAGGATTCAAGCCGCAGCACTCGCTGACCGAGGGCATTGCCGAGTTGGTTAAGGGGTACCGCATTCTGAAAAGGAACCAGTTCGCCAACGTATAGAAGCAGAGCATCACATTCGCGGGTAACTTTCAGGGGGAGGAAGGGGCATGATCATCACGCGAACACCGTTCCGCATTTCGTTTTTCGGAGGCGGCACGGACTACCCGGCCTGGTACGAGGAAAACAGCGGCTCGGTTCTGGCCACCACCATCAACAAATACTGCTACATCAGTTGCCGTTACCTGCCGCCGTTCTTCGAGCACAAGCACCGCATCGTTTACTCGAAAGTCGAAACCGTTCAACGCAACGAGGAAATTCAGCATCCCGTGGTGCGGGCCGCCCTCGAATACATGAACATCGAGGAGGGACTGGAGATCCACCATGACGGCGACCTGCCGTCGCGCACCGGCCTCGGATCCAGCTCTTCCTTCACTGTTGGCATGCTCAACACCCTTTACGCCTTGAGGGGGGAGATGGCGTCCAAGTGCCGCCTCGCTTCCGAAGCCATCCACATGGAGCGCGACATCCTGAAGGAAAGCGTCGGCTCGCAGGACCAGGTGCTGGCGGCGCTGGGCGGTTTCAAGAAGATCGACTTTCATCCCGACCACACCATCTCCGAGACACCCGTCATTCTTGCGCCCGAAAAGCAGAAGGAACTGGAAAGCCACATCATGATGTTTTACACCGGCATCTCGCGCATCGCCTCGCAGGTGGCGGAAAAGAAGATCCAGAGCATCCCCAGAAAGGGAAAGGAACTGCGCATCATGCACCAGATGGTGGGCGAGGCGATGGACCTCCTCACCAACGGTTCGTGCCTGACGGAATTCGGCAAACTGCTCCACGAGTCGTGGAAACTGAAGCGGTCGCTGGCCGACGGCGTCACCACCCCGCTGGTGAACGAGATTTACGATACCGCGATGAGCGCCGGGGCGCTGGGCGGCAAACTGCTGGGCGCGGGCGGCGGCGGCTTTGTCATGATCTTCGCGCGGCCGGAGGACCAGCCCTGCATCCGCGAACGGCTGGAAAAACTGCTTTGTATTCCGGTGTCGTTCGAAACCCACGGCAGTCAGGTGATCGTCTATCAACCGGAAGGACAGGAAGCCGAAACGATCACCAAGTTATGATACCCGGCGACCCCAGCTGTACCGATGTGCTCATCCTGTGTGGCGGACGCGGCACGCGCCTGCAATCCGTCGCGGCGGACAAACCCAAACCGATGGTGGAGGTGGACAACCGCCCCTTCCTCGATCTGCTGATCGATCACGCCGCCACATTCGGGTTCCGCCGTTTTGTTCTGCTGGCAGGCCATCACGCGGAGGCCATCGCCTCCCATTACGAAACTCCCCGCGACGGCCTGGCCATCGAGGTGTCCGTGGAACCGCAGGCGATGGGCACCGGCGGCGCCGTGCGCCACGCTCAACCGTTGATCCAAAGCGATCCGTTTCTTGTTCTGAACGGCGACTCCTTCTGCCGGGTGGATTTAACAGCGTTGCTCCATTATCATTTTCAACTCGAAGATGCGCTGGCCATCATTGCGCTGGCTCCGAAAAAAGAAGCTGCGGATTACGGCGGCGTGACTGTGGATGAAGCCGGACGCATTCTCCGTTTTGACGAAAAAAATCCGGAAGCCGCATCCGGTCTTGTCAACGCGGGCCTTTACGTTTTCAATTGCGGCGTGCTCGACCGCATTCCGGCCGGACGGACCATTTCGCTGGAAACCGAAGTGTTTCCCGCACTCGCCGGACAGGGCCTTTACGGATTCACAACCGACAGCGAGCTGTACGACATCGGCACCCCGGAGCGGCTGGACCGCGCGCGGCGTGAGTTGAAAATTTAAATCATCAGGAAAACCACATGACCCTCGACTGGCCGTTGATGCACAACAACATCCCGCGCGAAGACCTCGATGCCGTCATCGAGTTTCTGCAGGACGATCCCATCCTCACGCAGTCGAAAAACGTGCGCGCGTTCGAGGAGGAATGGTCGCGCTGGCTCGGCGTGAAATACAGCGTGTTTCTCAACAGCGGCTCGTCGGCCAACCTGGTTTCGATGTCGGTGCTGAAACAACTGAAAGGCGAGGGCGAGGTGATCGTCCCCACGCTCACCTGGGTATCGGACATCGCTTCCGTCCTGCAATGCGGCCTCACGCCGGTGTTTGTGGACATCCATCCGAAAACGCTGTGCATGGACGAAGACCAGGTGATCGCCAGACTCAACAAAAACACGCGCGCCGTGTTCATGACCTACGCACAGGGATTCAACGGCCTCTCGGACAAACTCCTTGCCGCACTGGAAGAACACAACGTGCCGCTCATCGAGGACGTGTGTGAATCGCATGGCGCGACGTTCAAAAATCAAAAATTGGGATCGTTCGGTTTCATATCGAACTTTTCGTTTTATTACGCGCACCACATGAGCACCATCGAAGGCGGCATGGTGTGCACCAACGACGAAAGCATTTACCAGATGTGCCGCATGTTCCGCTCCCACGGCATGGTGCGGGAAATGACCGACGACGCGGTCAAGCAAAAATACATAAAGGAAAACCCGGAACTCAACCCGGAGTTCGTCTTCGCCTTTCCCGCCTATAACCTGCGCAACAACGAAATCGGAGCGGTGCTGGGCCGCAATCAACTGAAACGCCTCGACGCCAACAACGAAAAACGCCGACACAACTTCGAACTGTTCCTGAACGGACTCGATCCCGAGAAATACCGTACCGACTTCGACCTGGAAGGAAGTTGCAATTACGCCTTCAACCTGGTGCTCAAGCACGCCGACTCCGCGTTCTGCGAGAAGGTGATGTCCGCCCTGCGGGAACACAAGGTCGAATTCCGGCGCGGCAGTGCGGGAGGCGGCAACCAGCTGCGCCAGCCGTACCTGCGCGGCATTGTGGGTCACGACGAGTACAAGAATTTCCCGCAGGTCGAGCACATTCATTTTTACGGGTTTTACATCGGCAACTACCCGGACCTGGAAGCAGACAAGATCCGTAAACTCTGTGACATCCTGAACGCCGTCGAATGAAAAAGACCTCTCGCATTTATGTGGCCGGGCATACCGGGCTGGTGGGATCGGCCCTCATACGTGCGCTGCGGGCGCGCTCGTTCACCAACCTGATCACACGCACACACAAGGCGCTGGACCTCACTCAACAGGGCGCAGTCGAGCGTTTCTTCAAAAAGGAACGTCCGGAATACGTATTTGTCGCCGCCGCGAAGGTGGGCGGCATACACGCCAACAACACCTATCCCGCCGAGTTCATCCAGCAGAACCTGGCCATCCAGACCCACGTCCTCGACATGGCGTACAAGTACGGTGTGAAAAAACTGCTCCTGCTGGCCAGCTCCTGCATTTATCCCAAACGGTGCAGACAACCGATGAAAGAAGACCAATTGTTTACGGGGCTTATGGAGCCGACCAACGAACCGTACGGCGTGGCGAAGCTCGCCGGCATCAAAATGTGCGAGGCGTACAACCGGCAGTACGGCACGCAGTTCGTGCCCGTCATCCCGGCGAACGCTTACGGACCCAACGACCACTTCGGCGAAAACGGCCATGTGCTGGCGGCGCTGGTCGCGAAATTTCACGAAGCAAAATCAAAAAACAAAAAGAAAGTGACCCTGTGGGGCACGGGCAAACCCAAACGCGAATTTTTCTTCGTGGACGATCTCGCCGACGCCTGCCTGTTTCTGATGGAGCGGTACCGGGAAATTGGCGTCATCAATTTCGGTCCCGGCGTCGAAACCTCCATCGCGCAACTGGCAAAGCGCATTCAAAAGGTGGTGGGATGGAAAGGCGACATCGAATTCGACACCACGCGGCCCGACGGCAATCCGCGCCGCCTGCTGGACTCGTCGCGCATCCGCGCGCTGGGTTGGTCCGCCAAAGTTCCGCTGGAAGATGGACTGCGGATCACCTATGATTGGTACACGCGAACGCAGGTCCGGTGAACGGGCGAATCCGGTCCCGCTATTGAAAACGCACACAGGATGGAGGCTCATGAAATCCACCGGCACCGACAGTCCGCCCTACAAGCTTAAAAAACGCAAACTGGTCGCCGAGAACACACGGTTCAATATTTATTTCGATCACGTCACCAGTGAAGAAGACGTTGATGTGCCGGATTATCTCGTGGTTTCCCCGAAACGGTTTGTCGCCGATGGATTCAGCGGCGTCGCCATCCTTCCGGTGGTGGAAGGCAAAATCGCCCTGCTCAAGATTTACCGGCACGCCATCAAGAACTGGTCGTGGGAGATCCCGCGCGGGTTCATCGAGCCGGGTGAAGACCTGGTGGAATCGGTAGCGCGCGAGTTGTTCGAAGAAACCGGACTGCGTTGCGCTCATGAAAATATCCAGCCCCTGGGATCGCTTCACCCCGACGCGGGCACATTGTCGGCGCGGATTCAGCTGTTCGCGGGAACGGAATGCGCCGTGGAACAGGCGTACCGGGCCAACGAAATCGGCCACTCCGGCATGGAGCTGTTCGACAAGGATGCGATCCAGGCGCAGATCCACGGCAATGAAATCCAGGACCCGTCCACGCTGGTAGCCATTTTCCGTTTCCTGCACCTGGATGACCCCGCGAAAACCGAATGAGTGGCGTGCAGGATTTGCAACTCCGTAATCACCCCGACCCCATGCAGGAATCCGGCAGTCTGCCTGCACGCATCTCGGTGCTGATGCCGACGCGTCACCGGCCGGAGCAGGCGGCGCGCTGCATTGCGAGTCTCGTCGAAACCGCGACCCACCCCGAAGCGCTGGAGGTCGTGGTGTACGTCGATGACGACGACCCTGAAAGCCACGCGCTCGACCGCAACGACATCGCCTTTCACAGAATCGTGGGCCCGCGCCTGAACCTGGGCGCGCTCAACAGCGCCTGTCTGCAACAAGCCACCGGCGACATCCTCGGTGCCGTCAACGACGACGTGGTGGTGCGAACGCAGGGATGGGACGACCGCCTGCGCGCCATCCATGCACGGTTCCCCGACGGCATCTATCTCGCCTACCCCAACGACCTGTTCTTCGGCGCACGCATGGCGAGTTTTCCCTTTATGGCGCGCGCCACCTGCGACGCGCTGGGAGAGCCGTTTCCCGCCGAATACCCCGGTGACTTCCAGGATCACCACCTGCTCGACCTGTTCCAGCGTCTAAAGCACCGCGGGCACGATCGCCTCGTTTACCTGGAAGACGTGGAGATGGAACACCTGCACGTGCGTTTCGGCAACGGCGAGGGAGATGCGGATACCTACAACGGGCGCGCCCTGGGGGAAGGCGATGACGTGTTCCTCGCGCTGCATCCGTATCGCAGACGCCTGACGCACCGCCTGCAGGCGGTGATCGAACAATGCCCCCTGCCCCCGGTTCCGGCAACGCCGCGCATCCGGCCATTGCCTGAAAGCAACATCGTGATGGGATGCCGCCTCATCTCCACATTTCTTCTCGACGGGTCCGTGCCCTTTCGCTGGCGCTGGTTCCTGTTCACCTTTTTCGGCAAGCTGTACTGGATCAAAAAATACCGCTATCCCCAACCGCGCTGGCAGTACACCCTGCTGAAAGGATTGGTCGATGCGGTGCGTCCGTCGCCCAAACCCAAAACGGAAACCAGTGAGTCATGAACGGGCCGGACTCCGTCGCCGTCATCGTGGTCAATCACAACAGCGGCGATTATTTGAAAGCCTGCCTCGCAGGCGTGAACGCGCAGACGCGGCAACCCGATCGCGTGATTGTGGTGGACAACGCCAGCAGTGACGAGTCGGTGGACAAGGCACGTCCCATTTTGCCGGAAGCGCAATGGATTTTGCTGGACACCAACACCGGCTTCGCCGCCGCCAACAACCTCACCGTGAAGCAGGCTTCCGACTGCCGCTGGGTGGCGCTGCTCAATCCCGACACCGTGCCCGATTCCGACTGGCTGGAAACCGTGCTCACCGCCGCCGCGTCCCATCCGGACTTCTCTTTTTTCGGCAGTCACCTGGTGCACTACGACGACCCCGAACGGCTGGACGGCACGGGCGATGTGTACCACGTGTGCGGGCTGGCGTGGCGGCGCGACCACGGCCGCCGCACAAAACGATGCCGACGCGAATCGAGTGAAGTGTTCTCGCCCTGCGCCGCCGCCGCGCTGTATGATCGCGAAGCCTTTCTCAGCGCGGGCGGTTTCGACGAACGCTTCTTCGCCTACTTCGAAGACACCGACCTCGCGTTCCGCCTGCGGCTGAACGGCCACTGTTGCCTGTACGTCGCGGAAGCCCGGGTGCGCCATGCCGGATGGGGATCGTCGGAGCCGGGAAGCGCGTTTTCCATTTACCACGCGCACCGCAACCTGGTCTGGACCTTCGTCCAGAACATGCCCGATCAACTGTTCTGGAAATACCTGCCGGCGCACTTCGCGCTCAACCTGTTTTCTGTTCTGTGGTTCGCGCTGAAAGGCAAGCCCGGTGTCATCCTGAAAGCCAAGTGGGATGCGTGGCGGGGATTGCGCGACGCCCTGAAAAAACGCAGGGTCATTCAGAAACACATTGCGGTGGATCCGGAAGCGCTGGAACAGGTCATGAACCGCAATTGGCTCGAACCGTTCCGCGTGTTTTTGCGGCGGCGGCGTTGAATCCGTTTTAAACGGAACCGGCGGGTGGGTGGTCCCGGGCGAAGCGGTCGCGCACCAGTTGTGCGATGGCGGGATGGTACGCGGTGGGCACGTTGCGCGACCGTTTCAGCGCATCGGCGACCGCACTCTCAACATCCGTCCACGTCTCACTGCCTTTGACCAGGTTCTGGTAGTACTCTTCGAGTTTCTGGAGAACGAAATCGTAATCCGAGCCATCTCCGCTCACCGATCGCGCCGCCTGGGCGCAGTCGCCGTTGTTCTCCACCAGCCGTTGAAAGCAGATGCCTTTGAAGCGGCTGGCCACGGTGTTGCGGCTGACTTCCAACTGCTTCGCCGTGGCATTGATCTCGAACCGATGAGCACGCAGGGTTTCGAGAAACGACGTGTCGCGGTTTCCCGGTGAGGCCTTTGCCGGAGCGGAAACCGCCGCCGCCTCCATTTCCCCTTTCAGTTGCAGGTCCTTTTCCTGGATCACGTTGCCCTCGGCCAGGGTCACGCCACGTTCGATCACGTTTTCGAATTCGCGCACGTTGCCCGGCCATGTGTGCGCCTTCAACACCTCCATCGCTTTTTTGGAGATGCCGTTGATGTTGCGCTGGTACCGGTGCTTGTAGCGGTCCATGAAATGCCAGGCGAGAAGCTCGATGTCCTTCGGCCGCTCGCGCAGGGGCTGCAGGGTGAAGGGGATGGTGTTGAGACGGTAATAGAGGTCACTGCGGAAACGCCCCGCTTCCATCTCTTCCTTCAAATCCTTGTTAGTGGCCGAGACGATACGCACATTCACCTTGTACGAACGCGTGCCGCCGACGGGCGTCACCTCCCGCTCCTGCAGCACCCGCAGGAGCTTGACCTGCAACTCCGGTTTGACCTCGCCGATCTCATCGAGAAACAGTGTGCCGCCGTCCGCATCGCGGAAGCGTCCCGCCTTGTCCGAGGTCGCCCCGGTGAACGCGCCTTTCACATGACCGAACAGTTCGCTTTCTACCAGACCCTCCGGGCAGGCGGCGAGGTTGATGTCGATGAACCGCCCGGTGCGCCCGCTCAGGCGGTGCAAGGCGCGAGCGAACAGTTCCTTGCCTGTGCCCGACTCGCCCAGAAGCAAAACACTGGAGGCATTGGGAGCGACCTGCTTGAGTTCGCGGAACGTTTGCACCACCGACTCCTCCAGCGTGACGATGCCGTGCTCGCGGCATTCCTGGAACGACGGTTCGGTGAGCCGGCCCAGGGCCGGGCCCAGACCCGTGTGCAGGCGCAGGTCGCGGATGCGGGCTTCCAGCTGCACCTTCTCCTGCCGGTACTGGCGCGAGAGCGCATCCATTTCCTGCTCCCGCGCCGTGAAGTCGCGTGACAGGTTTTCAATCTCCGCTTCCACCTTCTTTTTCTCACCGGAAAGCATCTCCGCCGTGTGTTTCATCATGTCGGCGGCTTCTTTCTCGGACGACGCGTTGTAGAGCGACACCCACAGGGTGGTGACGGCAATGGCGGTGAGCGGTCCCACCACCGGCAAAACCAGGTTCGACTGAAACAGAAACGCTGCGGCAAAGGCGTAGCCCGCAAACAGGATCGCGACGAACAACGCCTGCAATGTGTAATAGCGAATGGCCAGCACCTGCGCCGTCGCCAGGCTCAGAAACAACACGAGGAGAACGTGAAACGCAGGAGACGTTTCCCTGAGAAACGATTCGGTGAGCAGGGTGTTGATGATGTTGGCGTGCACGCCGACACCCGGAAAATCCTTTTCCATCGGCACCGGCTTGGCATCGTAACCGGAAATCGTGTTGGCGACGAGCAGCAGCTTGTCCTCCAGCGTGACCGAGGGGCCCGTCGCGGTCTCGCCCGCCTGGGGCCGGTCCAGAACCGCCGCCATCGACGCGTGCAGAAAGGTGTCGCTCCAGCGCCCGGCGTAGTTGATGAGCATCTGTCCCTGCTCGTCCACCGGAATGGCGATATCACGCTTCACCGTACTTCCGGGAAACTGCACGTCCAGGAGCCGAATGGTATTTTTACCCGGCACCACGTTCTGCGGCGGTATTTTCAGATATTGCAAAACACCCTGAAAGGCCAGCGAAGGCACCAGTTTTTTGTTGTAGTTCACGAGGAGCGGCACGCGACGGATGATGCCGTCGGCGTCGCGATTGGTGGCGATGTGTCCCAGTCCGGCGACGTGTTCCGCCAGCCGGGCCAGCGGGAAGATGGCGCGGTTGGCGAGGAAATAACGCTTTGCTTCCGGTGGCAGATCAAGCCCTTGCCACTTCAGCCCCGCGCCGCTGTGGTCGGGCGCATACGGCGCGCGTTTTTCGAGAAGCCGCACCGCCACCGGAAACACCACGTTGCCCGCGGTATCGATGGCTTGCTGCAGCGCACGGTCTTCCAGCGGGTCGCCTTTCAGCGCGAACAGCACATCGTACACCACGGCGCGCGCTTTCTGGTCCGCGAGGAGTTCGATGAGGTGGGCGTGGACGGTGCGCCTCCACGGCCAGCGGCCAAAGGTCTGCGCGCTTTCGTCATCCGCCTCGATGAGCACGAGGTTGGGGTCGGTCGACACCGCGCCCCGCCACTGGAAGCGAAGATCGAGGGTTTTCCATTCCCACGACTGCACCAGGTTGGGCAGGGTCCACAGCACGATGCCGGTGAGGGCGGCCCCGATTCCTCCCAGCACAATCTCCCTGAGTCTCAGCATAAGCGGCGTCCGGCGTCAGTCAGCGGCTCGGTTCGCGGCCGAAGGTGCCGATCATGTCGATCGGTTTTTCGGGGTCCTCTTTGATGGGAATCTTGCGGATGCCACGGGTGTAGGAATCGTTGCGGTTGAAGATGAACACTTCCGTGTGCGACTCCGCCCAGTTGCGGTCCGATTCGTTGGTGAAGGTGTCGGCGATGATCGAAATGTCGCGCGTGCCTTCCCGTGTACCGCGCTTGAAGGTGTGGAACCCCTGTCCCAGGTTGAGGTCCACCGGCAGGCCCGGCCGAAGGGTGGCGATGGCCTTCACCCGCTCCAGCCCGGCGGGGCCTTCTATGTTGAACTTGAAACCGTATTCCGGTGCAGGAATCTGGTACGTGCGCCCGGCGCGGATGAAGTTGTCCTTGTGGAACGCGTTGGGGAAGATCACCGTCGCATCGCCACCGGAACCGATGTCGAACAGGGTCAGGTAACTGTCGCGTTCCGCCTTCACGAAGAAAACGATCGTGTCGCCGATCTCGTATTCTTTTTTATTGGTCCAGACCCGCACGCCGAACTCGGCATTCTTCGGTGCCGCGTACACCAGCTTGTCCAGCTCCTGCCGGTACTCTTCATCCGCGTCCTTGATACCGGTGCCCCCGGACTGCGGCGAGGTTTCCAGTACCTTCAAATCCTCCGGGCTGATCGCCCCGCGGTCCATCAGCACACTGCCCGAACCGAGGTAGGTGTTGGATTTGACGTCGATCAGCTTGGCGATGATCTGCAGACCGCCGCGCTCCATGCGGTAGGACCCGTTCACGTAAAAATCGAGCTGGTTCTCCGTCGCGACCTTGTGCGGATCGATGTCCTCATCCCCGGCCAGCACGATTTCCTTGAGTGCCAGACTGCCCGCCTGCGCCAGGATGGCCTTGAAATCCTCGACCAGGATTTCCGTGAACGGCGTCACCTTTTTACTGCGCGTGTCTTCAAACTGAATAACACCGACGGTGGGCGTGGTGTCCGGCTTCACGTTCTTGATGACCGTTTCCGCCAGCCGCACGAGGCCCTGCCGCCAGGCGTGGGATTTGCCGGAGAAACCCTCGATTTTTTCGATTGTGTAATGGAACGTCGCCCCCTTGTGCTGCAGGGGAGCGAGCAGGGTTTCCTTGAAACGCGGGTTGACGCCCATCGCCAGCCGGTCGTAGTCCAACCGCACAGCGATGCGATGCTGGTCGGCGTCGTAGTCCTGAATCTTCACCACCGAGGCGCGGGCCTGCCCTTCCTGGTTGGTGTTCACGCTTTCGTTCAGCGTGCCGTTTCCTTTTTCAAACGAGAAGCGCACCGGCAGTCCCGCAAGCGGCGTGTTGCCGAAATCGGTTTGGATGTAAGCCTGCGCCACCAGCGCTTCGCCGGGAAGCTGGAAGGACTTGATGGTCTGCTTGTCGCCGGAGACCGCATCCAGCCGCACATTGCGGATGAGGCTCGTGGCGTGGTCGCGGAACGCGCCCTGGCTGAGTTCCATAGCTGTATCACCGGAAGGCGAAGTGCGGGCGATCACCGCCAGCGTGCTGCGCAGCGGCACCAGTTTCGGCGCGAGTTCGTAACCCTCAAAATAATGCGACAGGGCTTTCATCAACTCGCCCTTGGCCTCCGCCTTCTTACCCTCGTCGAGATGCTTTTTGAGAATGGACTCCGTCTCCCCAATGCGCTGGTTCAGTTTGCCCGCTTCCAGTGACCGGTCCATGACCACCAGCGCGTAATACTGGTTGCGGCACTTGTCGAAATAACCGTCCTTGCGCTCGACGCCTTCCAGCGCCGCGTCGACCACGGTTTTGACCGCCGACTCCGCATAGGTGCCCTCGGTGCTGACGAAATCTTTCATCACCGACTGGATGTTGACCTTGATGTTCTTGGCAAGTTCCGCGGTGGCGGTGTCTTTCGCGCCGGACGGGCTTTCGGCGGAGATGCCGACGCCGATGAGGTATTTGGCGGAGGGGAAATTGGGGTGGCCCTTGCCCAGCACCCAGCCCGGTTCCGGCGGGCAGGCGGTGCGCTGTTCCATCTGTTCCATTTTCCGCAGTTTCGCCAGGTCTTCGGGGCTGGTCCCCGGCCCGCCACCCGGCGTTCCGGTGGTGGCGCATCCGGCCAGGCCGATGAGAACGAGAAAACTGACTGTGGTTCGGAAATGGTGGCGCATGGATGTCCCCTTCTCGAATGAGTCGTTGCCGGAAAGAAAGCAAAAGCCGTGCCCGGTTCCCCCCCGGCCCTGCGGATGGACAGGGAGGCGGTGTTGATTTCCAGATTTACGGCGGTACCCCGTTTCGCGAACCGCCCTTTATTTCCTTCAGCTCTGAGGTCGGCGTTCCTCAGTTTAAACAGTTTGCCCTGCAAAAGGCATTTCTTTTTGCCCACTGCTGCTGATAGACCGGAGGAAGTGCGGTTCTTTTACAAAAAAATCAACGCGTTTCCCAAAAAAGTTGAAATGGAACGCTGGAGACTCGGTCCCCGGTGTGGTGGCCCTGCATGAATCGTGCATGAATTCATGCAGGGCCGGGCGTCCTCATGCCGGAATTTGGCGCGTTTCGACAGACAACTTACTTTTGCCAAACCCACCCCCTTCCACTACACTAGAAAAATCAATCCTGGATGCCGCCAATCGAAGGGGGAGTTCGGTTTGGCACGCTTTTCGCTATATACACTGCATGGATCACCCGGCCTCCGGGCCCGGGGACGCAGTTTAAGAATCCATCGGTTTATCAGGTTTCCTTTAAATGACATTTCAATTTAATCCGAGGAGGGAGTATCGATGAAAACGATTTCACGATGGAACCTTGTTTTGATGGTGGTGCTGGCGGCATTTTTGAGTGCGTGCAGCAGCACTCCGGAAAAACCCACCGGCGGTTTCGTGCCGATTCAGGATCTGGGCGCTCCGGACTGGGTGCTGAAGGGCCAGGGCGCTTTTGACGACCGCGCGTTCTATGGCGTCGGTTCCGCCGTGGGCATCCGCAACACCTCCCTGTTGCGCACCGCTTCGGAAAACCGGGCCCGTGCCGCTCTGGCGGACGTGTTCGAAACCTACGTCAAGAAGCTCTATAAGGACTACCAGGAATCCGCCACCACCGGCGACATGAGCGCCACCTCCGAGACGCAGTACGTCGAGCAGGCGCTCAAGAACATCACCAACATGTCCCTGCGCGGTTCGACCATCGTCGATCACTGGCAGAACCCGAACAACGGGGAAATGTTCTCGCTGGCGAAGATCGACCTGGAGCATTTTGAGAAGAACCTGTCGCAGTACAATGACCTGTCCAAGCAGATTCGCGACCAGATCAAGGAGCAGGCGGAGAAATCCTTCGACGAGCTGGACGCTGAAATCGACAAAATGGAAGGACGTTGAATACCATGAGAATCTGGATCGCACTGACACTGGCCATCGTACTGCTGGCGGGGCCCGCCTCCGCCAGGGAGTTCAATCCCAAACGGGTGTACCAGACCGTCTCTCCCCGGGTCGTGCTCATCACCGGGTTTGAACCGGGCCAGAAGTTCCAGGGCATGGGCACGGGGAGCATCATCCGCGAAGACGGGCTGGTGCTCACCAACGCCCATGTGGTGGTCAACGCCTCCGCCGGGCGGCCGTATTCCGAACTGCGGGTGTTTCTGAAACCCCAGCGGCTGACCGGCAACCTGAAAAAGGACACGCAACACCGGTTCAAGGCGCGGCTGTTGATCCACAACCGGGATCTGGACCTGGCGCTGTTGCAGATCGAATCCCCATCCGGATCCTATTCCCCGGTGGGATTCCTCAACGCCAACCAGATCGGCATTGGCGACCGCGTGCTGGCCATCGGCCATCCGGAATCCGGGGGATTGTGGACGCTGACCACGGGCACCATCAGTTCACACATGCAGGATTTCCAGAACATCCCGGGCAAGAACGTGTTTCAGACCGAAACCAGCCTCAACCGGGGCAACTCCGGCGGGCCGCTTCTCGATGCCAACGGGTTGATGGTGGGCATCAACTCCAACATCGCGCGCAAAAGCAAGGACGGCCTGGCCATCACGGACATCAACTTTTCCATCAAGTCCAACGTGGCTGTGGCGTGGCTGAACGAGAACGGCTACCACTTCGGATTCACCGCACCGCAGATGGCCAAGGCGGAGGTGGAGGAACCGTACCAACCCTCCGGTATCGTGCCCACTCCGAAACCCAAGGCTCCGAAGGGCATGGCTGAACCGGAATCGAACGCCATCACCAATCCGGTGAAGGAAACGGTGCGTCCGAAGCCTGAGGTCGAGATGAAACCCAAGCCGAAGCCGCCGGTTCAGGAAACCGCGCCGGAGCCCGGTCCTCAAAAGGAAGCCGAAATCCTGACCGAGAAGCGTCCGTACAAGATGGACGACCTCTTTGCGGCGACAGAAGAGGAAATGGAAGAGATGATGGACGACATCAAGAAGAAGTTGAAGGGCCGCAACAAGGGCCGGTTCAATTTCGATGATTTCTAACAGGGACATCCGCTCCCCCCGGCGGCAGTCGCCGGGGTGGGGGGAACTTTTTCCACTTCATCCCGGTTTGCAGGGAAACGGGAGGCATTTATGAACAAATTGACCCTGATCCAACGCACATCGCGTTTCTGGCTGGCCTGCGGGGTGCTCGCCGCCTGCCTGTTGTGGCTCGCTCCGCCCGCGGTTGCAGGGTGTATTTCCGGCGATTGCAGTAACGGCTACGGTGAATTCCAGTACGACAACGGGGATCGCTACACCGGCCAGAACCTCAACAACCAGGCCCACGGTTACGGAAAGTACTTCTGGGCCAACGGCGATATTTATGAAGGGTACTGGGCGAACAACAAGAAAAACGGCTACGGCGTCTTCACCTGGACCTCGGGGGAACAGTACATCGGCAAGTGGCAGAACGACGAACGCAACGGCGCCGGGACCAACCTGTGGCCCACCGGGGAAAAATACACCGGCGAATGGGTCGGTAACAAACGCAACGGCTACGGCACCAATATCTGGCCCAACCGCGAGATGTATGTCGGACAATGGAAAGAAAATCGGCGGGACGGACACGGTATTTACGTGTACCCGGACGGCAAAATTCTGAACGGCACCTGGCAACAGGACTCGCTGGTCAAATCGTACGATCAGGATTGACTCCGGGCGGAGTCAACACCGCCCGATTATCAGAAATTCAACGTAAAGAACCCATTGGAGGCGAACCATGTCTTCCTTTACATACAACGCCCCCCTACCCCGCGGACCCTGCCTTACGCACTGGCCGTGCTGACTGCCGGATTGTGGCTCTCGGCGGCCGCACCGGCTTCAGCCAAATGCCTGAACGGGGTATGCAGCAACGGTTTCGGAACATTCGAGTTCGACAACCAGGACCGGTACACGGGTGAAAACCGCAATAACAAAATGCACGGCTTCGGCAATTACGACTACAACGTCGGGGACCACTATGCCGGAGAGTACAACAACGACAAGCGCAACGGATACGGTATCTATTACTATTCCAACGGCGACCTCTACGTCGGCAACTGGAACCAGGGTAAGAAACACGGCGTGGGCATGTTCCTCTGGAAACAGGGCGACCGGTATACCGGCAACTGGGTGATGGACAAGCGCGAAGGCCAGGGCGCCTACCTCTACGCCAGCGGCGACAAGTACGTCGGAGAATGGAAGCAGGACAAACGGCACGGTCAGGGAACCTATTTCTGGGCCAACGGCGACAAGGAAGTCGGCACCTGGGAGAACGGCGAACGTAAAAACGTCAACATGGTGAAAGCCGGAGAATCCGGCTCCTCCAACTCCCGCCAGAAGGAGCCCACACCCGAACCGCTGAATCAAAAGGACGTCAAGGCCGGGTGCTTATCGGGTGACTGCTCCAACGGTTTCGGTACCTATGTCTATAACAACGGCGACAAGTATGTCGGCCAGAACCAGGGCAACCTCCCCAATGGGCAGGGCAAGTACTATTACGCCAACGGCGATGTGTACGATGGCCAGTGGATCCAAAATAAAAACAGGGCAAGGGCACCTTCCTGTGGTCCAACGGCGAAAAGTACGTCGGCGATTACAAACAGGACCAGCGCGAAGGCTTCGGCAGTTATTATTACGTCAACGGCAACAAGTACATCGGCGAATGGAAAGACGGCCAGAAACACGGACAGGGCACCTTCACCTGGGTGGAAGGCGACAAGTACATCGGCGAGTGGATCAATGACAAACGCAACGGTCAGGGCACCTACCTCTATGCCAACGGGGACAAATACATCGGTGGCTGGGAAGAGGACAAGAAACACGGCCAGGGAACGTACATTCACACCGACGGCACCCAGGAAACCGGAAACTGGAGCAATGGAGAACTGGCCGAACGCTTCTGAACTGACATAAGGAAACGCTATGAACCCGCAACGCAACCCATTCATTTCCGCCCTGCCGGTTTCCCTGCGGGCGGTTTTACTACTGGTCCTCCTCACCATGCTGGCGGCAGGATGTGCCACCGGGCGCACCATGGCGGTCTGCCCGGACTGCACCTACACCGGCGACACGCAGGATGGCCAGATGCACGGACAGGGTTCCGCCCTCTACCACAGCGGTGACAAGTACGAGGGCGCGTTCGTCCAGGGGCAGCGCCACGGCCAGGGCGTCTACGTCTGGGCCAACGGCGACAAGTATGTCGGCGAATGGGTGGACAACTCGCGGGAAGGCCAGGGCACGATGACCTTTCACACCGGCGACCGGTATGAAGGCGCGTGGAACAACGACACCATGCACGGTCAGGGCACCTTCACGTGGGCGAACGGCGACCAGTACGTCGGTTCCTACGTCAACGGCAAACGGCACGGCGAGGGCACGCTGACCTACGCCGACGGCCGGGTGGAAAAGGGCATGTGGAAGTTCAACAAACTGCCGTCGGAAGAAGAAACCCAGCCGCCGGTCACGGTGGAAGAAAACAGCCGCGACACACAACCGCCCCACATCCGCATCACCTCGCACGAGATGTTTCGCGGTATCGCCATCGTTCCGGTGGTTCCCTACATCCTCGTCACCGGCGTGGCGGAGGACCCGAGCGGCGTGTCGAAGGTAACGGTGAACGGCGAGACGGCGAAGGTCGATCCTTCCGGCCGTTTCTCCATCAAGATCCCGCTGGTCGAAGGGCGCAACGAAGTGACGGTGCTGGCCCGCGACGCCTTCCAGAACCAGGCGCAGAAAATGTTCTGGCTGGAAGCGAAGGAAGAAACACGCAGCCTGCCGGATGAAATCGAGGCGGCGATCGAGCCGGTGGTCAAGACCGGCAAGTACCACGCGCTCATCATCGGCATCAACAACTACCGTCACCTGCCGCCATTGGAAACCGCCGTCAACGACGCCAAGGAAGTGGACCGCATCCTCAAACACGAATACGGCTTTTCCACCACGCTTCTACTGAACGCCGACCGCGCCGACATCATGAACGGCTTCAATGAAGTGCGCGAGCAGTTGACCTCGGACGACAACCTGCTCATCTACTACGCCGGGCACGGCGAGTTCGACAAGGCGGTCAACAAGGCGTACTGGCTGCCCGTCGATGCGCAACCGGACAACGACACCAACTGGATCATCGTCGACAACATCACCACCAACATCCGGCGCATGTCCACGCGCCACGTGCTGGTGGTCGCGGACAGTTGCTATTCCGGCACGCTCACCCGCTCGTCCATCACCAAGCTGACCACGGCGGATGAAAAACAGCGCTTCCTCAAGAAAATGATGGAACGCTCGTCACGCACGCTGATGGCCTCCGGAGGCAACGAGCCGGTGGCGGATGGCGGCGGCGGTGGACACAGCATCTTCGCCAGCGTCTTTCTGCGCGCGCTTCGAAGCACGGAGGAGAGCACCTTCACCGCCGAGCAGTTGTTTCACTCCTACATCAAGGAAGCGGTGGCGGGGCAGGCCCAGCAGGTACCGGAATACAACATCATCAAAAACTCCGGCCACGCCGGAGGGGATTTTGTGTTCATCCGCAAACCGTGAGGAAACGTCATGCGTCACCGCGTAGCCCGGCCCGCACCTTTTTTCCAGTTGGCCGCACTGGCTCTGTTGATCGGCATGACGACCCCCGCCTGCACCACGTATCCCAAATGCCTGGGCGAATGCGGTAACGGTCGCGGCACGCTTCTGCTGGAATCGGGCGACCACTACGTCGGCGAGTTTCAGGACGGGGCCTATCACGGTTACGGCACCCTCAACCAGGCCACGGGGGAGCACTATACCGGCGAATGGCGACATGGACTGCGCCACGGCCAGGGCACCCAGGTGTGGCCCAACGGCGACCGCTACACCGGCGGCTGGAAGCTGGACCGACGGCACGGGCCGGGCATTTTCAACAAAGCGGACGGTACGGGGCAAAGCGGCCGCTGGCAGGACGGACGGCTGATGGACCCGGATTCGGAACGTGCGGAATCGGGCCGGCGGTTCTGATTTTCCCAAACACGCTTGCCAACCGCTGCCGTCAGCCTTAACTTAGGAATATACGGCACACCGCGTTTTTGTGAAGGGGGCAGTATGAACGGCAGGAATGATAACTCTCGGCACACCGGTACGGGTGCGTTTCGGCGAGGCTTTGCCGCGGCGGCGCTCGCTCTTTGCCTGGTGTGGTCCGCCCTCCCCGCCTTCGCAGACAACTGCGTCTCCGGCGACTGCCGGAACGGATTCGGCACCCTGGTCCGCGACAATGGCAACAAGTACGTCGGCGAATTCAAAAACGGCAAGTTCCACGGCCACGGCACCTACTCCTTCAACGAGGAAAAGTGGAAGGGCGACCAGTACACGGGAGAATTCAAGAACGGGCAGTACCACGGACTCGGCACCTACTCCTGGGCCAACGGCGACAAGTACACCGGCGACTTCAAAAACGACGCACCCAACGGACATGGCACCTACACCTGGGGAAGGGAACCGTGGCTGGGCGACAAGTACGTCGGCGGGTTCGTCAACTGGAAAAAGGAAGGCTTCGGCACCTATTACTGGAAGGAAGGCGACAAATACGTCGGCGAATTTTCAGGCGATGCCTCCAACGGGGAAGGTACCTATTATTACGCAAACGGGGATGTGTACAAGGGCGAGTTCAAGGAATGGAAAAAGGACGGCCAGGGCGAGTTCACCTGGAAACGCAAGCCCTGGACCGGCGACCGTTATGTGGGTTCGTTTCAGGCCGACGAATTGAGCGGGCAGGGCACCAAGTATTATTCCAGCGGCGACAAATATGAGGGTTCCTGGGAAAACTGGAAACGCCACGGCTTCGGCACCTACACCTGGAAGAACGGCAACCGCTACATCGGCAATTGGGTTCACGGAAAAAAAGACGGCCACGGAACGCAGTACTACGCCAGCGGCGACCAGTACGACGGCGAATTCAAGGAAGACCAGTTCCACGGCCAGGGAGTGTACATCTGGGGGCGCGACCCGTGGAAAGGCGACCAGTACAACGGCGAGTTTTCAAAAGGCAAGTTGACCGGCTTCGGCACCAAGGTGTACGCCAGCGGCGACAAGTACACCGGCGAATGGAAAGACTGGAAAAAACACGGCTACGGCACTTATACCTGGAAAAAGGGCGACGCCTACACCGGCGAATGGGTGGACAGCAAAATGCATGGCCAAGGTACCTTCACCTACGCCAACGGCAGTCGTGACGTGGGTACCTGGGAAAACGACAAGCCGTTGAAAGTCATTCACTACGATCCGGGTGAAAAGAAGCAGGACAAGCAGCCGCCGATTGTCGTGCAGAAACCGCAAACCGTGAAGCCGATGGATAATTCCCCGCCGATCATCACCGTTACGTCGCATGAGGTGTCCCGCGGCATCGTGCCCGTACCCACTTCCCCGACCACCCACGTCACGGGCATCGCGCAGGATGAGAGCGGCATCGCCGAGGTCCTGGTCAACGGCCAGCCGGCCCAGGTTCAATCGTCCGGTGAATTTGCCGCCACCATCCCGATCAACCCGGGCAAAAGCGAGATCGTCATCCTCGCCCGCGACATCCACCAGAACACCACGCAGAAATCGTTCTGGCTGGAAAGCCGCACGACCACCGAGGAACAGACCGTCATCGCCAAAAAGCCGGACGTCAAGAAAAGCTTCATGGAAGAGATGGGGAGGCTGGACTCCGGCGACTACCACGCCATCATCATCGGCATCAACGACTACAAACACCTGCCCAAGCTGGAAACCGCCGTCAACGACGCGAAAGAGGTGGAGCGGGTCCTGCGTCAGAAATACGGGTTCAAGACCAACCTGCTGATCGACGTGTCGCGCACGGAGATCATGCGCGCCTTCAACAATGCCCGTAAGATGATGGGACCGAACGACAACATTCTTATCTATTATGCCGGACACGGCGAATTCGATAAGACCGTCAACAAGGCCTACTGGCTTCCCGCCGACGCGGAACGCGACAGCGACGCCAACTGGCTGATCGTCGACAACATCACTACCAATATCCGCCGCTTCGCCTCGCGCCATGTGCTGGTGGTGGCCGACAGTTGTTATTCGGGGACGCTCACCCGCTCGGCGATCACCAACCTGTCCACTCCGGACCAGCACAAGCGTTTTCTTGAAAAAATGCACAAGCGGTCGTCTCGCACGCTGATGGCCTCCGGCGGCAACGAGCCGGTGGCGGACGGCGGCGGCGGCGGGCACTCGGTGTTCGCACGCGCCTTCATCGACGCGCTACACATGGTGGAGGAGGAAATCTTTACGGCAGAACAGCTGTTCTATAAATACATCAAGGAGCCGGTGGCGGGACGCGCCGAACAGGTGCCGGAATACAACATCATCAAAAACTCCGGCCATGCGGGCGGCGATTTCGTCTTCGTCAAAAAACAGTGATTCAATTCGGCACAGGACGCGCCGTTCAGAGACAATTCAGGGTTTGTTATGGAAAGGGGACGGTGAGACCGTGCGGGTGCACTCTTCCTGAATAAAGTTCACCAGCCGCTGCCGGTAGAGAGCCGGTTTCAAGCGCGCGCCATCCGCCACCAGCGTATCCACCTTGTCGGCGAACCCCTCGCCGGGCGCGGTGCCGGAACACAACCGCTTGATTTTCTTGTGCAGGGTGTCGATCACCTCTTCGCCGTCGTCCACCAGCTCTTCCGACAACTTTTCACCAGGACGCACGCCGGTGATTTTGATTTCCATGTTCTCGCCCGGCGTGTAACCCAGAAGCCGGATCATCTTTTCAGCCAGGTCCATCAGTTTCACCGGACGGCCCATCTCCAGCATCAGGATCTCGCCGCCGCGGCCGATGGTCCCCGCCTGCAGGATCAACTGCACCGCCTCCGGAATCAGCATGAAAAACCGTTCCATGTCCGGATGCGTCACCGTCACCGGTCCGCCGCGCTCGATTTGCTTCTGGAACAGCGGCACCACACTGCCGTTGCTCCCCAGCACATTGCCGAATCGCACGGTCATGAAATCGGTTTGCGACCTCTGCGCCTTGTATTGAATGTACCGCTCGGCGATCTTCTTGGTCATCCCCATCACGCTGGTGGGCCGCACCACCTTGTCCGTGGACACGAGGATGAATTTTTCCACGCCATAGCGTTCGGACAAATCCGCGGTGATGCGTGTGCCCTGCACGTTGTTGAGCACCGCCTCGTCCGCATTTTCCTCCATCAGGGGAACATGCTTGTGCGCCGCCGCGTGAAACACCAGCTGAGGGCGGAACCGCTGGAACAGGGTTTCCAGTTTTTTCTCCTGCGTGACCGATAAAAAGAAATACTTCCGTTCGGCATTGGTCTTCTCCCCGTTCAACTCCATGTTCAGGTCGTACAGGTAGTTCTCGCACTTGTCGATCATGATGAGCATCGCCGGGTCGTACTCCAGCAACTGGCGGCACAGCTCGGAGCCGATGGACCCGCCCGCGCCGGTCACCATAACCTTCTTGCCTCCGACCATGTTCTGGATCATCGACAGGTCTAGATAGACCGGTTCGCGGCCGAGGAGGTCGGTGATTTCAATGTTGCGGATTTTCGAGATGTGCGGCTGATGGGTGGCCAGATCGAAAAACGAGGAGACGGTTTTGTATTTCACGTTGGCGTCGCGGCACACCTTCACCACCTCTTCCATGCGCTCCGCGTCCATGCTGGTCACCGCCACCAGCACCTCCTGGATGCCCAGCGACTCCTTCAACTCGGGCAGGTCCTTGTGCCCGCCCAGCACCTTGACGCCCATGACCTGGTGATGGAGTTTCTTGGGATCGTCGTCGAGGAATCCCCGCACAGAGTAGTGCGGCGAGAAACGGCGCAGGTGTTTGAGCAGGTAGGCGCCCGTGTAGCCCGCACCCAGGATGAGAATCGGCACCCGGCCCTTGCCGCGGATGCCGGCTTCCTGGTTTTCGCGGTCGGTGAGAAGTTTCCAGCCCAGGCGCGAAGAGCCGAGCATGAGGACCACAAGGATGAGGTCCATGAACAACACCGACCGGGAAACGAGGTGCGCGCGGTTATACAGGAACATGAAGATCAGCACCAGCGCCGTGCCCATCGCCGCCGCCTTCAGGATCTGCTGAAGGTCTTCCCAGCTCGCATACTCCCAGAACCGCGAATAAAAACGGCACAGGGCGAAAGAAAACGCGCGGCACAACAGGACAATGGGAGCGAGGTCCAGAAAGACCTCCATCTGTTCCTTGGGGAGAGTGCCTTCGAACCGCAGCAGAAACGCCAGGTACAGAGCCACCAGGCTAACCGTCAGGTCGAAACCCAGCAGGATGACCTTCCGGAATTTTTTCTTAAAAGCACGCATGACTGGTGTTCCTTCGTGCGACCCGGTTTTGGATGCCGGCGCTTGTAAAAATTGGTAGGGCTCCTCTTCGCCGACTGTTCAGGGGCACAATCTGGAATATCGAGTTTACCATAAACGGTTGTTTTTCATTATGAAAATCCCTTATAGAAAGTGGTGAGCCCAAACTTTCCCCGTTTTTGCGGAATGTGATACAATTCCTTGGTTTTATTGAATTTATTAAATTTGGAGCACTGCAGTCCGGTTTGTTACTGCCGCCGTGCCGCCCAACAGACGGAAATTCAATTTTTTTTTAATCCGAGGGAGCGTGCATGCTCACCCTGATGCTCATCACCAACCACCCCGATCTGGCGAAAAACGCCGTGGCCGCCGGCGTGAACCGCATTTTCGTCGATCTGGAGGTGATGGGTAAAAAGGAGAGGCAGGGGCATCTCGACACGTGGATCAGCGGCCACAGCATGGACGACGCCCGCCGCGTGCGCGAGGCCATCCCGGATGCGGAACTCCTCATCCGCCTCAACCCGCCGCACGACGGGCTGGGTGACGAAATCGAACAGGCGCTGGCCATAGGGCCCGAGTTGTTGATGCTCCCCATGTTTCGAACCGCGGACGAGCTGGCGCAGTTTTCGGAAATGGTGGCGGGACGTGCCGGGGTGGTGCCGCTGGTGGAAACGCCGGAGGCGGCGGACGCGCTGGAGTCGATCGTCCGGGTACCGGGACTCAAAGAGGTGTACATCGGCCTCAACGACCTGCACCTCGGGCTCAAGCAAAATTTCATCTTCCAGCCTCTGGCCGACGGCATGGTCGATGCGCTGGCCAAGACCGTACTCAACGCGGGCCTGCCCTTCGGCTTCGGCGGCATCGCTCGCATCGGTGAGGGGCAACTGCCAGGCGAGATGGTGCTGGGGGAACACCTTCGGCTGGGGTCATCGTCGGTTATCCTGTCGCGCACCTTCCAGCGCGGCCTGGTGGAGGAGGACGATCGCGTGGACCACACCAAATTGAAATACGAAATCGAAAAGCTGCGGGAACACGAGGAATACATGCAGGCACGCACGCCGGAACAAATTGAGCTGGACCGTTCCAAGGTCGTGGAGATCGTCAAACTGCTCAGTAAAGTGCGGTAGGCCCTGACTTTATGCCCGCTCGCCCAAAATGAGGTCTGCTATAATGTCGGGTCCGTTCACAACCGCCCGGCCGCCGCACCCGGAACAACCCGGAACAGTCCGGTCGTTTTTAAAACTTTGATATGATCGACGCACCCAAATCCTTCACGCCGCACCGACCCGAAGACCGCAGGGCGATGCTGAATTTCATCGGCGTCGAGTCCATCGACGACCTGCTCACCGGCATCCCGAAAGGCCTCCGGCTGCAACGCACCCTCAACCTGCCCGACCCGCTTCCCGACTGGGAACTGGAAAAGCACCTGCGCGGCCTTGCCGGAAAAAACGCCACGGTCCACACCCACCTCAATTTCATCGGCGGCGGCATGTACGATCATCACATCCCGGCGGTGGTCGATGTCCTGGCCGGCCGCGGCGAATTCCTCACCGCCTACACCCCGTACCAGCCGGAGATGAGCCAGGGCCTGCTGCAGATCCTTGCCGAATACCAGGAACAGATGGCGAAGGTGATGGGCCTGCCCATCGTCAACTGCTCGTCGTACGACGGCGGCACGGCGCTGTTCGAACTGGGCTGGATGGGCTGCCTCGCCTCCGACCGCGGAGACGCGGGTGTGCTGTATGCGGATTCCATCTGGCCGCAGTGGAAGGACATCATAATAAGCCACCTCACGCCCCGCCGCGTCGCCCTCGACACGGTGGAACACGAGGCGCAAAGCGGACGGCTCGATTTGAAATCGCTGGAAGACAAACTGAAATCCGAACGCCCCGCCGTGTTCCTGTTCCAGACACCCAACCGCTTCGGCGTGCTGGAAGACATCCCCGCCATCGTGAACCTGTGCCGGGCGCATGGGGTGCGGGTCGGCATGTCGTTCAATCCTTTTTTGAGCGGGCTGTTCCCCACACCGGGGTCGCTCGGTGTCGACTTCGCCAGCTGCGAGGGGCAACCGCTCGGCATCCCGCTGTCGGCAGGCGGACCCAGCCTGGGCGTCCTCGGCTGCAAAAAGGAGTACCGCAAATTCATGCCCGGGCGGCTGGTGGGCAGGGTTGCGGACATCTACGGCAACCCGGCTTACGCCCTGGTGTACGAAGACCGCGAGCAGCACGTGGCCCGGGAAAAAGCGACCAGCAATATCTGCTCCAACCAGGCGTGGTGCGCGCTCCGCGCGGTGATCTACCTCAGCCTGCTGGGCGAAAGCGGCTATGGCCGCCTGGCAAAAATCATCGCGCACAAAACCGATTACCTGATCAAACAGCTGACCGCCCTCCCCGGCATCGAACGCGGCCACAGCGGGCCGGTGTTCAACGAGTTCGCCTTAAAACTTCCCAAACCGGCGGACACGGTGCTGGATGCCCTGCGCGAAGAAAACATTTTCGGGGGGCTCGCCATCGACGACACACCGCACGGTGAACTGCTTTTGATCGCCGTCACGGAAACAAAAACCCGGCAGGATATGGATCGCCTCGCCCAAGCCCTGAAGAAGGTGTGCACATGATTCCTCATCTGACCGCAAAGAGCCGGCCGGGAATCGGCGGCAGTTGGGTGCACGACCTTGAGTTCGAACAGGAGGACACCGCCTGCCTGTTTCCCGGCATGCCCCTTCGAGAAGAACCGCTGGGCCTGCCTGAGGTTTCGGAGATTGAGATCGTCCGTCACTTCATGGAACTGAGCGCGCACAGCCACGGCGTGGACAACGGTCCCTACCCGCTCGGTTCCTGCACCATGAAGTACAACCCCAAACGCAACGACGCCATGGCGAACCTGGACGGCTTCCGGGGCGTCCATCCCCTGCAACCGGTCGACACCATGCAGGGCATCCTGGAGTTGCTGTACAACCTGCAGGGGTTCATCGCGGAATTGATGGGTGCAGACGCGGTCACCCTGCAACCATCGGCGGGTGCACAGGGGGAGTTGACCGGCCTTCTCATCATAAGAAAGTATTTCGAGAAGAAAGGCGAGGACCGCCGTGTCATCCTGATCGCCGATTCGGCGCACGGCACCAATCCGTCGTCCGCCGTCATGGCGGGATTCGACTGCGAGATCATCCCGACCAACGACGCGGGAATCATGGACCTCGACGTGGTCCGCGAGAAAATGAACGAACAGGTCGCCGGCATCATGCTGACCAACCCGTCCACGCTCGGCCTGTTCGAGGAGAACATCGCCACCATCGCCGAGATCGTTCACGCCAAGGGCGGGCTGTTGTATTACGACGGGGCGAATCTCAACGCGCTGATGGGCATCGCGCGGCCGGGTGACATGGGATTCGACGTCATGCACCTGAACACGCACAAGACCCTGTCCACGCCGCACGGCGGAGGCGGACCGGGTGCGGGGCCCTGTGCGGTGAAAGCGTTCCTGGAAGAACACCTGCCGGTGCCGCGCATCGCCAGGCGTGATGACGGCACGTACGTGTTCGAAAGCGACCGGCCACATACCATCGGCCGCCTGAAATCCTTTTACGGTCACGTGGCGGTGATGATCCGCTGCTACTGCTACATCCTGTTCAACGGGCCGGAGGGGTTGAAACAGGTATCCGAGGACGCGGTGTTGAACGCGAATTACTTTCAGCAGAAACTGCGCGACATTTTTCCTCCGATTTATCCGAAACCCTGCATGCACGAATGCCTGCTGTCGGGAAAAAACCTGCCGACCACGCCGTACAATTTCGCCAAGCGGCTCATCGACTACGGCGTGCATCCGCCGACGCTGTTCGGCGCGGGGTGCGTGTATTTCCCGAAGGACCTCGACCACGCCATGCTGATCGAACCGACGGAAACGGAAACCAAGGCCAGTCTCGACCAGGTGATCAACGTGTTCCGCAAGGTGTATCACGAATCGTTCTCCGACGCGGAGTATGTCAACACCGCACCGCATTCCGGGCGCACGCGCAAGATACCGGAAGGGTCGCAGGCTTTGGACGACTGATGAATTTAAAATTTTTACCGAGGTAACCAGTTTATTTTATGTGTGGACTCGCCGGAACCATAGGCACCAGCAATCCCGATCCAAAACTCGTCGAGAAAATGGTCGAGACCATCATGTACCGCGGCCCGGACGAATGGGGCGTGAAGCGACACGGGCCCGCCGTGCTGGGCCACGCACGGCTCGCCGTCGTCGATCCGGAAAACGGCCACCAGCCGATGTTCAACACCGACGGCACCGTCGGCGTGGTCTTCAACGGCGAGATCTACAACCACGTCGCCCTGCGCGAGGAGCTGAAGAAAAAAGGTTACGTCTTCAAGTCACGGTGCGACACGGAAGTGCTGGTCCACCTGTGGCGGGAGGAAGGCGAGGCCATGCTGCAACGCCTCATTGGCATGTTCGTGTTTTTCCTCTGGGACGAGAAAGAGCAGCGCGGCGTGCTGGTGCGCGACCACACGGGCATCAAACCGTGTTACGTCATGGAGCACGATGGCGGCTGGGCGTTCTGCAGTGAGATCAAGGGACTGCTCGCGCTTCCCGGCGCGAAAAAGGAAATCAATTACAACGGCCTCGTGCGCATGTTCGCATTGAACTACTGCCCGCCGCCGGACACCTGCTTCAAGAACATCCACCACCTCGAACCCGGCACTTACTGGCGTTTTGACAGCGAACTGAAAATCACGAAGCACCGTTACTGGGAATGGCCCTTTTTCGACGAACGCCACACGCCGGACTTCGATGAATTCGGCGCGCTTCTGCGCGACGCGGTGCGCATGCAGAAGGATTTTGACGTGAAGGGCGGGCTGTACCTGAGCGGCGGTATCGATTCCTCCGTCGTCGCCAAGTACCTGGCCGAGCAGTGGCCGGGCCGGTTGGAGGCGATCGGGCTGGACTTTCCCGTCGAGGGCTTTTCCGAATACGCTTATTCGCGACTGGTTGCCGATCAGCTGGGGCTGGGATTGAAACCGGCGATGATCGACCACACCCTCATCCCGGAGCTTGCGGAAAAGGTCATCTACCACACCGACCAGCCGCACGGCGACTTCTCGTTTTTCCTGTTTTACCTGCTCGCAAGCAAGGCCCACGGCGAAGACAAAATCGTCATGTTCACCGGCGACGGACCGGACGAGACGCTGTTCGGCTTCAACCACAACGTGGAATTTTTTCAGAACACCACACGCACCAACTTCGCACTCCGCGCCTACTACAACGTCATCTGCTACATGGACGACCACTTGCGCAAGCGGCTTCTGCGCGACACCGTTCACAAGCACACGCAGGACCCGTTCGATTACTTCGAAAAGAGCATCGAACCGTGGCGTGACCTGCAACCGATCGAGCAAATCATCGCCTACGAATGCACGCAACTGATGCCGGGCAACAACCTGGTGAAGGGCGACCGCATGGGCGCGTGCTGGTCCACCGAGGGCCGCTCGCCCTTCATGGACCACCGCGTCATCGAGCTGTTCACCCGCCTGCCGGTGACGGAGAAGATCTACCGCGGCATCGGCAAGAGCTATCTCAAGAAACACGCGGCGGAAGTGTTTTCCAGGGAATTCGTGTACGGCAAAAAACGGATGCCGACCACGCCCATCGGCAACTGGCTGCAGGATCCGCTTTACAACTGGGCGCGGGATCTGCTGGCGGGCACCAATGACGATCTCATCAACACTCAGGAAGCGGTGAAGCTGCTGGACGAGCACAAGGCGGGGAAGGCCAACCACACGCGACCGCTGCGCACCCTTCTAATGACCGCCCTGTGGCTGAAAACCTTTTTCTAATTTTCATCTAACCCGGACCCATTCATGCTCAGTGAATCCATCAAGAAACACAAAACCGAATACCTGTTGGTGAGCTTCGTCGACCTGTTCGGCGTGATCCGCTCCAAACTGATCCCCGCTTCCAAGGCCAAAGAGGCCGAGAAAGCCGGTGCGGGGTTTGCGGGATTCGCGGCGCACCTCAACCTGACTCCCGCGCACCCCGACATCTTCCTCATGCCCGACGCCAAAACGTTCACGCCGATGGCGTGGCAGCCGAACGTGGCGTGGATCACCGGCGATCTGTATATGGACGGCGAACTCATCGACCACGCGCCGCGCACGGTTTTGAAACGGGCGATGGCGGCGGCCGCCAAAAAGCGGGTGACGATGATGACGGGCGTGGAGGCGGAATTTTTTCTGCTGGCCCCCGACGGTTCCCGCATCTCCGATGAATACGATCAACTCAGCAAGCCCTGTTACGACCAGCTCGCGCTCATGCGGCGTTTCGACTTCATCAAGGAAGTTTGCGACGCCATGCAGGGGCTCGGCTGGGAGCCGTACCAGAACGACCACGAGGACGCCAACGGCCAGTACGAGATGAACTGGCATTACAGCAGCGCACTGGAGACGGCCGACCGGCACGTGTTCTTCCGCTTCCTCACCAAGTCCATCGCGGAAAAACACGGCCTGCGTGTGAGCTTCATGCCCAAGCCGTTCACCAGCCTTACCGGCAACGGCTGCCACACGCATTGCTCGCTATGGGACGCGTCGGGAAAAAAGAACCTGTTCCTTGACAAAAACAATTCGCATCAGCTTTCGGAGAAAGCGTACCAGTTCATCGCCGGTGTCCTGCACCACGCACCGGCCCTGTCGGCGCTGACCAATCCCACAGTCAACAGCTTCAAACGACTTAACGCCAAAACTCCGGACTCCGGCGCCACATGGTCCCCCAACGGCATTTCCTACGGCGGGAACAACCGCACGCACATGATCCGCATCCCCGACGCTGGACGCTTCGAACTGCGGCTCCCCGACGGCGCGGCGAACCCGTACCTCCTGCAGGCGGGAATCCTGACAGCAGGCATGGATGGGATCGAGAACAAAATGGACCCCGGCGTGCCGCGGCACGAAAACATGTACGACGTGTTCACCAAACTCAAGGTCAAGAAACTTCCCGCAACGCTGTACGACGCACTGGCCGCGCTGGAAAAAAACCACGTGTTCAAGACCACGCTGGGAGACGGGTTCGTTGACAGCTACCTGAAACTGAAACGCGAGGATTGGAGCCGTTACATGAGCCAGGTGAGCGAATGGGAGCGGCAGTCCACGCTCGATTGTTGAACCGAATCTTTTTTAAATGGATGGGTATCCGTGGCAGCGTTGCTGATATTCGGAGGCGGGGGACACGGCAAAGTGGTGGCGGCCATTGCAAAGGATGTGCAGAAGTGGGACCGCATTGCCTTCGCCGACGACCGCCATATGGAACTGAAACGGGTCGCCGACTTCGAAGTGCTGGCGGGATTCGATGATGCCGCATCCGGCCTCAAAGACTTCACGCATTTCTTCGTCGCCATCGGCGAAAACGCCCTGCGGCTGAAACTGCTCCTGCGTCACTGCGAAGCCGGACACACCGCCGCCACGCTGGTGCACCCCACCGCGTGGGTGTGCGAAACGGCAATCGTTGGCCAAGGCACGCTGATCGGTCCGCAGGCGGTGGTCCACACCGGGGCGCGGGTCGGCAGGGGGTGCATCGTGAATACCGCCGCAACGGTCGACCACGACTGCATCCTCGAAGACGGCGTGCACCTGTCACCGGGGGTTCACCTGGCCGGAGAGGTGAAAGTGGGACGGGAAACCTCCATCGGCGTCGGCGCCTCCGTGTCCAACCGCATGGACATTGGCCACAATTCCGTCATTGGTGCCGGATCGGCAGTGGTCGACCCGATTCCCGACAACGTCACGGCAGCAGGCGCGCCCGCCCGAATTTTGAAACAAACATGAGCACACAACCCCCACGCATTTATCTGTCACCGCCGCACCTGGGCGGGCAGGAACGCCAGTTTGTCGAAGAAGCGTTTCAGTCGAACTGGATCGCACCGTGCGGTCCCAACCAGGAAGCGTTCGAAGCCGAGATGGCGGCCTACGTCGGCGCACCGGGTGCGTTGGCGCTCAGCTCCGGCACCGCGGCGATTCATCTGGCCCTCAGGCTGTGCGGCGTGGAACCCGGCGACACCGTATTTTGTCCGTCGCTCACGTTCATCGGCTCCGCCACGCCCATTCAATTTTTGGGAGCGGACCCGGTGTTCATTGACTCCGACCCCGCAACGTGGAACCTGTCACCGCAGGCGTTGGAGCGCGCATTGAAAGAAGCGGGACAGCAGGGCCGCGTGCCGAAAGCCGTCATCGCCGTCAACCTGTACGGCCAGAATGCCGACATGGACGCGATCCAGAAAGCCTGCGACAAGTACCGCGTCCTCGTGATCGAGGACGCGGCGGAATCGCTGGGAGCCACCTACCGAGGCAAGGCCAGCGGCACGCTCGGCAAATTCGGCATCTATTCGTTCAATGGCAACAAGATCATCACCACGTCCGGCGGCGGCATGCTGGTCTCCAAAGACACCGCCGCGCTCGACAAGGCCCGTTACTGGGCGACGCAGGCGCGCGATCCCGTCCTGCATTACGAACACAGCGAGCTCGGTTACAACTACCGCATGAGCAACGTGCTCGCCGCCATCGGCCGCGGCCAGTTGAAGGTGCTGGACGAACGCATTGCCCAGCGCCGCGCGGTGTTTGATCGATACCGCACCGCACTGGAAAGTTTCGAAGGCATCGAGTTCATGCCGGAAGCCGGTTTCGGCACCTCGACGCGTTGGCTCACGGTGCTGACGCTTGATCGCGGTCTATCGGTGAAACCGCACGACATCATCGCCGCGCTGGACAGAGAAAACATCGAAGCCCGCCCGGTTTGGAAACCCCTGCATCTGCAACCGCTGTTCAAGGGGTGCACCTACCATACCCACGCGGACGACTGCAATTTCTCGGAAAACGTGTTTGAGCGCGGGTTCTGCCTGCCCTCCGGCTCCAACCTTGCCCCCGCCGACCAGGACCGCATCATCGATATCGTGCAATCCGTTCTTAAACGGGGTTGAGCTTCATCTCGCCCAACACAGAACACTCCTTTTTTCATGACATATCTCCCCGGCTGAAATTCAATTTGTGCATCTGCGCAAAACTCATTAACCTGTCTTCATACCTGCATTTCACAAATTCGAAGAGGAAGGGCTCCATGCGAAAATCTGCCGCCCCCGTGCTTGCGTGTCTGTTTTCCTTCATTGGCTTTTGTCTTTCATTCCCTCCAATCTTAGCCGCCGCACAGGGCCAGCCGCTGAAAGTGGTGCGCATCACGCCCAGTGGTACGGATGTGCCCTCCGGCCGGCAGATCGTCATCCAGTTCAACCGTCCGGTGGTGCCGCTGGGGCGCATGGAGCGGACGAAGGAGGAGGTGAAGGTCGGCGTTCACCCAGAACTCAAATGCCAGTGGCGGTGGCTCAACACCAGCGCGCTGGCGTGCCAACTGGGCGAGGACGACAAACTGCAACCGGCGACGCAGTATGAAGTCAACGTCCGTCCCGGAATCCAGGCCGAAGACGGCGCGACGATCGATCCGCCTTACCTGCATCGCTTCATCACGCACCGCCCGCGCGTGCGCTATGCGTGGTTCCAGACCTGGAAAGCGCCCGGCTGGCCGGTCATGCGCATCACTTTCGACCAACCCGTCACGCAAACGTCGGTGGCCGAACACCTGTATCTGCTGGGCGAAGGCAACAAACGCCAGCGGTATCCATTGAGCGTCGAACCGGACCCCAACGACCGCCAGCTTCCGGTGATCGTGCCCATCCCCGGTGACAAAGGATTGTTGCACCTCGACCGCCCACCCAGCCAGAAAAGTGACGACCAGACGACGGTGAAAGACGGCGTCGAGGCCCGGCGCGTGTGGCTGGTGCAACCGCAGAAAGAACTGTCGTGGGATGCAGATGTGTTCCTGAACATCGAGCCGGGACTGGTCTCGGCTCTCGGACCCGAACCCGGCGTCACCCAACGCACGGTGAAAAAGTTCCGCACGTTTCCTGAGTTCCGCTTTATCGGCGTCTCCTGCTGGAACAATGAGAACAGGCAAATCATCATCGATTCCAACACCACATTGTTGCCCAGATACAAATGCAATCCGTTGCGTGGCGTCTCCCTCACCTTCAGCGCTCCGGTCATCAACCAGGAAATCAAGCAGCATGTGACGTTCGTTCCCGACTTGGCCGGCGGCCGGACCGATTACGATCCCTGGGCCAACGCTTATGATCATTCGCGCCTGCGCCGTCCCCACCGAAAAGGCCGCCGCTACGACGTCCACCTGCCGGAAGCATTGCAAGCGGCGCAGGAATACAACATTTCTTCCAGCGCAGGAGCTTTGAAGGATGAGTTCGGCCGCTCTCTGCCCAAAGGATTCGACCTGACGTTCAACACCGATCACCGCAATCCAGATTTTCATCTTGAGCACACCACCGCCACACTGGAAAAACAGGAACAGACCGAAGTGCCGCTCGTGGTCACCAACCTGAAAGAAATCACACTCAAATACAAACGGCTGACCGCCACCGACCGCAAGGGCAACCTGGTGCACAAAGTGAAACCGGACGATGCGGAAGACATCGCCTACGCCCTGCCGCTCGACGTGCGTGGCGCGTTAGGCGGCAAGAGCGGCGTGCTGTATGGCCATTTGGATACAAAACCCGATGTCCCGAAACCGACTTACCAGCGCACCCTGTTGGCGCAGGTGACGCCATTCGGCGTGCACGTCAAGATGGGACATTACAACTCGTCCGTGTGGGTGACGGACCTCGCCACCGGCCAGCCGGTTCCCGACGCGCATGTCATGATCTACAAGGACAAAATCGCCGACCTCTCCGCCGATAAACAAATCCTTAGCGACGCGTTGACGGGGGACGACGGACTCGCCCTGCTCGACGGCACGCAAAAACTCGATCCCAAACTGAAAGCCATGGGCTACGGCTGGTACGATGACACGCGCGAACGCCTGTTCGTGCGCATCGAGCGCGGCGAGGACATGGCGCTGGTGCCGCTCGACGACCAGCGCTTCGGCGTCGATTCCGGACGGGTTTCCAATTACGAGGCCTACCCCAGCATGCAAAGGCAGTACGGTCACATCCAGACCTGGGGAACCACGGCGCAGGGCGTGTACCGCGCCGGCGACACCATCCAGTTCAAATTGTTTGTGCGCGATCAGGACAATAAAAAATTGATCGCGCCGCCGCTCGAAGGCTACCGGCTGGAAGTGCGCGACCCGATGGGCAAAAAAGTACACGAGATGAAGGACATCACCCTGTCGAAATTTGGCACGTACGCCGGCGAGTTCTCCGTGGCCAAGTCGGGCGCGGTCGGCTGGTACGAGTTCCGCCTGCGCGCCAAATTTTCCAAATCTCTGTGGACGCCGCTGGAGGTGCTGGTCACCGACTTCACCCCCTCGCCCTTCCGTGTGAGCAATTCGCTGAACGGCGAGGCGTTCGAACCGGGAAGTGAAGTGGAAATCACGACGCTCGCACGCATGCATGCCGGGGGACCCTACGCCGATGCCCCGGCGCGGCTCACCGCGACGCTTCGCGAACAGACGTTTTATTCCAGACATCCCCGCGCAAAACAATTCCGATTCACTGCGGAAGGCGGTCATTATTACCAGACGCTCACCCTGTACCAAAAAGAAGACGCGGTCAATGCCAAGGGCGATCTCCTGCGTTCGTTTAAAATCACCGACCAGAACGTGGAGAACATTTTTTACGGCACGCTCAGCGTGGAAAGTGCGGTGAAAGACGACCGTGGCAAGTTCGTGGCATCGCTGACCACGGCGAAGTTCCATGGACGCGACCGCTTCGTCGGCCTGCACAGTCCAAAGTGGCTCTACAAGGAAGACGAACCGGCGAACATCGAGTACATCGTGGTCGATGGCCACGGCAAGCCGGTGAGCGGCACGCCGGTGTCGATCAAAATCGAGCGGCACGTCACCAAGGCCAGCCGGGTGAAAGGCGCGGGCAACGCGTATCTGACGCAGTACACGCATTCATGGGAAAAGGCGGGCGACTGCAAAGGCACACCCTCCGCTGAGGCGAAGGTCTGCACGTTCACGCCTGAGGAACCGGGATCGTATCGCCTCACCGCGACCATCACCGACACGAAAGGCCGCACGCACACGGCAAGTCTGCGCACCTGGGTGGCGGGCAAGGGCCGCGTGGTGTGGGCGGAGGACAACACCCACGCCCTGCAGTTGATCCCGGAAAAAGAAGAATACCAGATCGGCGACACAGCGCGTTTCCTCGTGCAGAACCCGTTTCCCGGCGCGAAGGCGTTGATCTCCGTCGAGCGTTACGGCGTCCTCAAGCAATGGGTGACAACGTTCGACACGGCGACGCCGGTGGTCGAGTTTGATGTGGAACCGGATTTCCTGCCCGGATTCTATCTGTCGGTGCTGGTGGTGTCGCCGCGCGTGGAGAAGCCTCTGGATGAAACCGGCGTCGATCTCGGCAAGCCGACCTTCCGCATGGGCTACACCCGCGTGCCCGTCAAGGACCCGTACAAGGAACTGGTGGTCACCGCCCGGACGGAGAAAGGCCAGTACAAACCGCGCGACACCATCAAAGTCGCGCTCAACGTGAAGCCGCGTTTCGACGCGGGCGACCGGCCTTATGAACTCGCCGTCGCCGTGCTCGATGAAGCGGTGTTCGATCTGTTGCAGGGCGGACGCGACTACTTCGACCCCTACAAGGGACTGTACCACCTGGGCGCACTCGACCTCAAAAACTTCAGCCTGCTGACCCGCATCGTCGGACGGCAGAAATTCGAGAAGAAAGGAGCCAATCCCGGTGGCGATGGCGGCGCGGACCTCGCCATGCGGTCGCTGTTCAAGTTCGTCAGCTACTGGAACCCGGCGCTCACCCCCGACGCCAACGGCAACGTGTCGATCGAGTTCGAGGCGCCGGACAACCTGACCGGCTGGCGCGTGCTGGCGTTCGCGGTGACGCCGAACGACCTGATGGGTCTGGGTGAAGGCACGTTTAAAGTGAATAAGGAAACCGAACTGCGTCCCGTCATGCCCAACCAGGTGACGGAAGGCGACGCCTTCAATGCGGGTTTCAGCGTGATGAATCGCACCGACAAGGCCCGCGACATCACCGTCACCATCAAAGCCGAAGGTCACATCGACATTCGCAAACAAACCGCAATCACAAAAACCATCACTCTCGAACCGTTCAAGCGGCAGACGGTGTTCCTCCCCATCACCACCATCCACCTGCCGCAAACGCGGGACATCGAAAAGGGTGAAGTGCGTTTCCGCGTGACCGCAGGGGATGACACCGACCGCGACGGCCTGATTTACAAAACACCCGTGCTCAAGCGGCGCTCGCTGGAGACCGCCGCCAACTACGTCTCCACCATTCTGCCGCACACGGAGGAATCGATCGCGTTCCCGAAAAACATTCACCCAGACGTGGGCTCCGTCGGCGTGGTGCTTTCACCCACCGTCATCGGCAACGTGGCGGGGGCGTTTGAGTACATGCGCAATTACGCCTACATCTGCTGGGAGCAGGTGTTGAGCAAAGGCGTCATGGCGTCGCACTACCTTAACCTCAAAGACTACATGCCTGCCGATTTCAAATGGGAGGAAGCGGATGACGTGGCGCGCGATATGTTGAAGTCGGCGGTCAACTACCAGGCGCCGAATGGCGGCATGGTGTATTACATTCCCCAAGACCGCTACGTGAGCCCGTACCTGAGCGCCTACACGGCGCTGGCCTTCAACTGGATGCGGTCGGCGGGTTATGAGATTCCGTCGCACGTCGAGGAGGCTCTGCATAAATATTTAAAACGTATGCTCAAGCGCGATGTGCTGCCCACGTTTTACAGCAAAGACATGGCTTCCACCGTGCGTGCGGTGGCGCTGGCGGCGTTGTCGAAACACCGCAAGGTGAGAAAGAAGGACATCGAGCGCTTTCGGACCCACATGCCGTTCATGAGCCTGTTCGGCAAGGCCCACTTCCTACAGGCGGCATTGAACGTGAAAGGAACTCTGCCGGTGGTGGAAGAGACGCTGGATGCCATCCTCGCGCATTCGACGCAGAGCGGCGGCAAGTTCGTTTTCTCGGAGACGCTCGACGACAGCTACTCGCGCATCCTCGCCTCGCCGCTCCGCACCAATTGCGCCATCCTGACCGCGCTCACCCAGACGGCGGGACATTCCAACCTGAATAAAAAACTCGGCAACGCGCCGTTCAAATTGGTGCGTTACATCACGCAGACGCGCGGCCAGCGCGACCACTGGGAAAACACGCAGGAGAACATGTTCTGCATGAACGCCCTCATCGATTACAGCCGCGCCTATGAGCAGACCGACCCGAAATATCTGGTCACCGCCCTGATGGACGGAAACAAGCTGGGCGAGCATGAGTTCAAGGACAAGCGCGATCCCACGGCGCCGCTGACGCGTCCCATAGAACAAGGCGACCCTGGACGCAAGACCAAGGTCGTCATCAAGAAAAAAGGCATGGGACGCCTGTACATCTCGACGCGCCTGCAATACGCACCTCTTGAGGAACACGCTGAGCACATCAACGCCGGCATTGAGATCCGCAAGGAGTACGCAGTGGAACGGAACGGCGAATGGGTGTTGCTCAACGACGGAGATAAAATCCAGCGCGGCGAACTGGTGCGCGTCGATATTTTCCTGTCGATTCCCGCAGCGCGCAACTTCGTGGTGGTGGACGACCCGGTGCCCGGCGGACTGGAGCCGGTGAACCGCCAGCTCGCCACCGCCTCCACCGTCGATGCCGACAAGGGCACGTTCAAGGCGGCGGGCGGGTCGTGGTGGCTTCAGTACTCCGACTGGCGTTCGTACAACTATTCGCGCTGGAGTTTTTATCATAAAGAACTGCGTCACGACGCGGTGCGGTTTTACTCCGATTACCTGATGCCGGGCAACTACCATCTGTCCTACGTGGCGCAGGCCATCGCCACCGGGAAATTTCTCAAGATGCCGGTGCACGCGGAGGAGATGTACGATCCCGATGTGTACGGCAAGGGTATCCCGTCGCACCTGATCGTCGAGGAGTGATCCGATGCGCTGGCGCGAACGCTCACTGCGTTTTAAATTTTTCATAAGTGGCACTCTCGTTGCGATGGTTGGCGCGCTGTCATTGTTTGTCGCCACGGCGACTTCGATCTCGCCCGTTGAGAAAACCTTTCTTTCCGTTCAGACAAAAACGCAGGAGCGCCAGCAGGTGACCGACCGCTATGGCGCGCCGCTTCGCGTCACCTACCAGACACGCTGGAACACGCACGACACCGTGCCGCTTCACGCCATACCGGATTTTCTGAAACGCGCCCTCATCGTCTCCGAGGACAAACGGTTTTACGAGCACACGGGCATCGACTGGCTGGCGCGGTTGCATGCCGTGTGGCAGAACGTGAAGGCGCTCGGCAGGGTGCGTGGAGCCAGCACGCTCACCGAGCAGGTGGTGCGCATCCTGCATCCCCGGCCGCGCACAGTTTGGTCGCGCTGGATGGAAGGATTCGAAGCGCAACGTTTGGAAACCGCGCTCAGCAAGTCCGACATCCTCGAGCTGTATCTCAACCAGGTTCCCTACGCGTCGCAACGGCGCGGCGTGGCGCAAGCGGCGCATTATTATTTCAACCGCGATCTCGACACCCTGACGCAAAAAGAAATGCTGGCGCTGGTGGTGCTGGTGCGCGCACCGTCGCGATTCGACCTCTACCGCGACCCGCGAACGGTGAATACCGCCATTGGACGACTCGCCCGCACATTGCACGAACAAGGGGTGCTGACCGATGCGGAAGCCAAACGGATTCACACTGAGATTTTCAAGCTCGAACCGCCGTCACTTCCGGTTGGAGCGACCCATTTCGTGCGGCACGTCACGGCGCAGTCCGCACAGCAATGGCAACCCAGCCTGCGCACCACGCTGAACGGTACGTTACAATCGACCCTGCAAACCCTGCTCGACCAGAGGCTGGCGCAGTTGACGCGCCGGTCGGTGCGACACGGCGCGGTGCTGGTGGCCGACCACACCACGGGCGAGATCCTCGCGTGGGTGGTGGCGGGCGAACCGGATGAATCCGTGCCAGGCAGTTTCATCGATACCGTCACCACGCCACGCCAGCCGGGATCATCTTTAAAACCGTTCGTGTACGCGCTGGCGCTGGAGAACGGCTGGACGGCGGCGACACAAATCCTCGACGCGCCGCTGGCGGAGTCGGTGGGCACGGGCCTGCACGCCTACCGAAACTACAGCCGCAATTTTTACGGGCCCGTGACACTGCGCAACGCGCTCGGCAACTCGCTCAACATCCCCGCCGTGCGCGCGGCGAAATTCGTCGGCGTTGAAAACTACCACCGCTTTCTGCAGACGCTCGGCTTCACCACCCTCGACGAGCATCCGGATTTTTACGGCGACGGGCTGGCGCTGGGCAATGGAGAAGTGACGCTGTACGAACTGGTGCAGGCGTACTCGGCTCTGGCGCATGGCGGGGTGTGGCGTCCGTTGACGCCGTGGATGAACGACCCCGCGCCGCGTGAAGAGATGCGTGTGGTATCGGGTCCGGTGGCATCGCTCATCGCAAACATTTTATCCGACCCCGAAGCGCGACGGCTGGAGTTCGGCGCGGGAAGCGTGCTGAACCTGCCGGTGCAGACAGCGGTGAAGACAGGCACCTCCACCGATTACCGCGACGCGTGGGCGGTGGGCTTCAACGACCGCTACACCGTCGGCGTGTGGATGGGCAACCTCGACCAGAACCCGATGGAAGACGTGACGGGCTCGACAGGTCCGGCGCTCCTGCTGCGCTCCGTGTTCGCCGAGCTCAACCGGCATAGAGAAACGCGGCCGCTTTACATAGACCCGCGGCTGGTGCAACGCGACCTGTGCCGCGAGCCACAGAACGGAGTCATCAACGTGTCTTTGGATGATGAATCCGCTTGCAGGTGGGTGACGGAATGGTTCGTGCCGGGCACCGAACCGCAGGATGTGACGATGCGCCCCTACCGCGACCGCGAGGTGAAATGGGTGAAACCTGTGTGGGGATTGAGGATGGCGATGGACCCGCGGATTCCGGACGAACACGAAGCGTTCGAGTTCGCCATCCAGGGCGTCGAAGACACCGACACGGTGGAATGGAATTTAAACGGCACGCCGCTCGCGGTCACGGAAGGCGGAAAGTATTTATGGAACCTTGAGCGCGGACGGCAACACCTCACCGCCACCATCCACAAACCCACCCAGCCCACACCGCAAACACTTCACGTTGTTTTTTATGTGAAGTGATTCACTTCTTCAAAAATGCGTCGATATTTTCGAAGCAGAGGTCGATGTCCGATTCGTTGTTGTAGAAGTGTGGGGAGAGGCGGATGAGTCCGTCGCGGATGGTGAGCGACACGTTGGTATCCGCAAGGTAGGTTTTCAGTTTTTCCAGATCGCAATTCAAGGTGAACGACACGATGCCGGAGCGCTCGCCGGGCTCGGTTGAGTTGACGATCTTGCCGCCCCGCTGCTTGACGCGATCCATGATGACGTCGCCCAGACCCTTCACCCGTTGTTCGATGTTCTCAATCCCCACCTCCAGCAAAATATCCAGCGCCGCGCCGAAGGCGAAGATGCTCATCACGTTGAAGCTGCCTTCCTCGTAGCGCCGCGCGCCGGGACGGAAGGTGAAGTCGTAGTTCAAATAGTCATTGGCGTTGACAACGCTGTCCCATCCCACCACCGCCGGATAAATATTCTCCAGCACGCGCTTCGAGATGTAAAACCCGCCCAGGCCTTCGACGCTCAACAACCACTTGTGGCCGTCGGCGGCGAGGAAGTCGATGTGGTCGCGTTTCACATCCATCGGCAGAACGCCGAGCGACTGAATCGCATCGACACAGAAATAGATGCCCTTCTCCTTGCAGAACGCGCCGATTTTACCCAGGTCGTTGCGGAATCCGCTGTTGCATTCGACCGACGACACCGAGACGACGCGCGTGCGGTTGTTCACCTGCGCCGCGATCTGCTCGAACGGCACGCGGCCGCGGACGGACTTCACCCAGCGCACCTCGACACCGAGGCGTTTCAAATTCATCCAAGGATAGACGTTGGCGGGGAATTCGATGTTGGGGATGACGACGTTGTCGCCTGCTTTCCAGTCGATGCCGTTGGCGACGATGGAGATACCTTCCGACGTGTTCTTGACGAACGCAACCTCGCCTTCGTCGGCGTTGATGAGTTCCGCAAAGCGGGCGCGGACGCGGTCGGTTTCCGCCATCCATTTCGGATAGTTTGCGGTGCCGTGCTCGCAGGCGTCTTTGAGGAAGGCGGCGACGCGTTCCTGCACGCGCTCCGGCAGGGGCGCGACTTTCGCGTGGTCGAGGAAGATGCGGTTCTTTGTGACGGGAAATGCGTCACGCCATTGATCCCAATTCATAAGCATCCTTGAAACTGATTAAACCAAAAAAAATTTAACCACAGATGAAGACCGGACTTCGTCCGGATGAAGCATAAGGATAACAGAAAAGGAAGAACCCCCCTAGCCTCCCTTACAAGGGGGAACCGGGGCTGTACCCCGTAAGAGGAGAGGGAGCGGGCGTGACCCGGTTACTCTTCATTATGACTGGTGGCGCGGAGGATGGAACGGAAGCCGTACTTGGTGCGGATGCGGTCGATACCCGCATAAAGCGTTTCACGGCCGGCACTGCGCGCAGGCGTGTCGAACAGGTCCATCTGCTGGAGTGCTTCACGGGTGAGCGACGTCAACCCGACACCGATCAGCCGCACGCGCGTGCGCCGCGTGAACAGTTTGCGGAATAGATCGACAACGGTCGCGAACAGGATGTGGTCTTCACAGGCCGGGACGGTGAGCGTGCGCGAGCGGGTCACCGTCTTGAAATCCGAGTAACGCAGCTTCAAGGTCACGCACCGGGCGCGCAGGCCCTCGCCGCGCAGCTGGCCAGCGGCTTTTTCCAGCAGGTAACTCAGGACCGATTCCAGATACTGCGGATCGGTGGAGTCCTCTTCCAACGTGGTTTCGCGGCTGATCGATTTCGATTCTTCGCGCGGCTGGACGGGCGAATGACTGATGCCGCGCGCCTTGTCGTGCAACTGCGCTCCCCATTCGCCGAACACCTCTTCTAAAAACTCAAGCGGCAGTGCTGCGAGATCGCGCACGGTGCGGACACCCAGGCGGCGGAACTGCTGCACGCCTTTGGGTCCGATGCCCGGCAGGGTGCCTACGGGAAACGGCGCGAGGAAGCGCGCCGCCTGGTCCGGAAGCACGCGGAAACAGCCGTTGGGCTTGGCAAATTCCGACGCCACCTTCGCCATCAGCTTGTTGGCGGCGATGCCGATTGAAGCGTTGATGCCGACGGTGTCGCGGATTTCATCGTGCATGCGCTGGGCGGTGGCGACGGCGGGGCCGTGCAGTCGCTCGCACCCGGTGAGGTCGAGGTACGCTTCATCCAGCGACATGGGTTCGACCAGCGGCGAGTAGTGTTCGAGGATGGCGAAGACGCGCGCCGAGAACTCGCTGTAGCGTTTGTGCGCGCCGCGTAAAAAAATGGCGTGCGGGCACAGTTTGCGCGCGCGGGCGATGGGCATGGCGGAGTGCACGCCGAACCTGCGCGCCTCGTACGAGGCAGCGGCCACCACGCCACGGCCTTCCGGACTGCCGCCGACGATCACCGCCTTGCCCTTGAGCGACGGGTCGAGCACTTCCTCAACGGAAACGAAGAAGGCGTCCATGTCGATGTGCAGGATGGTGGGGGTCATGACTCATTTACCGGAAGGAAAAACATTGCAACCACCTTGGAAGAGTCATTAGTAACCCCTCCCAGCCCTCCCCTTGAAAAGAGGAGGGATGATTTAGGCCACCCCAGCCCATCACCCAAGGAGTACTCCCGCCAGGGGAGAGGGGAATGAATAAATAGGAATGTGCGTAAATCCAGAATTGCGCCCACGGACCATCGTTCGCTTACGAACGCATTAGCCATCTGTCACCGGACGCAGTCCGCGCCCGCTAAAACTTACGGAGGACGCCGACAACCACGCCCTGGATCTGGAAGTCGCCGTCTTTCACTATGATCGGCGGCATGGCGGCGTTGGCCGGTTGCAGGCGCACGTGATCCTGCTCCCGGTAAAACCGTTTCAGCGTCGCCGAGTCGTTGTTCACCAGCGCCACCACCGTCTCTCCGTTCTTCGCCTCACTGCGGCGCTCGACGATAACGTAGTCGCCGTCCTGAATGTGGTCGTCGATCATCGACTGCCCCCGCACCTGCAGGACGAACAAATCTTTCCCCTCCGGGCTGGGCAGGAGCGACATCATCTCCTTCGCCTCGAACACCTCCAGCGGACGGCCCGCGGCGATGGTGCCGAGCAACGGATACTCCGGCGTGCGCGGCGTGAGGTCCTCGACCAGCTCGATGGCGCGGCTCTGGTTCTGCTGGCGGCGGATGAGGCCTTTCGCTTCCAGGTGACTGAGGTGCTTGTGCACCGTCGCCGGCGACGACAACTGGAACTGTTTGGCGATCTCCATGATGCTGGGCGCGTAACCGCGCTGGCGGATGTGATGCTCGATGAACTGGTAGATTTCCTTCTGTCGCCGGGTGAGGTACATGACCGTCTCCTTAAAGAGGATGCGTCCCATGCTAGGCGAAATTTTAGCGAAAATCAAGAGGGTTGATTAACGCCGTATTTTCAAAGATTAAGGCTTTCCCGGCGAACCGCCTGTGCTACACTTGGGCCACCATGGGCCAGAAATGCAAAATCCTGTTTTTGTGCACCGGCAACTCGTGCCGGAGCCAGATGGCGGAGGGCTGGGCGCGCCACCTGAAAGGCGACGCCATCGAGGCCCATTCCGCCGGAGTGGACCCCAATGGCCTGAATCCGCTGGCGGTGAAAGCCATGCGGGAGGCGGGGGTGGACATCTCCGGCCACGCTTCCAAGCACGTCGATGACGTGATGTCCGTGCCTTTCGACTATGTCGTCACCGTGTGCGGTCATGCCGACGCCACGTGCCCGTCGTTTCCCGGCAAAGCCCAGGTGGTGCACCGCGGTTTCGACGATCCGCCGAAGCTTGCCGCCGATGCCAAAATCGAAGAAGAGGCGATGGCGCATTACCGCCGCGTGCGGGACGAGATCAAAACCTACATTCAAACCCTGCCGGAGAGCCTGCATTGCCCATAATCCCGCATAAAGTGTTTTACTGGACGTGCCCCTTGCCGCTGATCCTGTTCGGGGCGTTCTGGTGGTACGTCAACCAGTTCGAAGGCTGGGGCCAGTGGGCGGCGGCGCCGATGCTCATCCTGCCCATCGCTTTCAGTTTCCTGGTGTCGAGCTGGGGGGTGGTGCTGATCGTGCAGGAACGCCTGCGCGAGCAACCCGTCACCAACCTGGTGCTGGGTACGCTGGTGGGGGGATCGGTGGTCCTGCTCGCCATCGTCCGCTGGCTGCAGATGGAAGTGACGCAAAGTTTTTAGATCGAGGAGGCTCCCATGCTTCGCCGATTCCAACCGTACCGACATTGCCTTCTTTCGTACTTTCTCGCGCTGATTTTCAGTGTCACCGGCATCCAGCCCGTTGCCGCTCATAAAGAAGAACAGATCAAGATGGTGGTGGTGGGCGACACCGGTATCGGCGAACGCGCCTACCGTCCGGGCTTCGATGCCGTGGTCTCCGCCATGCGAAAGGAAGGCGCCATGGTCCTTTTGCACCTGGGCGACTTCGTTTACCAGGACCGGCTGTTTCCCGACACCTGCCCCCACCGTTACATCAATACGATCAAGCAGACCCTGACCGCCCCGTTTCCGGTGCGCGTGTTCGTCGCCGGGGACAACGACCTGCCGCCGGTCAAATGGAAACCGAAGGCTTCCGGTTGCTGGGACCAGATCGCGCCGATGGCCACGCCCTTCGATGCCTTTAAGGGCGAACCCGGCCCCGGTCCGCGGGAAGGCGTCATGAACCTCGAACTGGCCCTGATGGTGGTCCTTGATGCATACGACTGGAAGGACCCCGCGCCGTGGCTTGCGCCGCTGATCGAGAGAGCACGGGCGAAGCACCAGTGGGTGATCGTGGCGCTCCACGAACCGGCACTCACCACCGCGTGGTACGTGGAAAAAAAGGCAGACGGTGTTGAAACAGATCAACGCGCTTTCGCCCGACCTCGTCTTCGCCGGCAACCAGCATTCCTACGAGCGGTTTTATCCACTGGGTGTGCCGGATGACTACGGCAACCTGCCGTTTGTGGAAAAATCGGATTACCTGCAGGGGGAAGGGGTGACGCACATCGTGGCGGGGGGCGGTGGGGCGACCTTCAAACCGTTCGCCGACCTTTCCGGCAGGGACAAAAACGCGGCGCCGCCGGAGGTGAAACAGGCCTTGGCCAAACGCGCGCTCATGTTTCATTACCTGACGGTGGAGATGGACGACCACCGGCTGACCGTTAGAACCTTCCGCGTTTGCACGCCGGAGTCGGCGGAGGGGAACCCGCGCTGGCGGCCGAAGATGAAAGCGTGGAAAACCATACCGCTGGAATGCGACGGACAGCCGCCAGGGGTGACCCTTTACGATACGGTGACGATCCGCAACCCGTGAGCGGTAGCGGTCACACTTTCTTGCCGAGGAACGCGTCCACTTCGTCGATGGTGACCTGCACGTCTTTCGCCGAGGTGTCCAGCATTTCTTTTTCTTCCGCCGTGAGGTCGAGCTCGATGATCTTGGTGATGCCGTTGTAACCGAGCTCCACCGGCACGCCGAAGAAGATGCCCTTCCAGTTGTATTCCCCGTTGAGATAGGCCGTGCAGGGCAGAATGCGTTTTTTTGTCCTGCAGGATGGCTTCCACCATTTTCACCACCGATGCCCCCGGTGCGAGGAACGCACTGCCATTCTTGAGCAGGCCCACGATCTCCGCACCGCCCTTTCGGGTGCGGTTCACCAAGCGCTCGATCTGGTCGGGTTTCATCAGGTTGGTGATGGAGATACCGGAGACGGTGGTGTAGCGCGGCATCGGCACCATGGAATCGCCATGCCCGCCCAGCACCATGGCGTCCACATCCACCATCGAGCAGTTGAGTTCCAGCGCCACGAAGGTGCGGAAACGGGCGGAATCCAGCACGCCCGCCATGCCCATGACGCGTTCCCTCGGCAGGCCGGAAACTTCCTTGGCCAGGTACACCATGGCGTCGAGCGGGTTGGAAACGACTATGATGATGGGGTTTTTGGAGTACTTCATGATCTGCTCGGTCACATTCTTGACGATCCCGGCGTTGATTTTGAGCAGATCGGCGCGGTCCTGGCCCGGCTTGCGCGGCACGCCGGCGGTGATGACCACGATGTCGGAGTCGGCGGTGTCCTTGTAGTCGTTGGTGCCGACGATGAGGCTGTCGAATACCTGCAGGCACCCGGACTGTTGCAGGTCCAGCGCCTTGCCCTGCGGCATGCCCTCCACGATGTCGATGAGAACGACATCGCCGAGATTTTTGAAAGCGGTCAGCTGGGCGACCGTGGTGCCCACCTGCCCGGCGCCCACAACGGTGATTTTTTTACGCATCGTCCGATATCCTTATTCTACGGAACCACGGAATCAATAAGGTGGGGACGACTCCTGCGGGCCCCACGGCTGTTGTTTACCTGTAAAGCGGTCCGGAACCTGCCCGGTCCCCGTTTCCATACAAAGACCGATCCGTTGTATCCGGAACCGGCAATCCCACACTTCGCGTGTCCCGTTTCCGCCGCCACCGGCTTTCTCCTTCACTTCGTTTGGCAACAAACGCACCCGGTTTGTTATCTGAACGGAGGGAAGGGTCCAGTGAACTTTTGCAATCGGCCCCTGGACGAAAGAGCGGTTTGAACGGACAAGACCTGACGTGTAAGCCTGACACGCTTGAATGAATGGGGTAAACTAAATTATAAGGCCCCCTTTGTCAAGCAAATTTGGCCTTTCGGTCGGGCCCTCGGCACGCAGAATCAACCACTTCCAACGGGCCCCCGCAGGCCCGAAAATGACCGCGCCGGAAGACGTGCAAGGCCCCTTGGAATGTGGCACGCAACGAGTCCCGTTTCATTCAACCCGTCCGGTCCCCTTCGCCGGCCCTCTTTCGGAATCAACGGTTTTCCCTTTTCCCCATGGTGCAAATCGTTTATAAATCCAACCTTTGGTACGTGACGCCGCCGCCCTGGGCGGCAACGACCGCGCCGTCCCATCCGAACCGCAATCCGGGTCTTTCATGAACGAGATTTCCATACAATTTGAATTCGGAGCGGATTTCGCCCAGTTGGAGGCGATTCCCGAAGACCCCCGTCAGCGCTCGGCGTACTTTCAGCGATTCAAGGCCTTCCTCAATAACAGCCGCGACAAGATCAAAGCCTGGCACCGCTCCGGCGCGGGCGGCCGCGAGGTGATCCAGGCACACTGCGGCCTGATCGACGAAACCATCAAGCACGTGGTGCTGGCCATCGACGGACTGGGACCGTTCCGGGACGAAATCCTGGCCAACCGCTTTGCGCTGGTGGCGGTAGGGGGTTACGGACGCGGCGAACTCAATCCCTGCTCAGACATCGACCTGTTGTTCCTCCTCAACAGGAAGATGGACAGGAAGCTCGATGCCTTCATCCAGGAGGTCATCTCCGTTCTGTGGGGCATCGGCCTGGAGATCGGCCACAGTTGCAGAACGCTCAAGGAATGCCAGTCCCTGGCACGGGACGATTCCACCGTTCGCACCTCCATGATCGAAACGCGGTTTCTCATCGGCGACCGGCCCCTGTACGGCAGGCTGTGGGACACTGTTTACAAAAACGTGCTCAAAAAGCACGCGCAGGAGTACCTGGACACCACGCTTCGCAAATTTTTCTCCCGCCCGGACGGCGGTGAAGGCGTCACCAGCCATCCGGAGCCGGATATCAAAAATGGTCCCGGCGGACTGCGCGACTACCACGTCGCCATGTGGGCGGTGGCGATGTGCTTCGACGGAGCGTCTCTGAGCGAGATGAACCGCGACGACATCCTGGACGCAGACGAGTTGCAGACGCTCAAGAAATCGGTCAACTTCCTCCTGCGGGTGCGCAACGAACTGCATTACCTGACGGGCAGGAAAGCCGACGTGCTGACGCGTTCCATCCAGATGGACCTCGCCCATCATCTGGGGTATGAAGGCGGCGGCACGGTGGCGGTGGAGCGGTTCATGCGCGACTACTTCCGCCACGCCACACACATCCACACCATTTCCGAAGCGGTGTTCCACCGGTGCCTTGAGTCGCGTCCCCTCATCCAGAAGGTGATCACCTCCTTCCAGCAGAAAAAGCTGGGCCACGGGTTTTTCGCCTACAAATCGCAACTGCGCGTGGCCAACCACGCCGACGATATTTTCGAAAAAGACCGCTCGCTTCTCCTCACTGCGTTCACCCTGTGCCGCGACCATAAATTGGAGCCTGGAGCTCATCTCAAACGCCTTGTCCGCCTGAACAAACATTTTTTGGACGAAGACTTTATCCGCGGTCGACAGGCCATCACGTTCCTGTTCGACCTGTTGCGGTCCAACCAGGCATTCCCTCAGTTAAGGCAACTGCACGAGGCGGGGGTGCTGGGTCAACTGCTCCCGGAATTCGAGGAGTCGCTGTTTGAGGTGCATTACGATTTCTATCACCGTTACACGAGCGACGAACACGCCCTTCGCATGGTGCGGTTTCTGGAAGAACTGGAAACCTCAAAGGAGACCAACCTGGAAAAACTCAAACAGGTTTATACCGGGCTTGCCGACCGCAGCATCCTGAAACTGGCGTGCCTGCTTCAGACCTTCGGCAACCGGCCGGGAGATCTGGATGGAGGCGATCAGAAAAGCCCGCTCACGGAAGTGGCCCAGCGCCTGCAATTGACCCCGAAACAACAGGGCACGCTGCATTTTCTGGTCAAGAACAAGAACATGATGAACGAGCTCGCGTTTCATCACGACATCCACCATCCCCCCACCATTCGCGAGCTGGGCAGGCTGGCAGGTCAGCCGGAACGGCTGGACCTTCTTCTTTTGATGAGCTATGCGGACCTGCGGGCGGTGGCGCCGGAGACGTGGACGGAATGGAAAAACATCCTGCTCACTGAGCTTTACCACCGCACCCGCAACTACCTGGTGCGACCGGAATCCATCGACGAAAAGCCCAAGGCCACGCGCAACGCCGTGTACAGCCTGCTGGCGGACGAGTTCGACCGAACCGTCATCAGCGACCATATGGGGACCATGCCGGAGGATTATTTCCTGACCGAGTCCTCGGAGGACATCGCCGACCACATCCGCCTCATCCAGGGCATGGGGGAGCGGCCTTTCAGCCTGAAGGCGACGTATCACGAGAAAGGCGGATTCTACAACCTGGTGGTGGCCGGGCCGAGCGACATCCACCTGTTCAAAAACCTGGTCGGTACCCTCACCGCCAAGGCGACGAATATTCTGGGAGCCCAGATTTTTGCCGGCAACGGCGGCCTGACCATCCTCATCATCCAGGTCAGCGCGCGTAATATCCGGAACGCGTACGACGACATGCCCGCCGTCTGGCGCGAGGTGGAGGGCAACGTGATCCGCATTCTGGAACGCAAGGTCACGCTCAACGAACTCCTGCGAACCCGCACGCGTTTCCACAAACGGAGCGGGGAAAACGAGGGCATCGAGCCCAAGATCCAGATCGAGAATTTTCCCGAGGATCGCTTCACCCGCGTTCGCATCGAGGCGCGCGACCACCCCGGCATGCTGTACAAGATCGTGTACACGCTGGCGCAGTTCGGCATCGAACTCCACCGGGCGAAGATCGCCACCCGCGGCGGACGCGGCATCGACATTTTTTCCGTGTCGCTGCGCGGCGGCAAAATCCTGTTCCAGCCGCTCATCCAGCGCATCAAGGAGCAGATCATCCAGAGCCTGCTGGTGGAAAAACTGGAGGAGCTGCCCTGAACCGGATATAATGGCAGACCTGTATGGAGGCGTTTTCCAAAGAAGACCTGCCCGCACTCCAAAAGCTGTCTGAAGAAGCGGGCTGGGAACACACGCAAGCCGACTGGGAAGCCATCCTGGAATCCGGATACGTTTGCGGCGAGCGCGGTAAATCGGGCGTCCCCACCGCCTGCGGCGCGCTGTTCGATTACGGCCCCGCCTTGTGCGCTCTGGGCATGTTGCTGGTCACACCCTCCCGCCAGAAACAAGGCGTTGGCCAAAAAATCATCGAACACCTCCTCGACAAGCGCGAACCCAAAAACAAACCGGCCATGCTGGTGGCGGGAAGCCGCCTGAAGGCATATTACGAGAAGCTCGGCTTCCGCGAAGTGGAACGCATCCACAAACTGGAAGCCCCGCCCCAAACCAAACCGCCCGTCTCCACTTTCTCACTGCAGCAGAGCATCCAGCCGCTGAAGGAACAGGACCTCATGCCCGTGCTTTCGGTGGACCAGCAGGTGGTGGGCGCGGACCGGTCGAAACTGCTCCGCATCCGCTACCGGCAGACGGAAAAGACGCTCCGCATCACCAATCCGCAAGGAACCCTGCTGGGCTATGCGATGGGGGTGAAGCAGGACAAGCAGTTGCTCATTGGCCCGATCATCGCCTTCAACCGCTTTTCGGCGATCGACCTGCTCTCCGCGCTGATGGCGGAGCACAACGGCGGACCGGTACGCATCGATGTTTCCAGCCGCCGCGAGGACCTGGTGCAGACCCTGCTGGATGCGGGCTTCAAGGAACTCGACACCCAGCCGGTGATGGTGAAGGACGCCCCGTCGCTGCCCGGCAAACGCGACCACCTGTTCGCCCTCGCCTCCCAGGCGTGGGGGTAGGGAGAGAGCCACCTCCTTTGAGGCGGGGGAATCGGCCTTCCGTTAGCAAGAAAAGGCAGTCCAACCGCCCTATTTGTTCACTTCGCGGCCGAGTTGTTTTTCGACCGAGGCGATCTTCGAGTCGAGCCGTCCCGATTTGCCCTTGCGGTAGTCGATCTTGATCGAGCAGGTGATGCGGTTGCAGTCGGAGCTCATCTTCTCGTAGCACTGCTGGATGACGCTCATCACCTCGTCCCATTCGCCTTCCAGGCAGGTGCCCATGGGGGTCAGGCGGTAGGGGACCCCGCTTTTTGAAACAATATCCAGAGAACGGCTGACGTAGGGGCTCAGGCTCTCCCCCTTGTCCATCGGCGACATGCTGAATTCCAAAAGGATCATGATGGTTTCTCTCCCTGATTACAATGAATTAACCCGCTAAATAGTGCTTGCATTTTAGGCGGGAAGTATGGAATCATCAAGGCCTCCCTCAGGGAAATTCCAAGAAAAGGCGGTAACACACGTTTGGGCAAAATTGACGAGATCCGTGACCGGATCGACAAGATCGACGAAAAGCTGTTGGAGCTTTTCAATCGGCGCGCCGATCTGGCCATCAAAATCGGCAAAGAGAAAAGCAAAAGAAACGAGTCGAATCATTTCCACGTCCCGCACCGGGAACGCGAAATCTTCGAGCGCATGAAGCGCCTCAACACGGGGCCCCTGCCTGCGCATTCCATCGAATCCATCTTCCGCGAAATTTTTTCGGCCACGCTGGCACTGGAAAAACCCCTGCGCATCGCGTACCTCGGCCCGGAGACCACGTTCTCCCACCAGGCGGCGATCAAGGCGTTCGGCCATTCGTCCGTGTTCGAACCGGCGTCATCCATCGAGTCCATTTTCTCCATGGTCGAACGGGGTCACGTCGATTACGGCATCGTGCCCATAGAAAACTCGACCGAAGGGGTGGTCAACCTGACACTCGACTGTTTCGTCGATTCCAACCTGCACATCTCGGACGAAGTCCTGCTCGGCATCAACCTGTACCTGCTGTCGAAGACCGGCAACCTCGACGACATCAAGGAAATGTATTCGCACCCGCAACCATTCGCGCAGTGCCGGAGCTGGCTGAACCGCCACGCGGGCGGCATCGAACAGATTCCGACTTCCAGCACCGCCGTCGCCGCGGAGATGGCGAGCAAACACAAACACGCCGCCGCCATTGCGGGCAAACTGGCCGCCGAATTTTACGATCTCAAAATCATCGCGGAAAAAATCGAAGACCGCGCGCAGAACACGACGCGCTTTCTGGTGATCGGCAAGGAACCCGCGAAGAAAGCCAAGCGCAACAAGACCTCGGTCATGTTTTCCATTCAGGACGAGGCCGGGTCCCTGCTCAAAATATTGCAGGTGTTCGGGCGCAACGAAATCAACCTGACCAAGATTCAATCGCGGCCGTTGCGCAACCGGTCGTGGGAGTACCTGTTCTTCGTCGATTTCGAAGGCCACATCGACGACCCCGGTATCGACAAAGTCATCAGGACCGTCAGCAAGCGGTGCATGTATTTCCGCGTGCTCGGTTCGTACCCGTGGAACGGCTGAACGTTATGCAACGATTTTCAAAAATGACCATCATCGGCGTGGGCCTGCTGGGAGCCTCTCTCGCCAAGGTGTGCAAGGAGCGCCAGATCACAGGCCGCATTGCCGGGTTCGGCAGGAACGCCGACAACCTGAAACGGGCCGAGGAACAGGGCGTCATCGACCACGGCACCACCGATCTCAAAGACGCCGTCGCCGGGGCCGACCTGGTGGTATTGTGCTCGCCGGTGGCCAGCATCGTCGAACGCTTTCGCGAAATGGCGCCGCACCTGGACGCGGGTTGCATCGTCACCGACGTCGGTTCCGTCAAAGCGCCGCTGGTGCAAGACATCGAGCCGCTTCTTCCTGAAGGCGTGCACTACGTTCCGGCGCACCCCATCGCCGGGGCGGAGAAATCGGGCCTGGACGCCTCGACCGCCGACCTGTACGAAGGTGCGCGTTGCATCCTGACGCCCACGGACAACACCGATAAAGCCACGCTCGAACGTATTCAGCAATTCTGGGAAGCGGTGGGCATGCGGGTGCAGATTCTCACCGCAGAGGAACACGATTTCATTTACGGCGCGGTCAGCCACCTGCCGCACGTGGTGGCCTTCGCCCTCATCAACGCCATCGGCCAGCTTAAAACCTCTGACCAGGAGGATATCCTGAGCCTGTCGGCGGGCGGCCTGCGCGACATCACCCGCATCGCGTCCAGCGATCCCGTCATGTGGCGCGACATCTGCCTCGCCAACAAAACGCACGTGCTGGACATGATCGACCGGTTCTCCAAGTCACTGGAAGACATCCGCAAACAGATCGAACAGGACGACGGCGCGAGCCTGAAAGAATCTTTTAAAAACGCCAACGGACACCGCGGCAAACTGGTAGGACAGAATTCATGATCGTAGCCATCGACGGACCCGCGGGAAGCGGCAAGAGCACGGTCGCGCGCATGGTGGCGCGGCGGCTCAAATTCCGGTACATCGAGACCGGTTCCATGTACCGCGCCGTGGCGTGGAAAGCAAACCAGGTGGGGATCGATCCCACCGACGGGGAGGAAGGCGCGGACGAAGTGGCCGAGGTGGCGCGCAACCTCAACATTGAATTCAAACCGGCGGACGACGGCAGTCAGCGTGTGTTCGTCGAGGGCCGGGAACTCACCCGTGAACTGAAAAACGAGACCGTCGGGCGCATGGCGGCAGTGGTGGCGGCCAACCCCGAGGTGCGCGAGATCCTCGTCTCCAAACAACGGGAGATGGGACGCAACCACGACGTGGTGATGGACGGACGCGACATCGGTACCGTCGTTTTTCCCGACGCGCAGAAAAAGTTTTATCTCGACGCCGACCCGGTGGAACGCGCCCGGCGGCGTTACGACGAGATGAAGGGTACGGACCCGGACCTCGACTTCGACCAGATCGTCGAGCAGGTGCGGCAACGCGACCACGAGGACAAAACACGCGCCGCTTCGCCGCTTCGCAGGGCCGAGGACGCGATGTTGATCGACACCACTTCCCGTTCCATAGACGAGGTGGTGGAACAGATGGTGCGGGCCATTGAATCCGCACCCGAAGAATTGAAAAGCAAATCGTAACCGCATTACTAACCTTTAACAGCAGTACCTGGTGCATCCTGGAGGACCAACATTGTGAGTAACACAGATTTTGATCTCGACGAAACCGTCGAAGAAATGACTGAAGAAGACAAGCAGATCCGGGCGGAGATGGAAGCCTACCTGGAAAAAAGCATGACCGGATTCCGCGAAGGCGAAATCATCAACGGCCGCGTGCTCAACGTCGGCAACGGCATGGTGACCGTCGATGTCGGCTTCAAATCCGAAGGCGTCATCAACCTCAACGAATTCCCGGAAAGCGAAAAACCGCTCAACGTCGGCGACGAAGTCGAAGTGTACCTGGAGCGGGTGGAGGACCAGGACGGCATCGTCGTCCTGTCCAAGGAAAAGGCAAACAAGATCAAAATCTGGGAGAAACTGGTCAAGGCGTTCGAAGCGGAAGAAATCATCGAAGGCACCGTGGTGGCCAAGGCGAAGGGCGGCCTGACGGTGGACATCGGCCTGAAAGCCTTCCTGCCGGGTTCGCAGATCGACCTGCGACCGGTGCGCAACCTGGAAAAACTGATCGGCGAAAAGTTCAAGATGAAGATCATCAAGATGAACAAGAAGCGCGGCAACATCGTGCTCTCCCGCCGCGTTCTGCTCGAAGAGGAGCGCAAACACGCGCGCGCCGACACGCTCCAGAAAATGGAGGAAGGCAACCAGGTGGACGGTATCGTCAAGAACATCACCGACTACGGTGTGTTCATCGACCTGGGCGGCATCGACGGCCTGCTTCACATCACCGACATGTCCTGGGGCCGCGTCAACCATCCTTCGGAAATGTTCTCCATCGGCGACAAGGTCACCGTCATGGTGCTCAAGTACGATAAAGAAAAAGAGCGCGTTTCTCTGGGCCTCAAGCAGATCACCCCGGACCCGTGGGTGGACGTGGACCAGAAGTACCCGGTCAACACCCGCATCAACGGCAAGGTGGTGTCCATCACCGACTACGGCGCGTTCGTCGAGCTGGAAAAAGGCATCGAAGGCCTGGTGCACGTTTCCGAAATGTCGTGGAGCCGTCACGTCAAACACCCGAGCAAGATGGTGAGCATCGGCGACGGCGTGGAAGCGGTGGTGCTGACGCTGGACAAGGAAAAGAAACGCATCTCCCTCGGCATGAAGCAGACCGAGCCCAACCCCTGGGAGAGCATCGAGGAGAAGTACCCGATCGGCTCCACCGCCGAAGGCATCGTGCGCAATCTCACCGAGTTCGGCGCGTTCGTGGAACTCGAGGACGGCGTCGACGGGTTGATCCACATCTCCGACATGTCGTGGAACAAGAAGATCAAGCATCCGTCCGAACTGCTCAAGAAAAAAGACAAGGTGCAGGCGGTGGTGCTGAACATCGACAAGGACAACTGCCGCATCTCCCTCGGCATGAAGCAGCTGGAAGCCGACCCGTGGGACGACATTCCCGAACAGTATCCGCTGGGCAAGGAAATCGCGGGCACCATCGTGAAGGTCACGGGCTTCGGGGCGTTCGCCGAGTTCGACGACGGGCTGGAAGGCTTGATCCACGTGTCGCAGTTGAGTTCGAAAAAAGTCACGCACCCCGAGAAGGTGGTGAAGGTGGGTGACGAGATCAAGGCCAAGGTCATCAAGGTGGACACGGCCAACAAGAAGATCGGCCTCAGCATCAAGGCGTACGAGGAAAACCTTGATCCCTCGGAGATCGAAGACGTGCAACTCGATGACGAGTCGAAAGACGAAGGGGAATCCTCCTGAAAAGGAGGGTTTCTTTTTCATTCATAAAGGAAACGGCGCATGGACAATCCGGCGAAAGAATCCGGCAAGAAGGAACGCAGGAGTTTCAGTAAAGGATTCTGGTGGTTCCTGTTCATCCTGCTGGCATTGTTTGCCGGGTCGTCCCTGCTCGGCCGTTTCCTGGGCGGCGGCGAGTTCAACGGGCGCGAGCAGATCGCGCTGGTCGAGGTCACCGGTGTCATCATGGACTCGGGCGACATCGTGCGCCAGTTGTCCAATTACCGACGCGACGACGAAATCAAGGCCATCGTCCTGCGCGTGGACTCCCCCGGCGGCGGCGTGGCGCCGTCGCAGGAAATCTACGAAGAGGTCCTGCGCATCCGCGCCGACAAAAAACCCATCTACACCTCCATGGGGTCGATGGCGGCGTCCGGCGGCTACTACATCGCCTGCGCCACCGACCGCATCTACGCCAACCCCGGGACCCTGACCGGGAGCATCGGCGTCATCATGGCCTTCACCAACGCCACCGAACTGATCGGCAAGATCGGCATCAAACCGGAAGTCATCAAAAGCGGCAAGTACAAGGACATCGGGTCGCCCACGCGCCCCATGACCAAGTCCGAACGGCGCTACATGCAGAAGGTTTCCGACGACGTGCACGACCAGTTCATCACCGCCGTGGCGAAGGGCCGCGGGCTCGATAAAAAAAACGCCCGCAAATTTGCGGACGGACGGGTCTTCACCGGCAGGCAGGCCCAGGACTACAAACTGGTAGACGAAATGGGTGGGCTGGAGGAAACCATCCAGCAGCTGGCAAAGGCTGTCGGCATCCAGGGACGCCCCCGGATTGTGGTGGAACGGCCCGAAAAAAGCCTTCTGGAGCTACTGCTGGGAGCCAACGTGAGCGAAAGCCTTGAAACCTCCCTGTGGCCCACGCAACTGCCCCGCCTGCTCTACCTTTGGCTTCCCTGACCTTATTAATCAATAAGTTAAATCCGTGGCGCCAAGGCCCCTGACGCGGTATCCCTCCCCTCATCTATTTAGTATATCCGATATTTTTGTTTTTAATTCCACCCGTTTCACTCCATTCAGGGGAGTTTCGTTTTTTCGAATCAAATCCCGTAAAGCCTGCAAAACTCTTGACTTCGTTGACCTTAGTGTTATACTTTCGGCAAAAATCAATCTTTCATGGGGAGATTTGAATGACCAAGGCGGAGTTGGTTGAAAAAGTTTCGGCACAAATCAATTTGACCAAAAAGCAAACTGAGGTTGTCGTAAACACGGTTTTTCAAAGCATCACCGAATCTTTGGCGGAAGGTAAAAAAGTGGAACTGAGAGGCTTCGGCAGTTTTCGTGTAAGAAGCCGCAATGCCCGCATCGGCAGAAATCCGAAATCCGGAGACCGGGTGGACGTCCCGGCCAAACGGGTTCCTTTTTTCAAGGCGGGCAAGGAGTTGCGGGAACTGGTGGACGACCAGGCCCTGGGCAACGACAACTCTTCGGGCCACGACACCTAAACCCTTGATTTGACAGTTATCTCTCCCCCGACCTCAAGTATTTGGCAGATGGAGCAAGCAGGGTTTGCCCTGCTTTTTGTGTTTTGGACCCAGGCTTTCCCCGGGCCGTTCGCATCCCTGCGCCAGCCCGCCTGTACTCACTTGCATTAAAACGGAAACGCACGCCCCATGCCCGGCAATACCTTTGGACAACTGTTTCGTATTTCGACCTGGGGCGAGTCCCACGGCGAGTCCATCGGTGTCGTCATTGACGGCTGTCCGGCCGGACTGCCCATCACCGCCGAAGAGATTCAAAAGGAGCTCGACCGCCGCCGCACCGGGCAGAGCAAAGTCACCACCACGCGCAAGGAACCGGACCGGATCCGCATCCTATCCGGCGTGTTTCAGGGCAAGACCACTGGCACCCCGCTGGCCATGATGGTGGAAAACGCCGACGCCGACTCCTCCAAATACGAACTCATCAAACACCTGTACCGGCCCGGCCACGCGGATTTCACTTACGATAAAAAATACGGCTTCCGCGACTACCGGGGAGGCGGCCGCTCCAGCGCCCGCGAGACGGTAGGGCGCGTCGCCGCCGGAGCCATTGCCAAAAAACTGCTGGCCCGCCGCAAAATCAAGGTGTTCGCCTACACCCGCCAGATCGGCGACCTGGTCATGCAGTCCTTCAGCCAGAAGGAAATCGAAAACAACATCGTGCGCTGCCCCGACAAAAAGATGGCCGAGCAGATGGTCCAGGCCATCCTGCAGGCGCGGAAGGACGGCGATTCCCTGGGCGGCGTCATCGAGGTCGTCGCCAAAGGCGTCCCTGCCGGACTGGGCGAGCCGGTATTCGATCGGCTCGATGCGGACCTGGCCAAAGCCCTCATGTCCCTCCCCGCCGTCAAGGGCGTCGAGGTGGGCATCGGTTTCGAAGCGGCCCGCCTGCGCGGCTCGGAATGCAACGACGTGTTCATCGCCAAAAACGGAAAGATCACGACCAAGACCAACAATGCCGGCGGCGTGCTGGGCGGCATTTCCAACGGCAACGACATTGTGCTCCGCATGGTGGTCAAACCGACATCCTCCATCAACCGCGAGCAGGATACGGTGACGCAGAAAGGCAGGAAGTCGAAGATCCGCGTCGAGGGACGCCACGACCCCTGCGTCGCGCCGCGCGCCGTGCCGATGGCCGAGGCGATGGTCGCGCTGGTGCTCATCGACCACCTGCTGCGCCAGAAACAGGCGCAGTTATAAAACCCTGCAAGTTTGCCCGCATCCCTGCAAGTGATACACTGAACTCATGAAACATCCCCTGAAAGTCGGGTTCCTGCAAACCCAGCCGGTGTTCGGCGACATCGAAAACAACCTCAAACAGGTGGAACAACGCCTGCGCGGCATGGATGCCGACCTCGTCGTCCTGCCGGAACTGTTCACCACCGGCTACCAGTTCCGCAACCAGAAAGAAGCGCGGGATCTGGCGGAACCGATTCCCGACGGACCCACCACCCGCGCGTTGATGAAGCTTTCCGCCGACCTCAACATGCACATCGTGGCGGGGCTGGCGGAGGTGGAAGGCGACACGGTGTACAACTCCGCCGTGCTGACGGGTCCGGAAGGCTACGTTGGCAAGTACCGCAAGGCGCATATCTTCGACACGGAAAAAAACATCTTCGCTGCCGGCAACTTGCCTCTGCCGGTGTTCGACATCGGCAAGGCACGCGTCGGCATCATGATCTGTTTTGACTGGCGGTTCCCGGAAACGGCGCGGACGCTGACGCTCAAGGGGGCGGACGTCATCGCCCACCCTTCCAACCTGGTGCTCCTGACCTGCCCGCAGTCGATGATCACGCGCTGTCTGGAAAACCGCGTGTTCGCCGTCACCGCCGACCGCGTCGGGTCCGAATCCCGCATCGAGGGCGAGACGCTCCGGTTCATCGGCCAAAGCCAGGTGGTGGACCCGGACGGGCAGGTCCTGGTCCGCGCTTCCGAGGAAAACGAAGAGGACCACGTGGTGGAAATCAACCTCGCCGACGCGCGCAACAAAAGCATCAACCCGCACAACGACCTGATCGCCGACCGACGCGAGGACCTTTACAGAATCCCGTGAATTCTGCTATATAGAGTGGAATTCTGACACGCACCGAACCCACTCCGGACCTTTTCATCGGCCCGGTTTTTATTTTGCACAGGGAGACCCATGGAAAAACCCAAATCCCGTTTCATCAAAAGCGACAACGGCACCATCTACGACTCGCAGACCAGCCTCACCTGGAAGGCCACCGACTCTTACCTCGATCTCGAAAAAGAGGTGACGTGGGACGAGGCGCAGGAATACGCCAAACAGGTCAACGCGGAAAACTTCGGCGGACACAACGACTGGCGCCTGCCCAGCTTTCAGGAAGCGGCATCGTTGTATGACGAGGAAAAGCTGAACAAGGATTTCAAGGGTGGCGACATCCGCATGGACTCCATCTTTCCGCCGGGTGCGGGCAACACCACCTGGACCACCGAGGAGCGGGGCAAGGAAGCGCAGATCCTGTTCTACATCAACGGCTGTCCCTACTGGTACGAGAAGAACGACAAGACCATCTCCCATGCCGTCCGCCTGGTTCGCCGCGGGTAATACACCCTTACTAATCCGGATTTACTTTTCGGTCAGGTCGTAGGCGCGTTCGTCGCCGGAAAGTGCGGGTTTTTCGATGCCGGAAATGAAGTTTTTCAGCCGGTGGACGTCGTCCATGTTCGGGTAGGGTTCGCCGCGGCTGTGACAGAGGATGGACTCGAACAGCTTGCGGTAGTAGGACCGGTAACTTTTCAATAGAAGCGGTGCGTAACTGTTCTTGATGACCTGGTCGTAATAGCGGTCGAGGACGGCCTGAAACAGGGTTTGCAGGGCGGCGGAATACAGTTGGAAATACGCGGTTTTCTGCTGAAACTCACCAAACGGCACGTTGCCCCACGCGTCCTTGAAATACACGTAAATCAACTGCCTCTCGGTGTCCAGCCACCGTTTCTGGAAGAACTCCTCCCACATCACCCGGTTGCGGGCATGCCCCATCAAAACCTCCCTCAAAGCACACTTCTGTGCGTAATGATCCTTGCCGGCGCAGATGCGTCCCAACGTGTCCAGAAATTCCCGGCGCACGTCTTCATAGAACTCGGAATTCTCCTGCAGAGCCCGGGCAAAGGCATACTGGTGGGTTAATGCCCTGCTGCTGGCATACTGGTGAAACAGGCGTGCACTGTATGCCATGACGGTATCGTAATCCATGGTTCCTTGCGGGGTAGAGCGTGGAAAAACTGACTGCTATATTCATGGTAACGACCAAACCCGGACCGGTAAACTTGAATTTGGATCGCTTTAGAAATTAAATTTTCAGCGATTGATTTTGAATGACTTACGGCTTCAGGCTGGAACGCACCAGTTTGCCGATGGTCAGTCCCTGCACCAGCACCGAGAACACAACGACCACGTAGGTCATCATGAGGATGGTGTCGCGTTGCGGCGAGGGCGGTAAAGACAGGGCGAGGGCGACCGAGATGCCGCCGCGCAATCCGCCCCAGGTGAGGATGCGGATGGTCTTCGGCGGGAACTCGCGGCGGAATTTGAGCATGTAAACCGGGATGGACACGCCGGTGATCCGCGCCAGCAGAACCAGCGGAATGGCCAGCAGGCCCGCCAGCAGGCTGGAGCCGTCGAACACCAGGATCAGGACCTCCAGGCCCAGCAGGACGAACAGCACGGCATTCAGGATTTCATCGATCAACTCCCAGAATGTGTCCACGTGGACGATGGTCGTCTCGGACATGCCGAAAGTCCGACCGTGGTTGCCGATGAGGAGGCCCGACGCCACCGCCGCAATGGGCGCCGAGACGTGGATGGCCTCCGCCGCCGCGTAACCGGCGATGACCAGCGCGACGGTGATCAGCACTTCCACCTGGTAATTGTCCACCGTGCGGATCAGCCGGTAGGCGATATAACCTGTGACCAGACCGAACAACGCGCCCCCCACCGCTTCTTCTATAAACAGCAGGGCGATCGATCCAAACGTCGGCTCGTGCGCGCCAGTGGCAATGCCCGCGATCACCAGAAACACCACCACCGCCACTCCATCGTTGAATAGCGATTCCCCGGCGATCTTCGTCTCCAGTTCCTTGGGCGCATTGGCGGATTTCAGGATCGACAGCACGGCGATGGGATCAGTCGGCGAGATCAACGCGCCGAACACCAGACAATAAATAAATGGCAGGTCGAGACCCAGCACCCGCCCCACGCCGTAGATGAACCCGCCGACAAGGAAAGTGGAGAGCACCACGCCCACGGTAGCAAGCAGGGTGATGACCCATTTCTGCTTGGCAAGATCGCCGAGATCGATGTGCAACGCCCCGGCGAACAACAGCGCCCCCAACATGCCGTGGAGAAGGAGGCGTTCGAAATCGACGCCTTCCAGAATGACACGCGCGGTTTTTTCCAGCGCCGGAATGTGCGCCAGTTCGCCCACCGCAATCAGCAACAGCGAGAACATCAGCGCGATGGCCATGAGGCCGATGCTCGCGGGCATCTTCAGAAACCGGTGGTTGAGGTACGCAAACGTCGCGGTCAAAAACAGCAGGATGGCGATGAGGTCGAAGGTGGCCACAGGTTACCGGAGGGAAGGTTTAAAGCGGAATCATTTCATCAGCTTCGGGTTCGGCAGGTTCAGTCCGAAAGCCGGTACTTTAACATCCTGCACGGTGTATTGGCGATACAAACTTTGGAATTCGAACGTGCCGAGAGCGGGATCGAGCAGTCGTTGCAGCTGCTTGAGGGTGATGGGCTGAAACGAGCTTTCCGCGAATAATGAAGTACCGAGCCCGATCCAGTGGTCGTGGACGAATTTCTGGTGCACCAGAGCCTGCACGCCACCGAAATGATACAGGGCCTGCTGCAGGGCATGCCGCGCGATGTAGGCCGGGACACAGCGTCCGATAGCGACGACTTTCGACGGGTTCTCTGCCGCCGGATACGGCCACAACGCTACACGGGTGAACCCCATCAGCCCCATTTCCTTGCGGATGGCGGGAAACTGAGGCTCCAGCCGTTTCGCCAGCCAGGCCTCGATTTTCACCGGCTGCTCCTCGACGGGCGGGCACGGCACTTCTTCCGCCGCCATTGCGGGTGAAGCGGCCAAACAAAGTAATAACAGAAAAGGAATACCCACCTGCTTAAAAATTCCGGCCTTTCTCATCCCGCACCTCCCGCGAAATGCTTTCCTTGGCCCGGGCCCCTGACCCGGGCCATGCCCCCCTAGTCGACTTTTTTGACGTTGGGTTTTTTCTGACCGAGGAAAGGCACGGTGTCGTCCTGAATGGAAAACTTGCGATACAGGGCGTGGAACTCTTCGTCGCTCAATTGCGGATCGAGAAGTTGTTCCACCTGTTCTTTCGTCACGGTCTGCTGGGACGGCTCATCGAAAATGGTGACGCCGATGCCGATCCAGTGCGAATGCAGAAACGCCTGGTTGACGAGGCTCTCAATGCCTTCCGTGTATTTGAAACTGGTGTTCAGCACATGGCGCGCGATGTAAGCGGGCACACAGCGTCCCACCGCCACCACCTTGGAGGTCTTGCCCAGCGGGAACGGACGGATGCGCGACTGCGTATGGCCGATCTCCACAAACTCCTTGACGATCTGCCGCTTCTCCCGCGTGTGTTCGCGGTTGATGTACCCTTCCACCTTGATCTTTTTCGTTTCCACCGGTTCGCAGGACCTGGCTTCTTCCTCCGCTCCTGCCGGCGAAACCAGGCAGGCGAGCAACAGGGCAGCAAGGCCGATCCACTTCCTTAAATCCAACACATCGTTTCCTTTCAAAAAACGTTTTCCCCGCAAGGGGGCTTTCTTTTCCCCGATGCGGGTATGATACAATGAAAACACGCTAAACTTGGGTCGCCTTTGGAATCAACTATTTAACAAAGTATCCGGGCCTCGGTGAGGACCTCACGGTGGGAAATCGTGAAAACGGGCACCTCACCGCGCCGATGCCTGTTTGTTCCGGTATTCCTCGGCGCACTTCTCACTGCAAAAGAAGAGTTCGTTGCCCTGGATGGTTTTGCGGATGGCTTCGGGTTTGGGGACATACATGCGGCAGTTGGGATCTTTCACCATATCCGTCGCGTCCGGGTTGTCCGCCTTCTTCGAGGGCGAAGCGAACGCCCAGCGGAACAGGAAAAACAAAATCAGGATGCCCAGCGCAATCAACGCAAATCGTGCCATGAACTCATTGTACGTGGATTCCCCCACTGTGGGCAAGGCCCAGTGGACAAGGTCCACAGCAAATGGAGGCAGGCAATGCTGGATAAGGGGCTTCAAAACCATGCGGGCGAAACGATGGCCGGCGAGGCAACAGACCGGCTCCCCCTTCTCCGAAGGTCAGGCCACGCCTGAAGGGAACGGCTTCTATTTGGAACGCGCCCACGGATCAGCGTTGGTTCATTGGGGCAATAGCAGGCTTTCTCCCCACACAGTGGGGCTGATGGATAAAAAATGAACAAAGACTGGAAACACGAAGACGACAGCGAACAGGACGAGGGCCTGGACGATTCCGATTCCATGCCGCTGGAGCCGGATGTGCTCGACGCCGAAGACGAGGACGCCGGGCAGGCAGAGGACGGGGAGGAACGCCATCTGCCGATGGTGGGCGGCACCAGTGCGCTCGCGCCGCTCGATCCCCTGGCCGCCTACATTCAGGAAATCCGCCAGTACGGCGAACTCAGCCCGGAAGAGGAACACGAACTCGCCCTCAAGTACCAGGAAACCGGGGACGTGAAGGCGGCGTACAAGCTGATCACGCACAACCTGATGCTGGTGGTGAAGATCGCCCTCACCTTCCGCCGCGAGTGGCAGCACACCATGGACCTCGTGCAGGAGGGCAACGTCGGCCTCATGAAAGCGGTGCAGAATTTCGATCCCTTTCGCGGCGTGCGCCTGCCCGCCTACGCCAGCTGGTGGATCAAGGCCTACATCCTGAAGTTCATCCTCGACAACTGGCGGCTGGTGAAAGTGGGCACCACCAATGCGCGGCGGAAACTGCTGTACAACCTCAGAAAGACCAAGGAAAAACTGATCGCCGAAGGCGTCGACCCTTCGCCCAAGCTGCTGGCCGAGCATTTCGGCGTGGACGAGCAGGACGTGATCGATGTCGAAGCCAGCCTGGGCGCGGCGGATGTGTCCATGGAAACGCCGTCACAACCGGACAGCACCATGACACCGTTGAAAACGCTCACAGACGGCAAGACCCCGGACGAGGAACTGGAGGTCGAGCAGTTCCACCGACTCGTGAGGGAAAAGATCGAACAGATGTTCGACGGGCTAAAGCCCATCGAGCGCGAACTGATCGCCACCCGCATCCTGTCTGAGGACCCGGTATCGCTCAAGGAAATCGGAGAAAACTACGGCATCACCCGTGAAGCCGTGCGGCAGGCGGAACAACGCCTGTTGAAAAAGCTCAAGTTGTACCTTGCCGAGCAACTCCCCGAAGTCGAGAATTATTTCAATAATTGACCGGTCCGCCAAAATACGTTAATTAATCCCATCACTCAAACATTCCATCATCACCGCAGGGGAGGTCACCACAATGGAAATCCGCAAAGAAACCGACAGCATGGGCGCGATCGACGTGCCGGCGGACCGCTACTACGGCGCGCAGACGGCGCGGTCGCTCATTCACTTCGATATCGGCTGGGAAACCATGCCGCGCGAGATCATTCGTGGCATGGGCATCCTCAAGAAAGCCGCGGCCCAGGTGAATGCGGACGTCGGCGTGCTGGCGGCGGACAAGCGCGACCTCATCGTGAAGGCGGCGAACGAAGTGATCGAGGGCAAGCTGGACGACCATTTTCCCCTGCGCGTGTGGCAGACAGGCAGCGGCACGCAGTCCAACATGAACTCCAATGAAGTCATCGCCAACCGCGCCATCGAGATGGCGGGCGGCAAACTGGGAAGCAAGGACCCGGTCCATCCCAACGACGACGTCAACAAGGGCCAGTCTTCCAACGATACCTTCCCCACCGCCATGCACATCGCCGCCGTCGAGCAGATTCACGAACGCCTGCTCCCCGCCGTCAAGAACCTGCGCGACGCGCTGAAGGCCAAGGCGGACGAGTTCAACGACATCATCAAGATCGGCCGCACGCACCTGATGGACGCCACGCCGCTGACCCTCGGGCAGGAGTTTTCCGGCTACGTCCAGCAGATGGACAACGCCGTAAAGCGCATCGAGGGGTGCCTGCCCCGGCTGTACGAAATCGCCCTTGGCGGCACCGCGGTGGGAACAGGGCTAAACACTCACAAGGATTTTCCCGTTAAGGTAGCGAAGGCCATTGCGGACATCACCGGCCTGCCGTTCGTCACCGCGCCCAACAAATTCGAGTCGCTGGCGGCGCACGACGCGGTGGTCGAGGCCAGCGGCGTGATGAAGACCATCGCCTGCTCTTTGATGAAGATCGCCAACGACATCCGCCTGCTGGGCTCCGGGCCGCGTTGCGGGCTGGGCGAGCTCATCCTTCCCGCCAACGAGCCGGGCTCGTCCATCATGCCGGGCAAGGTGAACCCGACGCAGTCGGAGGCCATGACCATGGTGGCGGCGCAGGTGATCGGCAACGACACGGCGGTGAACGTCGGCGGGGCCAGCGGTCATTTCGAACTGAACGTGTTCAAGCCGATGATGATCTACAACCTTCTGCAGTCGATCCGCCTGATCGCCGATTCGTGCCGCTCGTTCACCGAACACTGCGTGGTGGGCATCCGGCCGAACCACGACCGCATCCAGCACTTCCTCAACGATTCGCTGATGCTGGTAACGGCGCTCAACCCGCACATCGGCTACGACAACGCGGCCAAGGTGGCGAAGAAAGCGTACGAGGAAAACACCTCATTAAAAGAGGCCGCCGTGGCGCTGAACCTGCTCACTGCCGAGGAGTTCGATGAGAAGGTTCAGCCGGGGAACATGATCGGACCGAAGTGATCGGTGATATAATGAGAACCGGGGACTCTGTTAAAAGCGAACTCTTATGAGGTATCCGTGAAAGCACAGACTCTCGTCAACCAGGCCCTGAAGCAGGGCTTCAAGGAATTCCTGGAAAAGGAAACCGGCACCGGGCGCATCGTGCACCTGAAGACCGAAGCGTTCCTGAAACTGATCAACGACAAGGTCCTTCGCCTGGGTGAGGAAGACTACTTCACTCACTCGGAGATGGACCTCGAAGACAACGACTACTGCTTCGTTTACAGCGACGGCTTCTCCGAAGACCTGTGGAGCTACCAGCCGCCGGAAACGCTGGACGATCTGCTTCATCACGCCTACTTCTGCCTCTACAACCAGCGTCCCAAACCCATGCTCACGCTGGCCTCGGTGGACAACGTGTACCTCATCCTGCTGGAATTGATGAAGGGCCTCGCCGGAAAACCCATCGTCCACATGTCGGAACCGAAGTTCCTCAAGTTCGACAAGGTGGACATCGCCAAGATCGCGGAACTGAAAGATTTTTCAGGACGGCTGGGAGGATGCGGCGACAGCTACGCGCCGACCGACGACGCCTGCGGCGAACCGATGTGCCAGTCCACATTCGCCTGGATCAAGGACCACATCTGCCTCATCTACATGGTGGGCAGTTGCGACGGGTTTCTCGAAATCAAGCTGTTTCCCTTCCGCACCACCGAACAAAACGAAGTGATTCCCCTGCAGGAAGAGGCGGGACCGGAGAAAGAAGGGGAAAAGGAAAACGGCAAGGAACCCAAAAAGATTGAAAAGACCCCGGCGGCTCCCAAAACGAAAGCCCTGCCCAAACCGTTCCGGAAATAATTTTTTCCTCCCAACACACCGGACACAAGGAACCTGTACCGTCCCTCACCCCATCTCCGCCTGCGGGCGGAAACGGTCGAGCAGTCGCATGTCTCTGGAAAAACAATACCGCACCGCAAGCAGGGTGACCAGCATGCCGGTCAAACTCGAGGTACCCGCGATCATGAACACGATGGCGAGCTGGTACTTCACCGCTTCCAGGGGAGAACCGCCGGCGATGATGAATCCCGTCATGATGCCCGGCAGGTGAACGAGGCCGATCACCTTCATCGAGTCGAGGGTGGGGATCATCGCCGCACGCAGGGTATCACGCACCGCCCAGCGCGCCGCCTGCGATCCGTTCGCGCCGAGGGCAAGCAGGGTCTCGATGCGCCGCCTCTGGTGGCCCAGTTCCGCCGTCAACCGGTTCAGCGCCAGTGACGCGGTGTTCATGGAATTGCCGATGATCATGCCGCCCAGCGGGATGATGTACTTCGCCTCATGCTCGATCACCCCGGCGAAGGTTAGAATGCCGAAGGTCACGCCGGAGCCGATGAGGATGCCGGTGAATGCCAGCAGGTAGGAGTTCGGGACGGTCTGGCCGCGCTTGCCGGAAATAGATGCCGCCACCCCGCACATGAACAGGAGGATCAGCAGCAACGCCCAGATCTGCTCGAGCGTGAAGATCGCCTCCAGCAGGAATCCCATGATCACCAGCTGCACCGTCGCCCGGGCCGAGGCGTAGAACACGTCCTTTTCCAGGCCCAGCCGGTTGTAGTATGAGACAAGCAAAGAAACGATGACCAGGCCGTAACACAGCAGCAGGGCTTCAACCCGCATGGGCCCCTCCTTCCGGTCCGGAATGCAGCGTACCTTCAAAAAATTGTCGCAGGCGTTCGTCCTTTCTGTCGTTCATCAGTTCCTGGATGTTGCCGTGGGCGACTATACGACCCTCGATCAGAACCATCGTCATCGCGTCGAAGCGCAGTGCCTGCGGCACGTCGTGCGTCACCCACACGGCGGCGATACCCAGGTCGCGGTTGATGTGCTTGATCAGGTTTTCGATAGTGAGTGCCGCCGTGGGATCGAGCGCCGAGGTCGGTTCGTCCATCAGCAGGAGCTCCGGTCCGTTGGCCAGCATCTGCGCCAAGGCCACGCGTTGCTGTTCGCCGCCCGACAACGTCTCCGCCTGCCGCGTGAGGTACGTTTTGGACAGGCCCACCTGGTTGAGCAGGTGCTCGCACTTCGCGTCTTCCATCACCTCGCCGCGCAGGCCGGGTCCGAGCGCGATGTTGTCGCGCACGCGAAACGGCAACAGCGCCGGAGCCTGGAACACCATCCCCATGCGCCGCCTGAGTTCGAGCACGTTCATTCTGGCAGTGTCTTGCCCGTTCAGGCGCACGGTGCCCGCGTCAAAGGGTTCGAGCCGGTTGAGGGAGCGCAACAGCATGGACTTGCCGGAACCGGACGGACCCAGCACCACCAGCATCTCGCCTTTTTCGACGTCGAACGACACGCCGTTCAAAATCGGCCTGCCGCGCGTCACGCTCAATTCCCGCACTTGCAGCATAAGACCTCGAAACGCTTTCCCGTATTCCGACACGCCGGCAGAAAGGCTTGAAATTACAAAAAATTTGTAGAACCCGGCCTGTTGTGGCTATAATCATGGTATCCGATTTTTCAATCCGTCACACCGATTTTGGGACGTTTCATGCCAACGCGTAACCGGAAACCCAGATCGCTGGTGGTCCATCTGCTCATTCTGCTGTGGACGTTCTATTTCTGCGTCGGGTTCACCTTCCATTACCATCCGGATTACGTACACGCACATGCGGACGAGCTGCAACCGCACGATCACGCCGGGCACCTGCATTCGCATGAGGTCGAAGGCATTGCCGCCGCCATTCACTCCGGTTGGCACCATCATGAAGTTGAGGAATCGCACCACCATTCCGAGTCCGCTCCGGGCAGTGATTCCGAAACCGTTCAGGTCGAGCTCAACAAGCACAGCCTGGTACCCGTCAAATTGAAGGTCGTCGCACCTTCCACGGTACTTCACGATTTACCGCAACACGATGACCGGGTTGCATGGCAACCCGTTCAGCACGATGTGCCTCTCACCGAGGTCCGGCAACTGCCCATTGCGCTTTCCGGCCGCGCGCCGCCCGCCCTTTTTTCCTGATCCGACTTTTCACTTACAGATAAAACAACTTCCGTTTCGCCTTCAATAAACCGGCGTGACGGGGACGCTCTTCTGTTTCTGCCTGCCATGAACATGGAGAGCGGTCCGGAAAAACAGGTAAAGAAACCATGAATGCATATCCATGGCGGATTGCCGCGTTTGCATTTGCAGTGATTCTGTTAGCGCCTCCGGCACTCGCCCAGACAACAAAACCCAACCCCCGTGGAAACGGGGAGGGACGCCTCCTGCTCGAAAAGGATGTTGACCGCGATGCGCAGGACCTCACCGGCGTGCTCACGCTCCGCCAGGTGGCGGCACACATTCTTCTGCACAATCCAGACCTGCAGGTATTTCAACTGGAAATCCGTGCCCGCGAAGCGCGCGCCCTGCAGGAAGGGTTGATCCCCAATCCGCAGGTGCAGGCGGTGGTGCAGGACGTCCTGGGGTCCGGCCGGTTCAGCGGCGCATCGGATTCTGAAAATCAGGTCCTGTTCACACAATGGATCGAACTCGGCGGCAAACGCATGAAACGGGAAACCGCCGCCAACCTGAACACGGAACTGGCAGAATGGGATTACGAAACCGTGCGCATGAACGTGCTGACCGACACGGCCAAGGCCTACGCCGACGTACTCGCCCGGCAGGAAGCGCTGAAACTGGTGCGCGAACTGGAAGCGTTGTCCGAACGACTGCACACCGCCGTGGACGAACGCGTGAAAGCGGGCAAGGTACCGCCCATCGATGAGGTCAAGGCCGCGGTCACCCTGTCCACCACGCGCATGCAGAGACTGCAGGCGAAAAACGAACTGCAGGCCGCACGGCGCCGTCTCGCCGCGCTGTGGGGTCGGCCCCTCGCCGCCTTCGATCACCTGCAGGGCAACCTGTACGGCATTCAAATCCTTCCCGAACTCGATGAACTGGCAGAACGGTTGAACCGGAACCCGGACCTCGCCCGCTGGGCCACGGAGATGATCCAGCGTGATGCGGTGATCGACCTGGAGGAATCGCGCGCCATTCCCAACCTGCAACTGGGTGTCGGCGCGCGCAGGGTGCAGGAGAGTCGCGACAACACGGTGATGTTCCAGATCCAGCTGCCGATCCAGCTGTTCGACCGCAACCAGGGTGCCATCGCCGAAGCGCGCTATCGCAAGTCCAAGGCCGAAGCGCAACAGCGGGCGGTGGAGGTTCGACTGCAGACCGTGCTGTCCAACCACTACGCGCGCCTGGTCAATGCCCACACCCAGGTGACCTCGCTCAAAACCCAGGTCCTGCCCGGAGCGCGGATGGCCTTCGACGCGGTGCAGGAAGGGTACCGTTTTGGAAAGTTCGGTTACCTGGAAGTGATCGACAGCCAGCGAACCTGGTTTGAGGCGCGAAAGCAATACCTGAACGCGCTGGCCGAATACCATTCGGCGGTGGCGGATGTGGAACGGCTCATCGGCGCACCCCTCAACCAGAAACTTGGCGGCGCCGTGCCAACTGCGGAGGAACCGCAACCATGAAACGCAAACAATCATTAACGGTGGTCACCATACTCTGTGTTGGCGCTCTTCTGGCATGGACCATTCTGAAACCGGAATCGATCCCGTTCCTGCACCTCACGCCCCACGAACACGGTGACGCAACACACACGCACGATTCCGGGAACGATCATGGCAGCGGGGGACATGGCGGTCACGGACCGGAAATGCCGCGCGGCCCGCACAAAGGCATGCTGTTCACGGAAAACGACCTGAAATTGGAAGTCGTGCTGTACGAAAAAGGCGTGCCGCCAGAGTTTCGGGTTTATCCGATGAAAGCCGACGGCACCGCCATTCCGCTTTCGGACATCAAGTTACAGATCGACCTCGAGCGCATGGAACGCGTGGACACGGTCCGATTCAAACCCGCCGGAAATTACCTGCTGGGCGATAAAGAAGTGGTGGAACCGCATTCGTTCATCATGAACATCCGCGCCGAATGGAAGAAAAACAAATTCCAGTGGACCCATGAGCACATTGAGTTTCGCGCCACCATCTCCAGAACGCAGGCGGAAAACGCGGGCATCGAGTCCGCCACGGCCGGACCGCGCGCCATCGGCGATGTGGTCACGCTCGACGGCGAAATCGGCCTCGATGAAAAACGCGTGGCGCACATCGTGCCCCGGGTCGAGTCTCTGGTCGTCGCCGTCCACAAGGACATGGGCGACCAGGTGAAGGTGGGCGACCTGCTGGCCGTTCTGCAAAGCCGTGAACTGGCTGACGCGAAAAACGAATACCTCGCCGCGGTCAAAAACGCGGAACCGGTGCGGCTGGACCACCAGCGACAGAAACAGATTTACGACAACACGCTGGTCATGCTGGACCTGCTGACCCGGAACCTCAGTCTTGATGAGTTGTATTCCAAAATCGACAACCTGTTCCTCGGCAACTCCCGCGCGGAAATCGTGCCCGCCTACGCAAAAGTGGTGCGAACGGAGGCGGTGTACGAAAGGGAGAAAACCCTTTACTCAAAGAAAATTTCCTCCCGCGCCGAGTACCTGTTGGCGCTCGAGGAATTCCAGTCCGCCAAGGCCCAATACGAGGCCTTGCGGGAAAAAGTCCATTACCAGGGCAAGTTGTCCCTAATGCAGAAAAAGCAGGCGCTGGAAGTGGCGGAGCTCAACATCAAAACGCAGGGGCAGAAACTGAAGACGCTGGGCATGACGGACCGGGACATCCGGCAGTTGACGTCGAAAAACCCGCCGCCGTTCACGCATTACGAACTGCGCTCGGAAATCGATGGACGCGTCATCGAAAAACACATCGCCGTCGGGGAAGCCATTAAAAAAGATTTTTCCGTGTTCGTTGTCGCCGATCTTTCCGAGGTCTGGGTCAACATCGCCATTCCTTCGCGCGATATGGGTCTCGTCGAACTCGGACAGAACATCCAGGTACGCGCTGAAAACGCAAACATGAAGGCGATGGGGAAGCTGTTTTTCCTCGGCGCGGTGCTGGATGAAAAAACACGCACGGTGACGGGGCGCATCGTCATCTCCAACAAAGACCTCAAGTGGCGGCCGGGCATGTACGTGAAAGTGGACCTCATCCGCGACACCCAATCCGTACCCGTGGCGGTGCCGCGCGATGCGGTGCAGACGTTCCGTGACTGGACGGTGGTGTTCATCAAGGTGGGTGACCAGTATGAGCCGCGACCGGTGACGCTGGGCCATTCCGACGGCACGTGGGTGGAGATCATAGACGGCCTGCGTCCCGGCGACACCTATGTGAAGGAAAACAGTTTCATCATCAAGGCGGAGCTGCAGAAGTCCGCCGCCACCCATTCGCATTGACCGGGAGAAACCTGCCGTGCTGAAGCGATTCATCGATTTCGCCATTCGCCAGAGGGTATTTGTCATTCTCGCCACCCTCTTTCTCGCGGTGCTGGGCGTGTACAACTTCCAGAAGCTTCCCATCGATGCCATGCCCGACATCACCAACATCCAGGTACAGATCAACACCGAAGCGCCCGGTTACTCCCCCATCGAAGTCGAACAGCGCGTCACCTACTACGTCGAGACCGCCATGTTCGGCCTGCCCCGGTTGAAAGAGACGTGGTCCATCTCGCGCTACGGCCTGTCGCAGGTGACGGTCATTTTCGAAGACGGCACGGATATCTATTTCGCGCGCCAGCTGGTGAACGCACGCCTGCGCGAGCTGGGCAACACTTTGCCCGATGGGCTGGAACCGATCATGGGCCCCATCGCCACGGGGCTGGGCGAAATCTACATGTGGGCGCTCAGCTGGCAGGAAGGCCATGACCACGGCAAAACCAAAAGCGACGTGGAACAGATGGCCGAACTGCGCACGGTCCAGGAGTGGACGATCCGGCCGCAGTTGATGACCATTCCGGGTGTGGTTGAAGTGAACAGCATCGGCGGCTACAAGAAACAGTACCACGTGACGCCCGACCCGAAACGCCTCACCGCCTACAACCTGACCTTCAACGACATCGTTGACGCCGTGCGAAGGAACAACGACAACGTCGGTGCGGGATACATAGAACAAAGCGGCGAGCAGTACCTGGTGCGAACACCGGGCCAGGTGAAAAACATCCAGGACATTGAAAACATCGTAGTCGGCGCACACCGCGGGGTGCCCATTTACATCAGGGACGTGGCGGACGTGTTGATTGGCAAGGAACTGCGCACCGGTGCCGCCACGCGCAACGGCAAGGAGGTGGTACTGGGCACGGTGTTCATGCTGAAAGGCGACAACAGCCGCCGCGTCTCCCGCGCCGTCGATGACAAAATGCAGGAAATCGCCCGAACCCTTCCCGAAGGGGTGCAGGTGACCACCACCTACGACCGCACCAAGCTGGTCAATAAAACGCTGACCACCGTGCGCAATAACCTTACGGAAGGCGCCCTGCTGGTGGTTGTGGTCCTGTTTTTACTGCTTGGCAATTTCCGCGCCGCGTTCATCACCGCCCTGGTCATTCCCCTGTCCATGCTTTTTGCTGTGACCGGCATGGTGACGCATGGTGTGAGCGGCAACCTGCTCAGCCTGGGAGCGGTCGATTTTGGAATCATCGTCGACGGCACCGTCATCATCATGGAAAACTGCATCCGCCGGCTTACGGAACGGCAAAGGCAAGCCGGACGCGAGCTTTCCGAAGCCGAACGGCTCGATGTGGCCAGCACCGCTGCGGCGGAGGTGTCGCGTCCCAGCATTTTCGGGGTCATCATCATCATGATCGTTTACATTCCGATCCTCACCCTCACCGGCGTCGAAGGCAAGATGTTCATCCCCATGGCCTTCACCGTTCTGGCGGCATTGACCGGGGCGCTGATTCTCTCGCTCACCTTCATCCCGGCAATGGTGGTGCAGTTCATAAGCGGTCGCGTGCCCGAAAAGAAAACGCGATTCTTTCAGTGGGCCCAACGGATGTACCGGCCCGTGCTCACTGCGTCGTTGAAGGCACCCGTCGCGGTGCTGACGCTCGCGGGAGTCCTCTTCGTGCTGACCATCATGCTGGCCACGCAACTGGGGCGCGAGTTCGTGCCGACGCTGAACGAGGAAGACCACGCCATCCATGCCCTGCGGATTCCCGGAACCAGCCTTTCGCAGGCGGTCAGCATGCAGCACAACCTGGAAAACAAACTCCACCAGTTCCCGGAAGTGGATTACGTGTTTTCCAAAATCGGGACCCCAGACATCGCCACCGATCCCATGCCCCCCAGCGTCGCCGACGTGTTTGTCATCATGAAACCCCGACGCGAGTGGCCGGACCCGAACCTCACCCGCCCCGGCATCATTGAAAAATTCGAGTCGGTGCTCAACCCGCTTCCCGGAAACAAGTACGAGTTCACCCAACCCATCCAGATGCGGTTCAATGAATTGATCTCCGGCGTGCGCAGCGATGTGGCGGTTAAGGTCCACGGTGATGATCTGGAAGTTCTGCTGGCCAAAGCCGAAGACATCGCCCACGCACTGGAAACCATCCCCGGCGCCGCGGACGTGCGCGTCGAGCAGGTAACGGGGCTGTCCATTCTCACCGTGAAACTGAAACGCGGCGAGATGGCGCGGCTGGGATTCAACGTGTCGGAAATCCAGTCCATCGTGCAGACTGCGGTCGGGGGCAGGAAAGCAGGCGTGGTGTATGAAGGTGACAACCGGTACGACCTTGTCGTGCGCCTGCCGGAAGACATCCGCGAAAAAATCCCGCACCTGCGCCGCATTCCCCTGCCGTTTCCAAAACAACTGGACGGTGGCCACTCCCACACGGTCGGCACCCAGCGCCCACAGGTGAAATCGTTACCCACCTTCATTCCACTGGAAGCGGTGGCGGACCTGGAAGTGGTGCAGGGTCCCAACCAGATCAGTCGCGAGAACGGCAAGCGCCGCGTGTTCGTCAGCGCCAACGTGCGGGGGCGAGACCTGGGAACCTTTGTGGAGGAAGCGCAAGCGTTGATCCGTGAACGCGTGACCGTTCCCTCCGGTTACTGGCTTACGTGGGGCGGGCAGTTCGAGCACCTGATTTCCGCGACGCAACGGTTGTACCTGGTGGTTCCGGTGGCCCTGCTCCTGATTTTCCTGCTTTTGATGGCGGCATTCGGCTCGGCCAGACAGGCACTGCTGGTATTTTCCGGAGTGCCGCTGGCGTTGACGGGCGGCGTGTTCGCCATCTGGGCGCGCGGCATCCCGCTTTCCATCTCCGCCGCCGTGGGATTCATCGCGCTGTCGGGCGTGGCGGTGTTGAACGGCGTGGTGCTGGTTTCCTATATCAATTCGCTTCGCCAGGACGGCATGCCTCTGGATCGTGCTGTGTATGAGGGATGCCTGACACGCCTGCGCCCGGTGCTGATGACGGCGCTGGTGGCGTCCTTGGGATTCCTGCCGATGGCGACCGCAACCGGCACCGGCGCGGAAGTGCAGCAACCGCTGGCGACCGTGGTCATCGGCGGCATCGTCTCCGCCACCCTGCTCACGCTGGTGGTTTTGCCCGTGCTTTACCGGATGTTCATGAAGGAACCCCTGCCCATGGAAGAACGAAAGCAACCCGCCTCCACACCGGCTGAGTAGCGCGCGTGGGTCGTAGCAGGGCGTCTAACCGCCATGTGGCCGATTCATGAAGACATGGATTCTTCGCAGTCGCTCAGAACGACAAAAAAGATAATGATTATTTAGAGGTGGGTTGTTCGGTGTATTCGAACATGGCCTCAACGCAACGCAGTGCGCCCTGCCGGACTTCCGGGGTGAGGGTGATGATCTGGTGCGGCTGGGGATTTTCCAGTACGCCTAAAACATCGGTGAGGGAATTGGCTTTCATGTAGCGACACATGGTACAGGAGCCGACAAATTTTTTCTGCGGAAACTCGGATTGCAGAACCCCCGTCAAGCCGCACTCGGTGAGCAGGAAAAACGTGTCCGCGTCCGAGCCGCGCACGTGGTCGAGCATGTTGGTGGTGCTCCCCACGAAGTCCGCCTTTTGCACCACGCCGGGCGCGCATTCCGGATGCACCAGCACATCGACGCCGGGGTTGGCCTTGCGGACGAAGTCCACCGCCTCCGGCTGGTACTCCTCGTGCACGTAGCAGGTGCCGTCCCAGTAATTGATTGTTTTGTCGATGCCGTTTCGACGGCAGTGCTCGATGACGTTCTGCGCCATCAATTTATCCGGGAGGAAATAGATGCGGTCGTTGTCGATGGCCTCGACGATGCGGTACACGTTCGACGAAGTCACGCACACATCGCACAGCGCCTTCACCTCCGCCGTGGTGTTGATGTAGCAGACGAAGGTGTGGTCCGGATACTGTTTGCGAAGTTTCTTCACATCCGCGGGCATGATGCCATCGGCCAGCGAGCACCCGCCGTTGGGGTTGGGGTCGAGCACCGTTTTCTCCGGGTTCAGGATCTTCGCCGTCTCCACCATGAACCGCACCGCCGCGAACACGATGACATCCGCATCCGACGCTTTGGCTTTCTTGGACAGGCCGTACGAGTCGCCGGAATAATCCGCCACGCCGTACAGCACTTCCGGCTCTACGTAGTTGTGGGCGAGGATGATGGCGTTCTTTTCCTTTTTGAGTTCACGGATGCGCTCGATGGTGGGCCAGATGCGCTCGCAGTGCTCGCGCGTGAACTCGCAGATCGGGTTGCCGACGCGAATGGGTTTCAGCTTTTCGTAAAGTTCGTCGAGGGTGATCATGATTTCAACCTGGAGGCCATTTCATGGGCCGTCCGGCCAGTAAATGGAAATGGACGTGAAAGACCGACTGCCCGGCGCCGGAACCGCAGTTGAGCACCAGCCGGAACCCGCCTTTCTCCAGACCCATCTCCGTTGCCAGGGTGTTGGCGACGGAGAAGATGGAACCGATCATCGGTTCGTCCTCGGAATCCATGTCCATGATGGTGCTCATGTGCTTTTTCGGACAGATGAGGATGTGCGTCGGCGCCTGCGGATTGATGTCCCTGAACGCGAAAACGTTGTCGTCCTCGTAAACCTTGTCACCGGGGATATCCCCTTTTGAAATTTTACAGAACAGGCAGTCGCTCACACCGTCTCCATAAAATGAATGTTGGCTATAAACCCATCTTATAACGTGGGAAGAGACAAAGCAACCGCCTCCCGGAAGGGAGACGGCCCTCAAAATGGCAGTGAAAAGGAGAATGCCGCCGAGCCGGCGGTGACGGGGATCAACGGAAAAAGCTGTCGCGGTCGAATGGTTGCTGCAGGTCCATGCGTTCCAGGTAAGCTTTGATGTCTTTTTTGTAGGACACGAACGGGTCCAGCATCAGAAACGGTTCTTCCTTATTGAGGCGGAAGCCGATCCAGTCGATGAGGTACCCCGTCTGGCTTTCCACCAGGCGCTTCACCAGTTCGCCGCGTCCGTCCGCCCGCGTGCCGCGCGGCGGGTTGTGCTTGGCATGCTCGACGGCGGCATCGGTGGTCTTGCGGTTGGCGTCGCCGGTTTCTTCCAGTCCCCAGTAAAGCCCGACGTTGCGATTGAGGTTGTGGTACTCGAGGTCGAGACTTTTCACCCAGGGGTCCTTCCAGCCCAGGTTTTCCGTTTCCATGAACTCGGTGAGGAGCCAGTACTTGGCGGCCCAGTCAACGCGCCCTATGAGATGCTCCGGACCCTTCGGCAGGTCGGTGAGTACGGACTCCCACGCCTCGATCACCCAGTCGGCGTCGGCGTTGGCCCCGGCGAGGTATTCCTTCGCCGTCTTCAGCATTTCCCACTGCAACTCGAGCGCGGTGCTCTGGTTGCCGTCGCGCATTTGAATGTGCCACTTGAAATCCTGGTCGCGCGAGATCGACCGCATGGCGGCGACGGAATCGGCGAGAATCCAGTCCGGGTTGGCGACGCCCAGCTCGATCAATTCCATCATGAGCGACGTCGTGCCCATCTTGAGCGCGGTGGCGAACTCGCTCATGTTCGAGTCGCCGACCAGCAGGTGAATGCGGCGGTACTTGCTGGGATCGGACAGCGGTTCGTCGCGCGTGTTGACGATGGCGCGGTTGTACTGCACCCAGCGGTAAAATTCGTTGGGAATGTGGTCGGCGCGTTGCGAGAGCTGGAAGTGGACTTCCTCCGTGTCTTTCTTCGCCTGGTGGATGTCGTCCCAGTCGCGGAACGGCTGCGGGTTGCAGGCACCGGTGCGCCCGGCCCCGGCGTAGATCTGGCGCGTCACCAGAAATGACGCGAGCAGGCGCAGGTTTTCGCGGTTGTCAAACTGGAACGCGCGGCTGACCAGGTAGTTCTCGTGACAGCCGAAGGTGGCGTTGGTTTCCAGATCGACGTTGTTCTTGATGAACGCCACCTGGTCGCCCCAGCCCAGATCCTCCAGCGCTTCCTGCACCACCATGTCGCCGGCGCGGTCGAAGGTGACCAGGTCGGTGAGGTTGGAGCATTCCGGCGAAGCGTATTCAAGATGACCCATATCGAGGTACACACGGCCGCCATTAACAAGAAAGCCGCCGTTGCCCGGCGGCTCGTCGTTGGCGCGGTAGTGAAGGTCCAGCACGCCCTGCTTTTTATCGAAGATGTGGTTCTTGACCCGCACCGCCACATCTATCGGGCCGTACTTGAAGTCCTCCTCTTTGATGAGGAGGCCGTATTCCGTTTCAATGCCGTAGATTCGCCGTTTCATAAGTCACACGCAGGTTTTTTTGAGCGTTTCCAATTCACTGGAAGTGACCCACCGGAATAGAGACTTTTTCCGGGTGGTGGTCAACACCGCCGCTTCCAATGTCCAATTCTCGAAAACTTCGGCCAGCGTCATGGCCGTTTCCTTTTCCGCTCCCGGTTCTTCCTCGGTCCCCTGCTTTTTGCTCTCTTCCCAAAGACGGCTGACTTCCACCAGTGCCTGTTCCAAGGGTAGCGAAGCGAAATCACGTTTTCCAATTTCTTTTTCGATGAACTCCGATTCCTTGCTGTTGCCCGCGATCACCGTGCCCTTTTTGAACATCTCCCAGTATCCGTCGTAATTGAGGCGGAAGAACAGGGGCCGGTCCTCGAAGTTCATCTCCATCAGCAACAGCTTCACCAGGTACGGCGCGCGCATGACCTCTTCAAAGTTCTGCTTGAGCGCCGGGGCCACGCCGAACTGCAGCAGGCGGGCGATGGTGACGTCTTTCTCCGATCGGTTGAAACCCTCCAGATGCGCCATGTCGAGCAGCGTCATGCGCAGGCGTTCCACATCCGCCGGATGACCGAGGCTGCCCAGCGCGATGCAGTCGTACACTTCAAAAATTTTTCCGGGCTGGGGCGTGAACCCAATCATCAACGCGCCTTCTTTGAACGGAACCGCGATGACCGGCTGTCCCTTGCGCAGTTTTTCCTGGACGTAGCTGTGCCGGGTGGAGATGGCCTCCATCCAGCGAAACGGTTCTTCGAACATTCAGGCGTTCCTCTTCATCGATTCCTGGAACAGGATTTCCATTTCGTTGTCTTCGAGGAAGCGGTAACCCTCCCCGGTGATGCTGGCCACGACGGGATAGATCTTGTCGTCGGGCCGGCCCTGCCCCGTGGCGGAATCGAACTGGCCGGCGGTCTGCAACAGGCGCACGGCGAGCATCGACGCTTCCTTGAAATCGCGCTCGGCGAGCGGACGCGCGCCCCAAAGGTCTTCGTGTTCCAAAACGCCGCGAATGACCGGCGAACCGGAACCCGTGGCGGTGTGCGTGCGGATCTCGAAGTTCGCGCCCAGGAGATCGTAAAAATAAATGTACGCTTTCTTTTCCTTGAGGTCGTAGGAGGCGAAGATGGGGCTCACCGCGCCCACACCCTGGATGGCCATGCCCATGTTGTCCTTGAGCAGTTTCGACAGCGCGCGGATCTTGCCTTCGGTGCTGAGGGACTGCAACTGCGAGCGACGGTAGTACTCGAAGTTGTGGGAAAGAATGCGGGCCATCTCGAAAGCCGTGGCGGGAACGCCCGCAATGGCCATGAGGGAATAGTCGTCGATGGGGATGACCTTGTCGCACCGGTCGTACATGATGGCGTTGCCGGCGGTGGCGCGCCGGTCGCCCGCAACCACCACCCCGTCTTTGTAATGAAACGCCAGCACCGTGGTGCCGTGCATCAGCTGCGACGCGTCCACCGGGGTTCCATTCTCCGGTGCGGAGGCCCACTGGTACCCCGACCGTTTGAGAAGTTCGTAGAAATCCCCCGGCCCCTGGGAATGAAGTATAGAATCGCTCATTGACCGGTTCGCTGTTTGTATTTCTCCGACTGCTTCGGGTCCACTTTTTTCATGCGCTTCAGCAGACTGTCGCGCCCGGGACGGGATACGTCCGGCCGGGACGGACCGCTTTCTTCCTTGGGATCGGGAGAAGACTCTTTCTTTTCTTCCCTGCGCAGGGGATCGGTCATTTCCATGCGAACAACTCCTTATTGGTTTCCAGGGCCTGTTCGACATCCTCCTGGTGGATGATGTCCGTCAGGTCCAGATAGTCACCGTTCTTGAACTCAATACCCGTCCAGTGAATGCTCCGGATATTGTCCTGCTCCTGATCGACCATGAGGCCGCGGATACGCGCCCGCGTGCCCTCCGGTGCATTGTGCATCGCTTTTTCCACGTCCTCTTCCGGAACGAAGGGAGCGAGCTCCCCGGTTTCCAGCAGACCGTAGTACAGGCCGCGCTCCGGATCCAGATTATGATACTCCAGATCGAGGCTTTGCAGAACCGGGTCATCCCACGAAAGCCCTTCGGTCTCGATGAACTGGGTGAACAGGCCTTCCTTTATGGCCCAGTCGATGCGGTCGCTCAGTTTGTGGGAGCCCTCTTTCAAATCGTTCAACGTGCGCTCCCATTCCTGAACGATCCATTGCTCTTCCTTGTCGTCACCCAAGCGGCCGGGGTTTTTCTTCGCCTGCTCCAGGTACCAGCCCTGGATTTCGAGCGGCGTGATGGTGCGTCCGTTTTCCCGTTTCAACAGCACCATGCCGGTGCGGTCGCGGGAAGTGCGCTGCACATCGGTTACCGGCTCGGCCAGCTCCGGCGGCATCTCCAGTGTTTCATCGGCAATGAGCGCCAGCACCAGCCGCGTCGTGCCCACCTTGAGTGCCGTCGCATACGGCGACATGTTGGCATCGCCCAGAATCAAATGCAACCGCCGGTACCGGTCGGTCGCCGCGTGCGGTTCGTCGCGCGTGTTGACGATGGGGCGTTGCGTCATCGTCTCGATGCTGAGCAGGCACTCGATGAAATCCGAGCGCTGTCCCAACTGCAAACCGGAAAACGGCTCGACTTTTTTTCCGTCGGTGCCGACCTTGCCCGAGCCCGCGTACAACTGGCGCGTGACCAGAAACGGCACCAATCCCCGCACCCACACATCGAAGTCGAGCCGGCGCGGGATGAGGTAATTGTCGTGCGTGCCGTAACTGTGGCCGCTGTAGTCGGTGTTGTTCTTGAACACCTGCACGTGCGGACCGCCCAGCTCCTCGTTCCGGCGGCGCACGCATTCGAGCAGGATGCGGTCGCCCGCCTGGTCGTGCGTGACCAGGTCGAACACGGTTCGGCACTCCGGCGTGCTGTATTCCGGATGCGTGTGGTCGTTGTAAAACCGTGCGCCGTTGACCAGCACCCGGTCGCACTTCATTTCCCAATAGCTGTACGGCCGCTTGCGGTCTTCCGCACAGAACTCGTCTTCCTCTTCATCCTGCGCCAGGTGGTTCACGGTGAACCCGCGCATATCCAGATGCGTGCGTTCCCGGCTGTACGCCCAGCCGCGGAACACGCTTTTCAGAGGACACTGCTGGAGGAGCGCCATTGACTCTTCAACGGGATCGGAATCCTCCAGGTCTTCGCGGATGATTCCGTATTCGGTTTCCAGTCCCAGCAGGGGAACGGCAACACTCATATGATCGACCGGCTCATGGTTTGGTGCGCGGCCTGATCCGAATCGCGCGGACGACGCACCCGCACGACGTTCTTCGGATCGAAATCGAGAAGCTGGAGCCAGTCTTCCATATTGGAATCCGCAGGCAGTACGTTGTTCTCCACGAACTCGTGTTCCAGCGACTTCAACAGGTCGTCCACTTTGATCATCAGCGGCTCCCCGGCAATCGCGCGCTCGATGGCGCGTTCCTTGGCGCGAAGAACGATGCTTTCCAGAATGGCGCCGGAGATGAAATCCTTCCAGTACAGTTTTTTGAATTCGCCGTTGCGCAGGGTGAGGAGCAGGGCCTCCTGCTCCGGCGCGGTGCCGAACAGGGTGTCGAGGAACGGCCCGATCAATGCGTCCAGCGATTCGCCCTCGATGGGCAGGTCCTTCTTGAGGTACACCTTCAGGATGTCCTCGCAGTCGCCGCGGTCCGGGCGCGATACCTTGATCTTGCGGTCGATGCGCCCCGGGCGCAGGATGGCGGGATCGATCAGGTCCGGCCGGTTCGTCGCCAAAATCACCACCATGTCGCGCACCGACTGGATGCCGTCCATCTCCGCGCAGAACATGGGCACCAGCGTATTCGAGATGTTGTTGACGCGAAGCGCCTGCCGTGTGCCGAGTACGGACTCGGCTTCGTCGATGAAGATGAAGGGCAGTTGTCCCTTTTCGCGGTAGTCGCGCGCTTTCTTGAAAATCTCGCGCACCTTGCGTTCCGACTCACCCAGCCACATGTTGAGGATCTCCGGACCTTTGACGTGGATGAAACGTCCTTCCAGGTCCTTCAGGTCGTGGCTCTGTTCTTTCAGTTTGTTCACGATATCGGAGAGGATGGCCTTGCCGATGAGCGTCTTGCCGCAACCGGGGGGACCGTAAAACAGGAATCCCTTGGGCATGCGGTATTCCATCTTGTCCAGGATTTCCTGGTGCAGGATGGGGTACTCGATGACTTTGCGCACTTCCTTGATGACGTCTTCCTGCCCGCCAACCTGCTCCCAGGTGACAGTGACGAACTCGTCTTCCACCACCAGCTTCTGCTCGCGCTTGGGCAGGGCTTTCAGGATGACGCGTTGCGTGGGATCGAGAATGATCTCGTCGCCTTCGCGGAAGTTTTCTTCTTTCAGGTCGTCGCAGGCCTGGACCATGAATTCGGTGTTGCCGGTGCCGCCATTGACCATCCAGTGGCCGTCCTTGAGGCGGGTGACGACGCGCGCGATGGGTCCCTGCTGGGGCCGGGGCAGTTTGATAATGGCGACGAAGCCTTCGTTCACCGCCACCTGGTCGCCGACCTGCAGGGGACCGTTCTCCAGAATCTCCGGCGAGACCGCCGCCTGGTATTCCGTGCCGCCGACGTTCAGGCGCACGAGGTCGTCGTTGCCCGGTCCGAGCACCGTGCCGATGCGGTGCGCGGGCGACTTGAGCTGGCGGATGGTTTCCTCCAGCGTCTTGATCTTGAGATTGTACTGCTGGGCGGACTGCTGGGCCGCCAGGAGCGCGTCGCGCAGGTCGAAGATCTTCTGCTGCAGCTCCGGCTGGTCCTCGGTCTCTTCCAGAATCCGGTCAATCAATTCAATGATGTGAGTCGGGTCGCCCATTTCACAAATCCTTATTTCCACGAATGATACTTCAATTGTATGATTAAAAAATCAGATAGACAAGCTTTTACCCGAACCCCCTCGAAAACCCCAACTTACGGAAATATAAAAGGTCAAGGTTTTTTTGCGGACCGCAAACTTTGCCTGTTTCCGCTTCCGGACAGGCCGGTTTGCGATTGGTGCGCCGCTTCCGGTTGTGTATAATTAGACCTTTAAAATCAACCCACTGTTTTGAATTTAAGAAAACCCTCCCGTACCGGACGCCGCCGGAAGAAGGGTCTCTGCCTCCGCACGGTTGTACCGCATGAATCACCCGACCATTGAAAAGTGCATCGTCAGCTTTTCGCACAACGCCTACGAGTCGCGCAAGCTGGCCGACAAGGAAGCCATCGAAAAAGCGCGCCGCGAAATCGCGCAGGGCAAGAAAGGCATCAGCCACCTGATCCTGCGCGCCCGCGACGACGAGATCGACCGCCTCAAGTTCCTGTTCCCCATCTACGGCATCCCGCTCATGTGCTACGCGCTGGGCAACCTGATGGTGTCCGGCCTGAAAGAGATCGTCGTCGTCGGCTCGAAGGAAGTGAAGACGGTGCTCGACGCGTTTCTGGATGTGATTGGACCGTGCGGCAAGAACGTCCAGTTCGTGCACGAGGACCCGGACAACCTGGTGCTGATCAACACGCTGGTGCTCGGACGCAACGCGTTGGCGCTGGCGCCGAACGAGCTGGTGCTGTTCCAGCCCGGCGACCTGCCGTTCATGTACGACCTGGATCGCGTGCTGAAAGACAAAGACCTCAAAACGCACAATCTCATCCTGTGGCTCAACTCGCGGCAGGCGATGTTTTCGCGTTTCAAGGAAGACCCGGCGAGCGAGTTCGTGCAGCGCAACTACCATTACCGTGTGATCGACGAAAAGGCCGGGCGTCTGCACGACGTGAAGGAACCGAACGTGTACCCCATCAACCTCGCGGCGATTGAGGAGGACATCATCGAACTCCTGCACGAGACGCGCAAGGACGGCAAGATCCTGAACGCCGGCATTCACAAGGTTCTCACCTCCCCCGCGCGCATGTTGCGCCTGCTCCCGGTGCTGGCGTCGCACTTCCGCCACTTCGACTCGGACCTGCGCACCTACCGCATGAACGACGAACACAAGTTCGGCATGCACCTCAAGAATTTCAACAAGGGCGCGTCCATCTTCCTCGACACGCCGTTCGTCGCCAAGTTTCACGACGACCCGGCGTACGTCTCCGACGTCGATGCGCTGGAGGACTGGGAGGACTTCGAATCGCTCGTCCACTTCGCAGTGCGGGAGGAAGGCGAGGAAAACGGGCTGGCGTCGATCCATCCCTTCGGCCGCGAGCTGATGAAGTTCAAACGGGAAGCGATGCCGGCCTTGAAAGAACGAATCGCCATGTACGCCGATTTCCCGGCGTACCTGAACGGCCTCTACCGGACGCTCGAGATGCCGCACGTCCCGTTTCACGACGGGCACCGCTACGACACGCCCAACCTGCACTCGCCGCTGGTACCCAACGCACACCGCTGGTACAGGGAAAAAACCGCAGCATTCAAACCGGTGGGAAAATAAGGGCCAGCGGGCTTTAAGGTTGCCATAACACATTGAATATTATAAAGTTATAGAGGCCTTTCCGGCTGCAAACCCGCTCTCCAGATGGTCCGACCCGGGTTTCTTTCAAACGGGAGTTTGCGGCACAGGCCCTCATTTTCCCCTCCCTGGCCAGAGGAGGGCATTACAATAGGGACCTATGCGATTTCCTATCAAACCGCCACCGAAGATCAAGCAGTACGTGGTGTTGTCGCTCGGCCTTCATCTGGCGGCGTTCACCGCGTACCAGATGATTCCGCCCGGTCCGCCGGAAGCGCCGGAGCATCCGCCGGTGAAGGTGAAATACGTTCCGAAAGAACCGGAAGAGAAAAAGAAAAACCGCCGCAGGTGGTGGACCCGGTCCAGCCGCAGGAAAAGGAACCGCCTAAGTCATCCGAACTGATCTCCAACGCCAACAGCCAGTCCAAGTCGAACATCGAAAAAAGAAACAACCATCTTCACGCCAGCAAGAAATCGCTCATTCCCAAACCCAAGCCGGAAACCATGCCGAAGCCGGAGAAGAGGATGGAGTTGAGCAAGGAGTTCCTGATCCCGCCGCCCAAAACGCCGCGCGAAACGTTTGAGGAAGCGAAAACCGGTTTTGACAAACCCAAACCGGAAAAGACACAGGAAAAGAAAGTGACGAAGAAGTATTCGGAGAGCACGCTGGCGCTGTTGGACGGATTCGATCCGGAGAAGTACGCCGCCATCGACGCCGATTCCATGAAATCGGAGAATCCGGACGACGAGGACGAGGTGATCTCGCTCAACACCAAGGAAGCCAAGTACGCATCATACTTCCAGCGCATCAAGCAGCAGATCGAGCGGGTGTGGACGTACCCGGAAGAAGCGGCGCGCCACGGCATCAACGGCCGCCTGTCCCTGCGCTTCCGCATCTCGCGCGACGGACGCCTGCTGGAAGTCCTGCTGGTGGACGCATCGGGTTCGAACCTGCTGGATGACGCGGCGGTGAACGCGGTGAAAAACGCCGCACCCTATTATCCTTTCCCCGTCACCATCGACCGCGACAATTTGTCGATCCTCGCTACTTTCATCTACAGCCCCGCCTACAGCACCTACTACCAGGACAAGTACGGCCGCTGATTTTCAATTGAAGAGAAAACGGATTCCCCCTTCCTTTTCATAAATGGAAACCAGCCTTGCGGCGCACGTCAATTTTCTCAGGCATCGCCTTTTTGCTTCGCGCCTGACTCGGTTCCCCACAAGGCCCGGTCATACCAGTTCGAGTTGTTTCAGCTTCAGGGTTTCGGAGTAACGCAGGGTGTCTTCACCGGCATTGCTCAGCTTGTTGCCGATGACGTTGAGAAAGGTGAGGCTTTTGAGGGTGGTGGACTCGGCCAGGTAACGCGCGCCTTCGTCTCCGATCACGTTCAGTCCCAGCACCAGCACGCGCAGGTTGGAAAACGTGGTGGACTCGGCAATGGCTTTGGCACCGGGCGGACGGATCCAGTTGTCCTGCTCGAGGTACAGTTCCTCCAAAGCGGTGAGGTACTGCGACTGCGCCAGTGCGACGACGCCCTCGTCGGCGATGTTGTTGTTGTTGAGCCGGAGTTCCTTGAGGTGCGTCACGTTCGGGCTTTCCGCCAGCGCCACCGCACCTTCCGCGTTCAACTGGTTCTCGCCCAGGTCCATCGCTTCCAGGTTCTTCACGTTGGCGGAGGCGACCAGCGCGGACGTGCCTTCGGCACGGATGTCGTTGTTGTTCAGATTCAGCCTGCGGATGTTCTTGAAGTGCCGGGACTGACCGAGGGTGATGGCGCTGTCCGCCGTCAGTCCCGCGCACCGCAACTCCAGCTCCTCGATGTTTTCGAACAACTCCGATTCCGCCAGCGCGTACACGCCGTCGTCCCCGACGGGATTGTTGCTCAGGATCAGCCGCTTGAGGTTGGGAAACACGTTGGCGCGCGCGAAGTACTCCACGCCGCGGTCGGTGAGGTTGTTGTCGGAAAGGTCGAGCGTCTCCAGCCCCGCCAACTGACCGCACTTCGACAACTGCTCCGCGCCGTCGTCACCGAGGCCGATGTCCGCGAGCTTCAGGCAACGCAGGCGGCGTCCGAGGTCGGAGTTGGTCAGTGCCTTGATGCCGAGCGGGGTGATGCGGTTGTAGGAGAGGTCGAGCGTTTCCAGGTTGGCCAGCGTCTTGCTCAACGACAGGGCTTTTGCTCCCACCGGGCCGATTTCGTTGCTGGCGAGATTGAGGGTCTTCAGGTTTTCGAACAGGGAAATGCGCGACAGGAAGAACAGGCCGTCGTCATCGACGTTGTTGTTTCCCAGCTCGAGGGTTTCCAGCCGGCCCAGGTGCGGCGACGTGCACAACTGCTGGATGCCGGCGGTCTTGAGTCCCGTCTCGGACAGGTTGAGGTAACCCACGCGTGCCAGCGGTTGCAGTTCCGCCAGCATTTGGAAATCGCTCTCGCTCATCACCTGCCGGGTGAGGTCGAGGCGCGCCGGGTCTTTTTCCAGGCGGTGCTGGATGACCTGCAAAAGGTCTTCCTTCTCCGTGTACTTCTCGAAGAACCGCAGGAACTCGAGACTGTCGTCGATGTCTTTCGCTTCCGCCATGATGCCGTGTGCAAAAAATATGAAAGGATCGCGGTGAGGGGATTATACCACCGGACCTCGTCCGGAGGAAGCAGGTTGGATTTATAACGCACTGACAATCTGCAATTGGCGATGGAGTCACAGCCCGTTGCCACTCCCTGCAAGGGAGCCGGGCCACGCCTGGAGGGAACAGGCGACGCCTGAGGAAATGGGCTAATACGGGGAAGTGCGAACGCGGGTCGGGGAACATAACTCAGGAAAAGGGAGGGCATCGGCTCCCCCTTCTCCGAAGGGGTCTGGGGGGCTTTTTCCTTCAGTTCTTTTCCTGAGGAGCCGCAGGCGACGAAGAACCTTTATGAGGAATCCTCACTCGACGATCAAAACCTTCGGAGTCATGATCTTTTTAAAAGGTCCTGTCCACTTCGCTAGTTTCTTTTCGTCTTCGGGATTGAAGAACTTCATTTTGTGGCCCTGGCTATCCTGCACGATAAGATATTTGTCTTGTTTTTCAATCAAGGTCCCGGAAAATTTTTCTTCCTGAAGACCTTGGACTATTTCTTCCAATGTCCAAGGCTTGATATAAAGCTTCATGTCCTCATCAAACCGGTATGAAGCGAGCATGTGAATGGGAATTTCATTCTCTTTGATTTCGAACCTATAAGTGAGCTCAATATTAAGAAAACTCTCCGCACCCACTTTTGCGCTGAAAACCCGGCTCGCCAAAAAAGACAACCCTCCACTATCCCTGAACTCCACATAAACCATTTCTTGCGCCTGTCCCTTGGGATAGTTGGAGAAATGTAGAATAGTTTCTCCACCATCAAAACGATGGACCCAGGCACCGGGCAAGCGGGGATCCTTTTCGACCTTTTCCTTATCCGAAAGGGGGAAATGTGTGAAAGGAATGCAGGCGGACAATGCCAGCAGGCCCAACACCGTCATCCACTTTAATAGGTGGTGATGACGGGAAATCATAGCGGATTTCAGTTATTCAAATGGACGGAGACGACCTTGCTGGCACCGCGTTCTTCCATGGTGACGCCGTACAGGGTGTCGGCGAAGCTCATGGTCTTCTGGTTGTGGGTGATCATGATGAACTGCGTCTTGTCGGCCATCTCGCTCAGCATGTCCTGAAAACGCGTCACGTTCGCTTCATCCAACGGCGCGTCCACCTCGTCGAGCAGGCAGAACGGGCTGGGCCGCACCTGCAAAATGGCGAACAAGAGGGAGATGGCGGTCATCGCCTTTTCGCCGCCGGAGAGCAGTTGGATGTTCTGCATGGTCTTGCCGGGAGGGCTGGCCTTGATATCGATGCCCGACTCCAGCGGATCGCTCGGGTCGAGCATGATGAGCTCCGCGCGGCCGCCGGAGAACAGGCGCTCGAAGTTCGCCTTGAAACGTTCGTTCACCAGCTCGAAGGTGTCGGCGAACAACTGCCGCGTGGTCTTGTCGATCTTCTCGATCGTCTGGTGCAGGCTGAGGATGGATTCGGCGAGGTCCTCCTCCTGCTTCTGCAGGAACAGGTAACGCTCGTTGGCTTTCTGAAAGTCGGACAGCGCGGCGAGGTTCACTTCGCCCATCTTGGCGACCTTGTCTTTCAGCCCCGCCAGCTGTTCGGACGCGACGTCTTCGTCGATGTCCTTTTCCTCGCGGCCTTTCATCTCATCCACCGACACGTGGAAATCTTCCCACACCTTCTCTTCGATGTGGGCGATCTGGATGCGCGTCTCGGAACGTTTCAATTCGATCTGCGAAATTTCCTCGGTGATCTCCTGAATCTGTTTCACCAGTTCGCGCGCCTGCTTTTCGTGGGCGTCGAGGGTTTCTTCCTTTTCGTTCAGCGTTTCTTCCTCGGAGACGATCACCTGGCTGAGCTCGCCCTTCTCGCGCACCTGCTCCATGATGGCCTGTTCGTATCCTTTAATTGCTTCCTCACACTCGGTGATCTTCTGCGTGTTGCTGCGGCTGTCTTCCTGCCGCCGCGCAATGCGTTCTGCGAGGTTGGCGCTCTGCTGTTCGAGGCGTTTGACTTCCAGCAACAGGTTTTCGGCTTTCCCCTTGAGTGAAGTGATCTCGACGTTGAGCTGGTTCGCCTCCTGCCCCTTGCGGTCGAGTTCCTCCCGCTGCAACGCCAGTTCGCGGCTCTGCGATTCGCGCATCGTTTCAGCCGACTGCTGTTCGGCTTCCGCCGTGGTCACCGTCTCCTGCAACGCCTCCTGCTCGCGGGCCAGCCCCTGCAACTGCTGTTGGCCGCTGGTGCGTTCGTATTCGATGGTCGATCGCTTCTGCGACAGGCGCTCGGCTTCCTTTTTCATCTGCTCGAGTTCGTTGTAACGGTGCGTGCGTTCGATGTCCGCCGCGTGCACCGCCTTGCTTCCCGCCTGCACCTGCTCCTGCAATGTAGCGAGATCCGTTTCCATGCGCAGGGCCTCGCCCTGCAGGGCGTCCATCTCCTGCTTGAGATCGGCCACGGTGGCCGTCAACTCTTCCATCTCGCGGTTGCGCGACAACAGCCCCGCGTCGTTGTCATCCTGCGCGCCGCCGGTGACGACGCCCTCGTCGTCGATCACCTCGCCCTTGAGCGTCACCACGCTTCCCTGGAACTCGCTGTGGCCGTGCAGTTGCAATGCGGTTTCGAGGTCGCGCACCAGCACCACGTGACCCAGAAGGTGGTTGAGGATGGGGCGGTACTCCTCGCGCGTTTGAATGAGGTCGGCCAGCCGGCCGATGACGCCCTGGTTGCCGTTCATGTACAGCGGCGGGCGCACTGCGGATTTCGGCTGGAGCGGAATGAAACTGCCGCGTCCGGATTTGTTCTGGTCGAGGTAGCGGATGGCCTCCACGGAATCGGTGTACGAATCGACGATCATGCTTTGCAGTTTTTCGCCCATGACGGCTTCGACCGCCGCTTCGAACTCCGCCGGCGCTTTCACCACGTCCACCAGCACATCATGCAGGCCGTTGACGTGCTCGCCCGCGCCGTTGGCCATGAGCGCGCGGACGCCGTCGCCGAACCCTTCGAACTTGCGGCGCAACTCCTGCATGGACTGCAACAGCGAGTTCTGCGCCAGATACCGCTCGCGCGCGGCATGGGCGGCTTCTTCCTGCTGGTCGAGACGCTGTTTCAATTCAGCGGCACGCTGGGTGAGTTGCTCCTGCTCGCGTTGCAGCCGTTCGAACACCTCGGCCTTTTCGCGATACCCCGTGTCGGCTTCGCTGAGCGCGGTCTGGAGTGCGGCGATCTGTCCGGTCACTTCGTTCAGTTCGGTCTCCAGTCGCTGATCGCGGTCGGTCAGTCCCTGCCTGCGTGTCTCCAGCGCGGTGAGTTCATTTTTCTTGCGCGAGATGTGGTGCACGCGTTCCATGATCTGGCGGTCGAGTTGCTTCACCTGACCGTCGAGCTCGTTCAGACGGTTGCGGGTCTGTTCGTACTGTTGTTGCAGGGCCTGCCGCGATTGTTCTTTTTCCGCGATGACTGTAGTCAAACGTTCGCCTTCCGCCCTTTGTTCCCCGCACTGGGATTGATTCTGCGCGATCTCGGCGTTCATGCTCTCCACTTCGCCGACCGCGGATTCGATGTCCTGCCGCGCGCGTTTCATCTCGCCCTGCTTGAGTTCGATGTTGTGTTCGTTCTTGCCGATGGCGGTGTTGAGGCTGTGCACCGTTTCTTTTTTGTGATTGAGTTCGGTGGCCAGTTCGTCGATTTCGAACTTGAGCGTCTCGATGTCTGTCTCCAGCGTCGAGGCCTGCGCGTTCCACTCGGTTTTCTGCTCGGTGCGCGCCTTATGACGCTGGTCGATTTCTTCCAGGTCGCGCTCGGCGCGGCGGATCCTGCGGCTGAACAGGTCGAGGCTCAATTCCTTGATCTCCGCCTGGTATTGCTTGTAGCGTTCGGCTTTCGCCGCCTGGCGTTTCAGCGATTCCACCTGCCGCGACAACTCCTGCACGATGTCGGAGATGCGGTCGAGGTTCTGTCCGGCGGCATCGAGTTTACGCAGGGCTTCGTTCTTGCGCGCCTTGAACTTGAGCACGCCCGCGGCTTCCTCGATCCACATCCGGCGGTCGTCGGGTTTGGAGGTGACGATGTCCTGGATGTTGCCCTGCTCGATGACGGTCAGCACCTTGGGGCTGATGCCGATGTCGAGGAACAGGTCGGTGATGTCTTTCAGGCGGCAGGGCACCTGGTTGATGTAGAATTCGCTTTCGCCGGAGCGGTGGTAACAGCGCGTCACCTTGATCTCTTCCGACAGGTTCGGGATGTTGGCGATGCGCAGGCCCGGCGGCACGTCGGCGAGGGTCATCGAAACCTCGGCGCGGTTCACGGGTTTGCGGCTGTCACTGCCGTTGAAAATGAGGTCGGCGATGCGCGTGCCGCGCAGGTGCTTGGAGCTCTGCTCGCCGATGACCCAGCGGATGGCGTCGGACACGTTGCTCTTGCCACAGCCGTTGGGGCCCACCACGGCGGTGAAGCCGCGGGTGAAATCCAAATGCGTGGGGTCGGCGAAGGATTTGAACCCGGAAAGTTCGAGTTGCTTGAGGATCATAAGCGGAATAAACCCTTTAAAAATAATGGTGTTGTGGTGCCTCGACGTGTCAGGCCACATTATACCACGCCCCTGTGGAAGTAAAGCAAAATATACTATCCTTGGTGGCGAGAATGACCTAAGGCCCCCATATATTGTGGTTTACGATGGGGTGGGGGCGACCCGTGCGGGGTGTTCCCGGCTACCGGGTTTTGCCCTTCCGATAATTCCCGGTCATGCTATAAATGGCACGGCAAACCGGAACGTTGTGGATTTCATAGATTAGGAGTGAATTCAGTTATGAAGTTTTACGGTTACAACAAATGCGGCACGTGCAAAAAGGCTGAGAAGTTTCTCGACGGCAGGGGCGTCGCCTACCAGTCGATCGACATCACCGAAACCCCGCCGCCGAAAAAAGTGCTCAAACAGGCCATCGCCCGTTACGGCCTGAAAAAACTGTTCAACACCAGCGGCGTCCAGTACAAGGAACTCAACATGAAAGACCGGCTGAAATCCATGACCGAGGCCGAGGCGGTGGACCTCCTCGCCACCAACGGGCGGCTGGTGAAGCGTCCCATCGCCGTCGATGGCGACACGGTGACGGTCGGTTTCAACGAAGACGAATACAAACAGACCTGGGCGAAGAAATGATCGGGCCAGGCCCGGCGGTGAGGGTGGTATGAACTGGGAGGGATGGATCGCGCGCCTGCGCACGGATTTTCCGATGCGCGGGGGAGGCGTGGAGACGGGCGTGGGGCAGGCGGCGGTGCTGGTGATCCTGTACCGGCAGGAGGCCGTCCCGCACACGGTGTTGATGAAACGCTCGGAAGCCCTGCGCAGTCACCCCGGCGAGATCGGTTTTCCCGGCGGGCTGTTCGAGGAAGGCGACCGTGATCTTCTCACCACCGCCCTGCGCGAAACCGGCGAGGAACTGGACCTGGACGTGTCGCCGGAGGACGTGCTCGCACGCCTGCCGGGGGTGCGCACGCTGACCGGCATCGACGTCACCCCTTTCGTCGCTCTATGCGACCCGCCGCCTGTCTGCACGCCCAACCCGGAGGAAGTGGAAGCGGTCCTGCAACCACCGCTGCTGCCGCTGTGGCAGAGCTTCCGCGAGGAAGCGGTGGCGGACCCGCCTTCCGATTTCGCGTACTGGTTCGGACCCCACCGCATCTGGGGCGCGACGGCGCGCATCCTGCGCCACCTGGGCGAAGTGGTGCAAACCGATTGAAATTCTTCACCCATTGAGACCCCGCATTGCGGTAAGCCCCCATGATTTGGCGTGGCTTTACAAAACGCCTGCCCGGACTTATTTTTAATAACAAGACCCCAATACAAGAACCCGGTTGTGAAACTCTTTGCACTGGGAGGTTCAGAATGCGAATGAAAGATTGCAGACATGGAGTTTTTGCCGCCGCCCTGGCGATCCTGATGACGTTGGCGACCGTCCCCGCCGTCCATTCTGCAGAGGATGCGGCGAAGTCATACCAGCAGGGGGTCGCGCTGGCCAAGAAAGGCAAATACGAACAGGCGCTTCCAAAACTGGAAGCCGCGGCCTCGCAGGACCCCGCGAATGCCGAGTACCAGGACTACCTTGGGCTGGTGTACACCAACCTCGGCCGTTACCATGACGCCATCCGCGCCTCCAGCCGCGCCCTGCAACTGAAGCCGGGCCACACCGAGGCGCTGGAAAACCTGGTCGCCGCCTACGAAACCCTCGAGGACTGGCGCGGCATGGTCGAGCCGCTGGAGACGCTTTCCCGCGCCCAGCCGCAAAAAGCCAACTACCACGCCAAACTGGGCCGGGCGTATTTTCAGCTGGGCAACGACGCCAAAGCCATCGACGCCCTCACACAGGCGGTGAAGTGGAACCCGCACGACGAAGCCTCTATGTACAAGCTGGGGGAAATTCACCTGCGGCAGGGTCATTATGACAAGGCCGTCGATTACCTCGAACGCGCGGTTTCCGGGTTTCCCTTTCCATACCAAAGGTATTACAATCTGGGGCTGGCTCACGCGCACCTGAAGCAATTCGACAAGGCGCTTCAAAATTTCAACAGGTGCGTGGAGGAGCAACCGGATTTCGCCCCGGCGTACTACAACATGGGCGCGGTGTACCAGAACACGGGACGCCGCCAGCAAGCCATTGAAATGTACAACCAGGCGCTGGAGAAAAACCCCACCCTGGCCGAGGCGCAGAACAACCTGAACGCTCTCAATAAAACCTGAACCCGGAAAAGACCGCATTGGCCGCTGACCCCACTCCGCAGGACCGCCTGATCTTTGCGCTGGACGTACCCGATCTTCCCACCGCCGTCCGTTACATCCAGACGCTGGGCGATTCCGTGGGGTGCTTCAAGGTCGGGCTGGAGTTGTTCACCCGCGCCGGACCCGAGGCCATCCGCGCCGTGCACGACCACAGCGGCGCGGCGGTGTTCCTCGACCTCAAACTGCACGACATTCCAGCGACGGTCCAGCGCGCCGTCACCGCCGCCGGCGAGCACAAGGTGAAATTCCTCACCGTGCATTGCAGTGGCGGCGAGCCCATGCTGGAAGCGGCGCTCAAGGCGGTGCAGCCCGGACTGCAGCTGCTCGGCGTCACCGTGCTCACCAGCATGACGTCACACGACCTCGACCCGGCGCTGGGTTATTCGGATGGGATCACCGTGAACGAGCTGGTGATGGACCGCATGCTGATGAGCCGCGACGTGGGGCTGACCGGGTTCGTCTGTTCCGCTGAAGAGGTGAAGGACATCAAGAAGCAGTCCGGCGGACCCATCCTCACCGTGGTGCCGGGCATCCGCCCGGCGGACAAGACGGTCCTGCAGGACGACCAGGGCCGCGTCGCCACCCCGGCCGCGCGATCGAACTGGGCGCGGATTACCTGGTGGTGGGCCGGCCCATCCGCGACGCGAAAGACCCGAAGGACGCGGCGCAACGCATCGTGAACGAAATCGCTTCCGCTTTGAAGGCATGACCTCATGAACACTTTTCTCGCTTTCGTGCATCTGCTGGGGCTGGTGATGTGGCTTGGCAGTGTCATCTTCTTCTCGTTTTTCACCGCGCCGTCGATCTTCAAGGTGCTCGACCGCCAGCAGGCGGGCGACGTCATCGGCGCCATCTTTCCCAAGTATTACGGCGTCGGTTACACCTGCGCCGTGCTGACGGCGGGAACCGCACTGGCCACGCCCGGCGGCGCCGGGGGACTGCGCCTGCCGTTCATCGCCATCATGGCGGCGTGCACGTTTTATGCGGGACTGGTGATCAATCCGCAGGCACGGCAGTTGAAACACCAGATGCGCGAGGCGGGCGGCGAGGACGAGGCGTTGCAGAACAAATTCCGCTCGCTGCACGGCTGGTCGGTGCGGCTGAACGCGACGGTACTGATGTTCGGCCTCGGCCTGCTGTGGATCACGGCGATGGGCCTGCGTTTTTAGAGCGAACGGATTTCTCCTCCCTTCCTTACCAAGGA